>NZ_JAVDSG010000001.1:7347500-7690146 GCF_031455225.1 Saccharothrix longispora
CGTGCCCGTCGAGCAACCCGACGGCCTCGCCGAGCAACGCCGGTGTGACCTGGGGCGTGTCCATGCCGATCTGGAGCACCGGCAGGCCGTGCGCCCGGTGCGCGTCGGCGTGCGCGTTGGCCAACCGCGCCCCGAACCCGTCGCCCCGCTGGGGGAGGACCGCGCAGTGCCGCAGCACCGCCCGCACCTCGTCCGCCCGCCGGGCCGCGCGCAGGTCGCCGGTCAGCGCCACGACGGGCCGCGCGCCCGGTGTCCGCAGCACGGCGTCCAGCGTGTCCAGCAGCGCCGCCGCGGCCAGGTCGGCCGCCTCCTCCGGTGACGCGGGCGGGCACAGCCGCGTCTTCGCCAACCCCGGCACCGGGGCCTTGGCGACCACCAGCAGGCTGACCGGCGTCACCGGAGCACTCCCGCCATGTCGTGCACCGCGCGCACCGTGCCGCGCACCGAACCCGACACCTTCGACCTGGTCCCGGCCGCGCGCGGGCCGTAGGGCACGTCCCGCTCCACCACGCGCCAGCCCGCCGCGTTCGCGCGCAGCAGCAGTTCGAGCGGGTAGCCGAACGCCCGGTCCCGCACGCCGAGGTCGAGCAGGTCGCGTCGGCGGAACGCGCGCACCGGCGCGATGTCGCGCACCGGCAGGCCGCGCCGCCGCAGCAGGGCCGCCAGCACCGCGTTGCCCGCCCGCGCGTGCCACGGCCAGCTGCCCGCCGACGGCACGCGCCGCCCGACCGCCAGGTCCGCGCCCGCCAGCAGCGCCACGAGCGCCGGCAGGTCGCCGGGGTCGAGCGAGCCGTCCGCGTCGAGCACGCACACCACCTCCGAGCGCGCCCGCTCCACGCCCGCGTGCACCGCCGCGCCGTACCCGGGCCGGGGCTCGTGCACCACCTCCGCGCCGAGCGAGCGCGCGATGTCCGGGGACCCGTCGCGCGAGCCGTTGTCCACCACCAGGGGCCGGTAGCCGGCGGGCATCGCGCCCAGCACCAGCGGGAGCGCCGCCGCCTCGTCCAGACAGGGGAGCACCACGTCTATGTCGTCCACCTACCGAGCATCGGTCCGCTGTGGAGCGTCCGGAAGGCTTGCGGTGCTTACCGAATCCTGACGCGCCGCCACTCCTTACGGACCGCTGACGGATGCCGCCGGACACCTCCCGCGGGGCCGCCGCGGCCCTACGGTGGGGCCGTGCCCCGTGTCCTGGCCGCCGTGGCCCTGGTCGTCCTGGCCGCCGTGGTCGGGGCGGAGCTGGACCCCCGCCTGACGTTCGCGGGCGCGCCGCCGCTGTTCGCCACCTGGCTGCCGCACGTCGGCGTCGGCACGCCCCTCGCCGTGCTGGTCGCCGTCGCCGTGGTGGTGTGGGGCCCGGACCTCGCCGCGCGCCTGCCGTGGCGGGGCGCCCTCGGCGCGGGCTACGCGGCGGCGGTGGCGTGGACGACGTCGCTGGCCCTGGTCGACGGCTGGGCGCGCGGGTTCACCACGAGGCTGACCACGACCGACGAGTACCTGCACGAGGTGCCGGGCGTCACCGACGTGCCGCTGGTGCTGCGCACGTTCGCCGACCGCATCCTCGACTTCCAGCCCGACTCGTGGACGACGCACGTGTCCGGGCACCCGCCGGGTGCGCTGCTGGTGTACGTCGGCCTGGACCGGGTCGGGCTGTCCGGCGGCACGGCGGCGTCGGCGTTCACCGTGCTGGTCGGTGCGCTGGTGGCGGTGGCCGTGCCGGTGACCGTGCGCGCCGTCGCCTCCGAGGGCCACGCCCGCGCGGTGCTGCCGTTCGTGGCGCTGTTCCCCGGCGCGGTGTGGTTCGGGGTGTCGGCGGACGGCCTGTTCGCGGGCGTCGCGGCGTGCGGGGTCGCGCTGCTCGCGGTCGGCCGGCCGCTGCTCGGCGGGGTCGTGCTCGGGTTCGCGGTGTTCCTGTCCTACGGGCTGGTGCTCGTCGGCGTGCTCGCGCTGACCGTGCTGTGGCGGCGGTGGCGCGAGGTCGGCCTGGCCGTGGCGGGCGCGCTGGCCGTGGTGGCGGTGTTCGCGGCCCTCGGGTTCTGGTGGCTCGACGGGTACCACCTGGTCGTCGACCGGTACCACCAGGGCATCGCCTCCTCCCGGTCGTACGGCTACTGGGTGTGGGCGAACCTCGCGGCGGCCGTCCTGGCCTGCGGGCTCGCCCCGTTCGCGGCGCGGTGGCGCGGCCCGGCGTGCGCCCTGGCGGGCGCGGCGCTCGTGATGGTCCTGCTGGCCGACGCGTCGGGGCTGAGCAAGGCCGAGGTCGAGCGCATCTGGCTGCCGTTCACCGTGTGGCTGGTGGTGCTGGTGCCCGATCGGCGACGACCATGGCTCGCGGTGCAAGCGGTGACCGCGCTCGCGGTCAACCACCTCCTGCTGACCAACTGGTGAGGCTGCTGTGGACAGGGTGCTCGTCGTGGACGACGACGTGGTGGTGCGGGACGTGGTCCGCCGCTACCTGGAGCTGGCCGGGCACGAGGTCGAGCTGGTCGGCGACGGCGAGGCCGCGCTGCGCCGGTTCGCCGAGCGGGAACCGGACCTCGTGGTGCTCGACCTGATGCTGCCCGGTGTCGACGGCCTGGAGGTGTGCCGCAGGCTGCGGCGGCGCAGCGCCGTGCCGGTGGTGATGCTGACGGCGCTGGGCGAGGAGGAGGACCGCATCGCCGGGCTCCGGCTCGGCGCGGACGACTACGTGACCAAGCCGTTCAGCCCGCGCGAGCTGGCGCTGCGCGTCACGTCCGTGCTGCGGCGGTCGAAGGCGGCGGCCGTGCGGTCGCCGTCCGTCCTGGCGGACGGCGGGCTGCGGGTCGACGTGGGCGCCCGGTCCGCCTCGCTCGACGGCGTGGAGCTGGCGCTCACCACCCGCGAGTTCGACCTGCTCGTGTTCTTCCTGGCCCACCGGGGCACCGCGTTCTCGCGCACCGACCTGCTGTCGCGGGTGTGGGGCTGGGAGTTCGGCGACCAGTCCACGGTGACCGTCCACGTGCGGCGGTTGCGGGAGAAGGTGGAGGCCGACCCGGCGCGCCCGGTGCGCATCGCGACCGTGTGGGGCGTCGGCTACCGGTACGACGGGGGCGCGTGATGCTGGTCGAGATCGGGCACATCCTCCCGTACGCGGTGCTGTTCTCGCTGCCGCTGGCGCTGCTGGGCGTGCTCCTGCTGCGGCGGTCGTCGGACGGGTCGCTGGCGCGGGCGATGACCGTGCTGGCGATCGTGCCGGTGGTGGCGACCATCGGCGGGGTGCTCGCGGTGAGCGGGTTCATGTTCACCCCGATCCTGATGACGACGCTGCTGGTGTGCGTGCTGGTGGCGCTGGTGACGGTGCCCGCGGCCGTGCTGTCGGGGCGGGCGCTGGCGCGGCGCAGCGTCTGGGAGCGGGAGGCGCGGGAGCGGGAGCGGGCGGCCGAGGCGTCGCGGCGCGAACTGGTGGCGTGGATCAGCCACGACCTGCGCACGCCGCTGGCCGGCATCCGGGCGATGGCCGAGGCGCTCGCGGACGGCGTCGTCGCGCGGCCGGACGAGGTCACCGACTACGCGGGCCGGATCTCCGCCGAGGCGGAGGCGTTGTCCGGGATGGTGGACGACCTGTTCGAGCTGTCCCGGATCACGGCCGGCGCGCTGCGGCTGACGCTCTCCGACGTGCCGCTGGCGGACGTGGTGAGCGGGGTCGTGGCGGCGGAGGCGGCGGTGGCCTCCCGCAAGGGCGTGGTGCTGCGGGCGGACGCGGCGACGTGGCCGGTGGTGCTGGGGTCCGACCCGGAGTTGGCGCGCGTCGTGCGCAACCTGCTGTCCAACGCGATCCGGCACACCCCGCCCGACGGCACGGTGGCCGTGCGGGTCGACGTGGACGGTCCGTCGGCGCTGCTGCGGGTCGACGACGCGTGCGGCGGCATCCCGGACACCGACCTGCCGCGCGTGTTCGACGTGGCGTTCCGGGGGGCGCCGCACCGCCGTCCCGTGGGAGGGGGGCTGGGCCTGGCCATCGCGCGCGGCCTGGTCGAGGCGCACCGGGGCACGATCACCGCCCTCAACCACGGCCCCGGCTGCCGCTTCGAGGTCCGCCTCCCCCTGACCGCCGCAGACCGTCCCTGACGCCTGGCCGCCGTCCCGTCGGCGGTCAGCGCAGGGGATCAGCGCAGGGGATCGGTCGCGAACCGCTCCACCCCGTCCGCGAACGACGTGCCGGCCCGGAAGCCGAGCAGCTCCCGCGCCCGCGCCGGGTCGGCCACCACGTGCCGGACGTCCGCCGGGCGCGCCCCGCCGAGCACCCTCGGCTCCGGTCCGCCAAACGCTTGCGCCAGGTGTCCGGCCAGCTCGCCGACCGTGCGCGGCTCGCCCGAGCAGACGTTCACCGGCGTCAGCGCGCCCGGCTCACCGGGCCGCTCGACCGCGAGCACGTTGGCCCGGGCCACGTCCGAGACGTGCACGAAGTCCCGCCGCTGCCGCCCGTCCTCCAGCACGGTCGGCGCCTCGCCGCGCTCCAGAGCCGACCGGAACAGGCTCGCCACGCCCGCGTACGGCGTGTCCCGGGGCATCCGCGGGCCGTAGACGTTGTGGTAGCGCAACGCCCACACGTGCCCGCCGGTCTGCCGCGCCCACGCCGCCGCGTAGTGCTCCTGGGCGAGCTTGCTCGCGGCGTACGTGCTGCGCGGGTCGAGCGGCGCGTCCTCGGGCACCAGGCGCGGCTCCAGCGGCGCACCGCACCGCGGGCACGGCGGCTCGTACCGGCCCGCGTCCACATCGGCCCGTCGTCGCGGCGCCGCCCGCACCACGCCGTGCTCGGCGCACTCGTAGCGGCCCTCGCCGTAGACCACCATGGACGACGCCAGGACCAGCCGCCCCACCCCCGCCCGGTGCATCGCGGCCAGCAGCACGGCCGTGCCGAGGTCGTTGTTGCGGGCGTACAGCGGGGCGTCGGACGGGTCGAGCCCGTGCCCGACGACCGCCGCCTGGTGACACACGACGTCCACACCGGCCAGCAGCCGCCCGACCGCGTCCGGGTCGGTCACGTCGCACACCGGCCCGGTCGGGGTCGGGTGCGCCTGGGGCAGGTAGGCGTCGAGGACGACCACCTCGTGCCCGGCCAGGCGTGCCGAGTCGGCGACGTGTGATCCGATGAACCCGGCTCCGCCGGTGAGGAGAACGCGCACGTCACCGAAGTTAGGGGCGCCCCGGCGGGAACGCGTGCCCCCGCAGCGTCATGTCACGGAACCGTCAGATCCGTCGATTGGCTACGGTTGCCGCATGGAACGCAGCGCGCAGCGCCTGGGACGCGCCCTCGTCGTGATCGTCGACGACAGGGTGGCGCACGGGGAGCACGACGACAGCACGGGCCCGCTGGTCACCGAGCTGCTGGAAGAAGCGGGGTTCATCGTCGACGGCACCGTCGCGGTGGAAGGCGAGATCGTGGACATCCGCGCCGCCCTGAACACGGCCGTGATCGGCGGCGTCGACCTGGTGGTCACCGTGGGCGGCACGGGCGTGTCCCCCCGCGACGTCACACCGGACGCCACGCAGGGCGTCCTCGACCGGCCGATCAGCGGCATCGCGGAGGCCCTCCGCGCCTCCGGCCTGGCGGCGGGCGCCGTGGACGCGGGCATCTCCCGCGGCCTGGTCGGCATCTCCGGCAGCACCCTCGTGGTCAACCTCGCGGGCTCCCGCTCGGCGGTCCGCGACGGCATGGCCACCCTCTCCGCCCTCGTGCCGTACGTGATCGAGCAGATCTCCGGCCTAGACGAGTCGTGACCGCACCACGGGACGACACCCCGTCGGACGACACCGAGGCCGCCCGCGCCCGCGAGGCGGCCCGGCGTCGCCGTCTGGCCGAGGTCTTCGGCGACGTCCTCCCCGACGACACGTCGGACAGCCCGCGTCCCACCGCCCGGGACGAGGACTGGTACCGGGAGAACCGCCCCCCGCACCACGGCGGCTGACGGGGCGCGGTGCCCCGGCCGACGCGGTGACCGCACCGCAGGCGTGGTCACCGCACCGCCGGCCGCCAGGCGGCCGGCTCGTCGTTGACGTGCACGTGGGCGGTGCGGCCCTGCACGATGGTCCACCCGGCGCGGGCGTGGTCGAGCCGCGCGACCCGGCACTCGGTTCGGCGACCGGGCGATGCCGGGCACGTCCGGTCGCGTCCCGCGTCGGTCGGACGACCTCGCCGACCGCACCACGCCGTTCCGCCTGCCCCCGGTGGGGGGCCGCGGCCCGGCGCGAGCCTCAGGCGTTGTCGTCGTAGCGGCGCTGGAGCGGCGTCTGCGTCTTCCGCTCCGAGGCCAGCAGGTCGCGGATCTCCTTGAGCAGCTCCACGTCGGTCGGCTCGTGCGGACCGGCCTCCTCGCCGCGCTTGCGGCGTTCCTTGATCTTGTTCATCGGCAGCACGAAGATGAAGTAGACGACGGCCGCGACGATCATGAAGTTGATCACCGACGTGATGATCGCGCCGAAGTCCAGGATGGTCTTCTCGTTGTCGCCGAGCCGCACCGCGAGCCCGTTGACGTTGGCGCCGCCGAACGACGCGATGATCGGGTTGATCAGGTACGACGTGAACGCCTTCACGATGTCGTTGAACGCGGCGCCGATGACCACGGCCACGGCCAGGTCGATGACGTTGCCGCGCATCAGGAAGTCCTTGAAGCCCTTGATCACTGCTGACTCCTCCGTTCGGGGGGTGTTCGGCGCTAGCGGAGGGTAACGGCCCGGGTGACCCGGCCGGCACGTGCGTCGTGGGCGGCCGGGCGACTCGGACACCCGCGGACCGAACGTGGTGATCTCCGCGATCTCCCCGCCCCTCTACCCGCGGGGCGTCGAGCCTGAACGCCCGGAACGGCGATCGACGCCACCGCCTCCCGCGCCGCGCCACCACGGCCACCACGGCCGGATCAGCGGAGGGTGAGGGCGACCGGGGCGGCCAGCGACTCCGCGGCTATCCGCCTGGCCGCCGCGCGGTCCGCCGAGACGACCACCACCTCGCCGTCGCGCACCGCCACCACGGACGCGTCCGACGCCAGCACGTGCGCCCCCGCGCCCACCACGTCGACCCGGCTGCCCGGTCTCAGCAGCCCGACCACGCCAGGGTCGGCCAGGCGCACCGCCACCGAGGACGTCTCCGGCGACCCCGGCGCCAGCCGGGCGTCGGTCAACGGCTCGCCCGACCTCGCCGCGCTGACCAGCGCCCGACCCACCGCCTCCGCCCGCGACACCGCCCCGGACGGCACCAGCGGCGGCGGCAGGGACGCCACCCGGACGTCGTCACCGGTCAGCGGCACACCGGGGGGCAGGTCGCGCGCCGCCACGACCACGTCGACCGAGGGGCCCGCCGGCAGCACGGCCAGGACGACCGCCAGCAGCACCAGCACACCCGCCAAGATCCTTCTGATGAGCACCACGGGATCGACGGTAGGGACGGGAAGGGGCCGGGGACAGCACGAACCCCCGAGCTGTGGACAACTCGAGGGCCTGTGGACAACTACCTCAGGACGCGGCGGCGGCCGGCGTCGAGGAGGAGGAAGAGGAAGACGAGGACGAGCCGGACGAGGTCGACGGCGTCGCGGGGGTGGAGGTCGACTCGCCCTTCGACTCGCCCTTGGACGAGGACGAGGACTCGGCCGACGAGGACGACGACCGGCTGTCGTTCCGGTAGAAGCCACTGCCCTTGAACACCACGCCGACCGCGCCGTACAGCTTGCGCAGCTTGCCCGAGCACTCGGGGCACTCGGTCAGCGCGTTGTCGGAGAAGGCCTGCACGGCTTCGAACCGGTGGTCGCACTCGGTGCAGGCGTACTGGTAGGTCGGCACGGTCAGCCCCTCCAACGAGTCCTGGTTGGCACTCGGACGTTACGAGTGCCAACGAAGATGATGGGGCATGCATTCCACGTGATGCAAACACCACAGGTCAACGTCACAGCGGACGCCCCGGCGGACGGGGTCGCAGCGGCAGCCGGACCAGGCCCGACGGCGTCAGCACCGCGTCCACCCGGACGTCGTGCGGCTCGGCCGGCAGCACCGGCACGAACTCCTCGTCCCGCACCACCGCCACCTTCGGCGCCGCGCACGACGCCAGCGCCCGGTCGTAGTACCCGCCGCCCTTGCCCAGCCGCACCCCGGCGTGGTCCACGGCCAGCGCCGGCACCAGCACCAGCGCGACCCCTGCGGGCAGGGCCGAGGCGGCCCCCACCGGTTCCGGCAGTCCGAACGCCCCCGGCCGCAGCCGGCCGTCGTACGGGGCCCACGCCAACCCGTCCCCCACGACCACCGGCAGCAGCACCCGGTACCCGGCCCCGACCAGCGCGTCCAGCATCGCCACGGAACCCGGCTCACGCGCCGAGGCCGCGTACGCGCACACCACCCGACCCGGCCGGACGCCGAGCGCCGCGACGGCGCGCGGCGCCTCGGACGCCATCGACGGCATCACCGCGCCACGCCGGAAGGACCGCAGCCGTGCGCGGAGCGTCGCCTTCCCGTCACGTTCACCGGACGTCATCGCGGATCACCCCGAGCACGCCGTTACCCTCGCATTTCATGAGCGCCTTCCAGACAGCAATCGTGCCCGCGGCGGGGTTGGGCACGCGCTTCCTCCCGACCACCAAGGCGGTGCCCAAGGAGCTGCTGCCGGTCGTCGACACCCCCGGTATCGAACTCGTCGCCACCGAGGCCGCCCAGGCCGGCGCGACCAGGCTCGTGATCGTGACCTCCCCGGGCAAGGAGGCGGTGGCCGAGTACTTCCGACCGCAGCCCGAACTGGAACAGACGCTGGAGGCCCGCGGCAAGTCGGACCTGCTCGACAAGGTCCGCCGCGCGCAGAACCTGCTCACCGTGGAGACCGCGATCCAGGACAAGGCCCTGGGCCTCGGCCACGCGGTCGGCTGCGCCGAGGGCAACCTGACCGGTGACGACGAGGCCGTGGCCGTCCTCCTCCCGGACGACCTGGTGCTGCCCACCGGCGTGCTGTCGACGATGGCGGCGGTCCGCGAGGAGCACGGCGGCAGCGTGCTGTGCGCGTTCGACATCCCCCGCGAGCAGATCTCCGCCTACGGCGTCTTCGACGTCGAGGAGATCGGCCACGACGACGTGAAGCGGGTCGTCGGCATGGTCGAGAAGCCCAAGGCCGAGGACGCGCCGTCCACGTTCGCCGCCGCCGGCCGCTACCTCCTCGACCGGGCGATCTTCGACGCACTCAAGCGCATCACGCCGGGCGCGGGCGGCGAGCTCCAGCTCACCGACGCCATCGCGCTGCTGATCAACGAGGGCCACCCGGTGCACGTCGTCGTCCACCGGGGTGGGCGACACGACCTGGGCAATCCCGGGGGATTCCTCAAGGCTGCGGTTGACTTCGCCCTCGAGCACCCGGACTACGGGCCCGAGCTGGGGGAGTGGTTGCGGGAACGCCTCGGCAACTCCTGAACGAGGACACACATGAGGTCAGTGGAAGAGCAGCTCGCCAGGGTCGTGGCCGCCGCCGTGCGGCCCGCCCCGGTGCGGGTGGCGATCTCCGAGTCGCAGGGCCTGCTCTGCGCGGAGGAGGTCGTCGCCGAGCGCGCGTTGCCCGGTTTCGACCAGGCCGCCGTGGACGGCTACGCGGTGCGCAGCGTCGACGTGCAGGCCGCCAACGAGGAGCCGGTGAAGCTCCCCGTGGTCGGCGAGATCCCCGCCGGGTCGCGCCAGCCCAGACGGTTGCAGCCCGGTCAGGCGGTCCGGGTGGCGACCGGCGCGCCCCTGCCGACGCTGGCCGACGCCGTCGTGCCCCTCGGCTACACCGACGGGCACGCGGCGAAGGTGACCGTGCAGCGGTCCGTGCCGTCGGCGGCGTTCGTCCGCCGCACCGGAGAGGACGTGCAGACCGGTGACGTCGCCGTCCGCCGGGGCTCGGTCATCGGCGCGGCCCAGGTCGGCCTGCTGGCCGCCGTCGGCCGCAACAAGGTGCTGGTCCACCCCAGGCCGAGGGTGTCGGTGGTCTCCGTGGGCGAGGAGCTCGTGGACGTCGACCGCACGCCCGGCCAGGGGCAGGTCTACGACGTGAACAGCTACGCGCTCGCCGCGGCGGCCCGGGACGCGGGCGCCGAGGTCAGCCGGGTCGGCATCCAGTCCGCCGACCCGCGCCGGCTGCGCGAGGTCGTCGAGGGCAGGCTGCTGCTGTCCGAGATCGTGGTCGTCGCGGGTGGCGTCGGGGGCGTCATCGGCGACGAGGTCCGCGCGGCCCTGGCGGACCTCGGGGACGTCGACGTGACGCGCGTGGCCATGCACCCCGGCTCGGTGCAGGGCTTCGGCCGGCTCGGGCCGGACGCCGTGCCCACGTTCCTGCTGCCGTCGAACCCGATGAGCGCGCTCGTCGTGTTCGAGGTGCTGGTGCGCCCGCTGATCCGGGCCGCGCTGGGCAAGCGCAACCCTTACCGCCGGGCCGTCACCGCGCGCCTGCTGTCGCCGTTGACCTCCACGAAGGGGCGGCGAGGGTTCCTGCGGGGCCAGCTGCTGCGCGACGCGGACAGCGGCGAGTACCTGGTGCAGCCGCTCGGCACGTCCGGCTCGCACCTGCTGGCCTCGCTGGCCGAGGCGAACTGCCTGGTCATGGTGGAGGAGGACGTGACCGACGTGGCGGTCGGCGACGAGGTCACGGTCAGCTTCCTGGCGCAGAGGGGATAGATGAGCCTGGCCTGGGAAGGCGGTCGTCACCCCGGCTGGCCCGCGCGGCTCGGACCGCTGCGGGTGGACGCGGGGCTCGTGGCGCTGCGCCCGCCGAGGCTGCGCGACGCCTCCGCGTGGTCCGCCACCCGACTGCGGGACCAGGCCTACCTGGAGGACTGGGAACCGACCGCGTTCGACGGCTGGCACGAGCGCAACGCCGTGCTCGCGTGGCCCGCGCACTGGTCGTCGCTGAAGTCGATGGCCCGCCGCGGCCACGCCCTGCCGTTCGTGATCACGGTGGACGGCCGGCTGGCCGGCCAGATCACCGTCGGCAACATCGTGCGCGGGTCGCTGCGCTCGGCGTGGGTCGGCTACTGGGTCGCCGCGGACCGGGCGCGGGGCGGCGTGGCCACGGCGGCGCTGGCGCTGGTCGTCGACCACTGCTTCGGCGCGGCCGGCCTGCACCGCCTGGAGGCGACCGCGCGACCGGAGAACGCGGCGTCGCTGCGCGTGCTCGCGAAGGTCGGCTTCCGGCGGGAGGGCCTGTTCCGGCGGTACCTCGACGTGGCCGGCGACTGGCGCGACCACGTCTGCTTCGCGATGACCGCGGAGGAAGCGTCACCCGAAGGGATTGTCCGCCGAATGGTTGCACAGGGGTACGCCCAAACCGCCTGATCAGGAGGCTGAGTGGCTTATTGGTATCCCCCGAAAGTGGGTGATAGACCACACTTCGGTACCTGTGCCGGTCGGCGAGCCTCCGACACTGGTGTGACTGTTGTGACTAGCGTGGCGTGCGCACCGAGCGCGCCGCGGGGTAGGGGGAGGTGACGGGGATGCCGAGCTCGCTGATCGTCGTGGGACTGGTCGTGGCCTGGTTGGTCGTCCTCGTGCCGATGGTCGCCCGCAAGCGTGCCGACGCTTCGCGCGGGAGCATGGAGGAGGAGTACGACGCCATGCCCGACGCCGAGTTCGACGACTACGAGGACGACGAGTACGACGAGCCGGAGACGGACTTCGGGCACCGCCCGTACCGCCCGGGCCGGGGCGGCTTCGACCCCGAGACCGCGGCGATCCTGGCGCAGGCCAAGTACGCGTTCCGCCGCCGCGTCGTCGGCACCCTGTTCCTGTCCGCCCTGGTGACCGGCGTGGTCGCCGGCTTCGTTCACCCGCTCGTGTGGTGGGCCCACGCCGCCGTGGACGTGGCGCTCGTCTCCTACCTCGTGTATCTGCGCATCCAGGTGCGCGTCGAGGAGGACGTCCGCGCCCGCCGCCAGGCCCGCCTCGGCCGCTCCCACCGCCGCTCCGCGCGGCACGTGGACGGGGGCGCCGAGCGGTCCGCCGCGCACCACCCGCACGACGAGGCGGAGGTCACCGACCAGCACGGACTGGCCCCGCGCCCGCGCTTCCAGCACCAGGTCCGCCCCGGCACGGTCGTGGTGGACGCCGACGACGAGGACCCGGTGTTCGTCGAGCTCGACGGCCCCGAGGCCCTCCCGTACCGGCGGGCGGTGGGCGAGTAGAGGGGGGTGGCGGAACCACCCCCCGGCTACTGATATGCTTCCCCCGCACGACAACGGAACACGGGGCTGTAGCGCAGTTGGTAGCGCGACTCGTTCGCATCGAGTAGGTCAGGGGTTCGATTCCCCTCAGCTCCACCAGAGGTCAAGCTGCACGAACACCGCGGAGGCGGATTCCGGTAACACGGAATCCGCCTCCGTCGCGTTGGGGCCGTCGCGACCGTCGCGGCAGTGCGCGGAGGTCGCGCCGGGGAGCCCCCGGTCGACTGGTCCGCCCTCGGCCGCTTCTCCTCGGTGACCACCCCGCGGTCGAGGGCTCCCCGGTTTGTCGTGGCGGCGGGGCGCGGGATCGCCCCCGGCGCCCAGGCGGTTCGCGTGGAGCATCCCTCACGTGGGTGACGTCAGGCCGAATCAGGCCGTCCGTCCACCCTTTCGATTCTTTCATTTCGGACTGGCTCAGCGGTCTTCGGGCGGGATGTCCTCGCGCGTCCGCGGCCGGGACGGGGCGCGCCCTCCCGCACGATCAGGTCGGACACCGGTTCGTCAGGGGGCGGTCACGCGGGCCGGAGGGCGTACCGCCGTGGCGTCGAGGCTGGCGGACGTGCGCGCGAAGCCCTACCCGTTGGTGTGACTAGGATCGCGCGGTGCGCTTTGTGGCCGATCTCCACATCCACTCCAAGTACTCCCGGGCGTGCAGTCGCGACTGCGACCTCGAACACCTGACGTGGTGGGCTCGCCGCAAGGGGATCTCGCTGGTCGGCACGGGCGACTTCACGCACCCGGCGTGGTACGACCACCTCACCGAGAACCTCGTCGAGGCCGGCCCCGGGCTGTTCCGGCTGCGCGAGGACCTCGACCGGGACATCGACCGCACGCTGGCGCCGTCGCTGGCCGGCGCGCCCGTCAGGTTCATGCTGTCGGTGGAGATCTCCACGATCTACAAGCGCGACGGCCACACGCGCAAGGTGCACCACCTCGTCTACATGCCCGACCTGGAGTCCGCGGCGCGGTTCAACGCGCGGATGGCGAAGATCGGCAACATCGGGTCGGACGGGCGGCCCATCCTCGGGCTGGACTCGCGAGACCTGCTGGAGATCACGCTGGAGTGCGGCGGCTACCTGGTGCCCGCGCACGTGTGGACGCCGTGGTTCGCCGTGCTCGGCTCGAAGTCGGGGTTCGACGCGGTCGACGACTGCTATGCCGACCTCGCGCCGCACGTCTTCGCCGTGGAGACCGGGCTGTCCTCCGACCCGGAGATGAACTGGCGGGTGTCCGGGCTCGACCGGTTCCGCCTGGTCAGCAACTCGGACGCGCACTCGCCGCCCGCCCTCGGGCGCGAGGCCACGCTGTTCGACACCGATCTCGACTACTACGCGGTGCGGCGCGCGCTGGAGACCGGCGAGGGGTTCGACGGGTCGCTGGAGTTCTTCCCCGAGGAGGGCAAGTACCACGTCGACGGCCACCGCAAGTGCGGCGTGCGCCTGGAACCGCGGGAGACGTTGGCGCACAACGGGATCTGCCCCGAGTGCGGCAAGCCGTTGACCGTCGGCGTGCTCAGCCGGGTCGAGGAGCTGGCGGACCGGCCGTCGGGTTCGCGCCCCGCCGGTGCCGCCGGGTTCACCAACCTCGTGCCGCTGCCGGAGATGGTGAGCGAGATCGTCGGCACCGGACCGAAGAGCAAGAAGGTGCTCGCCGAGGTCGACAGGCTGACCGCCGCGCTGGGGCCGGAGCTGGTGATCCTGCGGGACGTGCCGGTGGACGACATCGCCGCGCACTCGCCGCTGCTGGGCGAGGCGGTGACCCGGCTGCGGCGGGGCGAGGTGGTGCGGGACGCCGGGTATGACGGCGAGTACGGCGTGATCCGGCTGTTCGAGCCGGGGGAGCTGGAGCGGCGGAACTCGGCGTTCGCGCTGTTCGACACCGAACCGGCCGCCGGCGCGGTCGTCGGCACCGGGTCCGCCAAGTCCGCTGTGGACCGTCCGACCGCACCGCGGCCACCGGTGTCGCCTCCCGTCGCGCCCACCGCCACCACCTCGGCCGTCGCCCCGGGCGGTACCGCGCTGCTGGACGGCCTGGACCCCGAGCAGCGCGCGGCGGCGTCCGTCGAGTCCGGTCCGCTGCTGATCATCGCCGGTCCGGGCACCGGCAAGACGCGGACGTTGACGCACCGCGTCGCGGACCTCGTGACCAGGCGCGGTGTGCCGGCGTCGGAGTGCCTCGCGATCACGTTCACCCGGCGCGCGGCGGAGGAGATGGCCGAACGGCTGGCCGTGCTCGCGCCCGAACACGCCCCGGCGTTGACGATCGCCACGTTCCACTCGCTCGGCGTGGTCATCCTGCGCGAACACCACTCGTCAGCGGGGTTGTCACCCGCGTTCGGGGTGGCCGACCCGGACCAGCAGCTCGCCGTCGCCCGCACCGTCGTCGACGACGACGACAAGGAAGCCAGAGCCCTCGTCGCCGCCGGTGACGGCCGGTACAAGGAGGCGCTGCGGGCGCAGGACCTGGTCGACTTCGACGACCTCATCGCCCTGCCGCTCGCGCTGCTGGAGGACTCGCCGGACCTCGTGGACGCCTACCGCGCCCGCTGGCGGTGGGTGTCGGTGGACGAGTACCAGGACGTGGACGAGCAGCAGTACCGCCTGCTGCGGCTGCTCGCGCCCGCCGACGGCAACCTGACCGCGATCGGCGACCCCGACCAGGCCATCTACCGCTTCCGGGGCGCCGACGTCGGGTTCTTCCTGCGCTTCCGCGAGGACTTCCCTACCGCGCGGACCGTGCACCTGACCCGCAACTACCGCTCGTCCGCCGCCGTGGTGACCGGTGCGCTCGACGTCATCGCGCCGTCCTCGCTGGTGCCGGGGCGCGAGCTGCACCCGATGGTCGACCACGGCGCCGCGCCCGTCGGCGTGCACCACGCGGCGTCCGAGTCGGCGGAGGCGGCGTTCGTGGCGCGGACGGTCGAGCAGGTGCTGGGCGGCGCGTCGTTCCACGCGTTCGACAGCGGCCGGGTGTCGTCGGACGGCACGGCCAACCTGGGATTTTGTGACTTCGCGGTGCTCTACCGCACCGATCGCCAGTCGCGGGCGCTGGTCGACGCCCTGACCACGGCGGGCCTGCCGTTCCAGAAGCGCTCCCACGACCGGTTGGCCGACCGGCCCGGCGTGGCCCGGATCGCGGCGGAGCTGCGTGCGGCGACCGGTGCCACCGTGCTGGAGCGCGTGCGCGCCGTGGCGGGCGACGACCACACGGCGTACGAGCTGCTCAAGCCGCTGGCGGTCGAGTGCGGGGACGACTTCGAGCGGTTCCACACGTCGCTCGCGCTGGGCGTGGAGGTGGACACGTGGGACCCGCGCGCCGACCGGATCTCGCTGCTCACGCTGCACGCGTCGAAGGGCCTGGAGTTCCCGGTCGTGTTCATCGTCGGCTGCGAGGACGGCCTGCTGCCGATGCGCTGGCCGGGTGACGACGACGCGGCGGCGGTCGACGAGGAGCGGCGGCTGCTGTTCGTCGGGATGACCAGGGCGCAGCGCCACCTGTTCCTCAGCCACACCACGACGCGCCCCAGGTCGCCCTTCCTGGCGGACCTCAAGGCGTTCGAGCAGATCGGCGCACCGCAGCCGAAGCGGAGGAAGAAGGGGACCCAGCTCAGCCTGCTGTGAGGTGCCGGGGACGGGCGGTGGGCTTACACGATCAGGTGATCATGGCCCTGGACGTGTACGTGAACGGGGGTCCCGCCCCTCGGTTGACCATGACGAAACCCCGAGCGACCACCCCCGACCACGGCGAACCCCGGGAGGACGCGCCACCGGCACCCGCCGCACCCGCGCGCACGGCCCCCGACGCCACGACCGGCGGCGGCGGTGGCGGGCGGAGTGGGAGCGGGGTGCCGGAGCACCGACGGGAGCCACGGGTGGTGCGGCGGGCGCGGTGGCCCTGGTGCCCGGTGGGGTAGTGGGACGGGTGCGCTGGACGGGGTGCGGACGGGCGCGCGGTGCGGCGTCGACCGCGGTGTGGATCGTGGGGCTGATCCTTGATTGGTTTGGACCATAACGCGGCGGTATGACCAGGTCGGCATATCCGCTGTCGCCCCGCGCCGGCTAGCGTCGGTGGCACGGCCCCGCACCCCGTGTCACCACCCTGCAAGGAGACAGCGGATGACTCGACGCACCGTCGCCGCCGTCGCCGTGGCTGTCCTGGGCGCTGCTGGAACCGCAGCGGCGCTGGCCACCACGGCGACCGCCGGTCCACCCCCGTCGCCACCGGCCGTGGACGGCGGCCTGGTCGCCGCCATGGCCCGCGACCTGAACATCACGCCCGACCAGGCGATCGTCCGGATCGGCCGGGAGGCTGCCGCGTCCCGGACCGAGAGCGCGTTGAGGGCACGGCTCGGCCCGGCGTTCGCGGGGGCCTGGCTGAACGCCGACGCCACGCGGCTGGTGGTCGGCGCCACCGACCCGTCGCAGGTCCCGGCCATCGAGGCGGCCGGGGCGGAGGCCCGGGTCGTCGCCCGTTCGGCGGGCCGGCTCGACGCGCTCAAGACCGCGCTCGACGACAACGCGCGCAGCGCCCCCGACACGGTGCCCGGCTGGTACGTCGACGTGCCCACCAACACCGTGGTGGTGCTGGCCCGGGACGTGGCGCACGGTCGGGCGTTCGCGCGGGCGAGCGGCCTCGCGGAGGGCGACGTGCGGGTCGAGCGGTCCACCGAGGACCCGCGCCCGCTGGTCGACGTCATCGGCGGCAACGCCTACTACATCGGCAGCGGCTCGCGGTGCTCGGTCGGGTTCGCGGTGGAAGGCGGGTTCGTCACCGCCGGGCACTGCGGGCGGACCGGCGCCGCCACGACCCAGCCCAGCGGCACGTTCGCCGGCTCCAGCTTCCCCGGCAACGACTACGCCTGGGTGCGCACGGCGGCCGGCAACACCGGGCGGCCCCTGGTCAACCGCTACCCCGGCACGGTGCCGGTGGCCGGGTCGACCGAGGCCCCCGTCGGTGCCTCGGTGTGCCGGTCCGGCTCCACGACCGGCTGGCGCTGCGGCACCATCCAGCAGAAGAACGCCTCCGTGACCTACCCCGAGGGCACGATCACCGGCCTGACCCGAACGAACGCCTGCGCCGAACCCGGCGACTCCGGCGGATCGTGGTTGACCGGCGACCAGGCGCAGGGCGTCACCTCCGGCGGCTCCGGGAACTGCACGTCCGGCGGGACGATCTACTTCCAGCCGGTCAACGAGATCCTCCAGGTCTACGGCCTCCGGTTGGTCGTCGGTGGCGGCACACCCCCGACCAGCACCACCTCGCCGACCACCACGACCACGAACCCGGGCCAGACCACCTGGCAGCCGGGCGTCGCGTACTCGGCCGGTGCCCTCGTGGCCTACGACGGCGTCGGGTACAGGTGCTTGCAGGGGCACTCGTCCCAACCGGGCTGGGAGCCGCCGGCGGTGCCGGCCCTGTGGCAGCGCGTGGGCTAGCGGCGGCGTCCGCGCGCGTGGGGGTCCGGCTCCGGCCGGGCCCCCTTCCCCGTTCCGGGGGATCTGGGGCGCATGACCAGGGCGTATCCGCGGGCGGCCGTTCGGGGGACCGTCCGCCACGCCGCCACTCGGGCAGAACCGGCCGGACAGCGCCGGTGGCGGGGTCCGCACCCGTACCCTGAGAGGCGACGAGAAGGGGCGGTGCGCGTCGTGGAGCTGGCCAGGTCGCTGTTGGCGTGGCTGCACGGCTGGGTGGGCGTGTCCCTCTGCCCCGGTGACTGGGCGTGGACCATGACGGCGTTCGGCGCGCTGGTCGGCGCGCTGCCCACCCTCGCCGCCCTGCTGTCGATCACCGTGCGCCGGGTCGTCGGCAACTCCTACGGGCCGGTCACCGGCGCGATCTTCGCCGTGCTGGGCGTGACCAGCACGTTGGCGCTGCCGTGGGTGGCGTTCTCGGCGGCGTTCAAGCTGCTGCGCACCTCGGCGCTGCCGGGCACGGCCTCGCTGGCCGGCTCGCCGTGCCGGGCGTTCACGCAGTTCGACTACCTGGTCGGCGCGCCGTCGATCATCGAGGCGTTCAGCGGCGGCCGGGTGGTCTTCCTGGTCGCGGCGTGCGTGACGGCGCTGCTGGCGCTGCTGTGCCTGCTGTTCGTGATGCTCCAGGCCGGTTCGGCGTTCCGCCTCGGCCCGAACTGGCCGCGCCGCGTGTTCTGGCCGCCGTTCGTCGTGTTGCTGCTGGCCACGTCGGCGCTGCCGGTCACGCTGGTCGGCCACCTGCTGCTCGGTTTCTTCCCCGTCGCGCTCGTCGGCTCCCTGGTGGTGCGGATTTTCGGGTTGACTACCGCCATGCTCAACCGCCCCGGTCGCGATCGCGGGAACCCGACCCCGCAGCCCGCGGTGTCCAGAACGCCGCCGCCCCACCAGTCGTCGAACCAGCCGATCGGCCAGCAGCCGTCGGGCCGGCAGTCGGCGAACCACCACCCGGCAAGCCACCACTCGGCGAGCCAGCTGCCGTCCGGTCACCAGTCGTCCGGTCACCAGCCCCAGAAGCCGCCGCCGTACCAGGTGGAGAAGCCGCCGCCCTACCAGCCGGCGCAGATCCCGCCCTACCAGCCGCACGGCGCGCCGCCGAAGCCGCCGCCGTACCGGCCGACCCCGCCGCAGCGGCACTACCCGCCCACGCGGATCGCCGAGGTGCCGCCGGAGCCGCCGAAGCCGGCCCGCGTGGAACAGCCGGCGCAGCTGGCCGACACGCCGGGCCCGCTGCCGTTCGGCCCCGGCGCGTCGTCCGCGTCCAACCCGGCCCCGGCACAGGACTCGGGCAAGGTGTGGAACCCGGCGGGCGGCCGGTTCCGGCGCATCCGCCAGCTCGGCCGGGGCGGGTTCGGCACGGTGTGGCTGGCCGTGGACGAGCAGCTCGCGCGCACCGTCGCGGTGAAGCTCGCGCACGCGCCCGACAACGACACCGAGCAGCGCATGGTGCGCGAGGCGCGTGCCCTGGCGGCCGTGCGGCACCCGAACTGCGTGCGCGTGTTCGACATCGTCCAGGACTCGGACGGCCTGGCGATCATCATGGAGTACATCGACGGCCAGCCGCTGTCGGACGTGGTGCTCAAGAGCGGCCTCCTCGCCGACACGCTCGCCGCGCGGCTGTGGGTGAACATGGCGGACGCGCTGGTCGCGGCGCACGAGCAGGGCGTGCTGCACCGCGACGTGAAGCCGTCGAACGTCATCGTCGACACCTCCGGCACGGCGCACCTGATCGACTTCGGCATCGCCCGCTCCAAGGGTGACAGCACGCTCACCGCGACCGGGATGATGGTCGGCACGCCCGATTTCCTCGCCCCGGAAACCGCGCGCGGCGAGGCCGCGAGCCCCGCGTCGGACGCCTGGCAGCTGGCCGCGACGGTCAGCTACGCGCTCACCGGCCACCCGCCGCGCGGATCGCGGGAGAACCCGATCTCGTCGCTCATGGCCGCCGCGCAGGGCGAGCCGTGCGTGAAGCTGCCGCAGCGCAGCGCCCACACCCGCCTGCTCACCAGCGCGCTGGACGCCGACCCGGCCAAGCGCCCGTCGCTGACCGCGATCAGGGCCGAGCTGAGCACGTGGATGTCGCAGGCTGGCCTGAGCAAGGAGGGGCCGGTCACCAGGATGATCGACCGACCGGAGCCGCCGACCCGGCCCGTGCGCTGACCCGGCGGCACGCCGGGAACGCGGGCGCCACCGCCGCCGCGGAGCCCCGGGCGTGCGCGTCGGTCGGATCGCGGAGGAGCTCGACGTCGGTTCCCGGACGTCGGCCGCCTCCGAGCTTCCCGCGCCCCTGGCGTGATCGGCGCCGCGCTGCCGGTCGAGCAGCGCGGCGGCGATCACCGCGTCAGTTCCAGGACGGCAGCCACTTCTGGGCTTCCCACATCTCCGGGGTGATCGGTGTGCCGTTGAGGATCGGCCACAGCCACACGAAGTTCGCCACCACCAGGCCCACGTAGAGGGCCACGGCCAGGCGGCCCGTGCCGCGGCGCTCGGGACCGTCCGTGCGGCGGCCCAGGACCTCGCCGAGGGCCAGCGCGATGCCCAGCGCCAGGAACGGGGCCATCGGCATCGCGTAGAAGTAGTACATCTGGCGGTCGACGTTGATGAACCACGGGAGGAAGCCCGCGCCGTAGCCGACGAGCACGGCGGCGTAGCGCCAGTCCAGGCGGGCGATCGACTGCCACAGCGCCCAGGCCAGCACGGGGAACGCCAGCCACCACAGGGCGGGCGTGCCGATCAGCATGATCGCGCCCACGCACGTCGCCGCGCCGCAGCCGGTGACCGCGCCCTCGAAGTAGTAGAGCATCGGGCGCAGGCCCATCGGCCACGTCCACGGCTTCGACTCCCACGGGTGGCGGTTCGTCTCGGACGTCACCAGGCCGGTGTGGAAGTCGTACACGTTGGTGGTGTAGTACCAGAGCGCCCGCAGCGGGGCCGGGACGATGCCGTCCTCGGGGATCTTCACGCCCGCCACGTGCCGGTCGATCGCGGTCTCCGAGGCGAACCAGGACCACCACGTCGCCAGGTACGCCAGGACCGGCACGAGCAGCAGGGCGAACAGCGACGGCAGCAGGTCCTTGGCCGCCGCGCCCAGCCACGGCCGCTCCACGCCCGCCGCGCGCCGCGCCGTCGCGCTCCACACCACCGACAGCACGCCGAAGAACGCGATGTACCAGAGGCCCGACCACTTCACGCCGCACGCCAGCCCGAGCGCGATGCCGCCCGCGAACCGCCACCAGCGGAAACCGAGCCACGGGCCGTAGGGGGACGCCGTCGCCCACCCCTCGCGCACCGCCACCGCCAGCCGGGCGCGCACCTGGTCCCGGTCGACGACCAGGCACGCGAACGCCACCACCACGAACAGCGTCAGGAAGGCGTCGAGCATCCCCATCCGGGACTGCACGTGGCTCATGCCGTCCGCGATCAGCAGCACGCCCGCGAGGGCGCCGACCAGGTCGGACCGGGTCAGCCGGCGGGCGATGCGCACCACCAGCAGGATCGTGATCGTGCCCGCGAGCGCCGCCGTGAACCGCCAGCCCACGCCGTCGTAGCCGAACAGCCACTGGCCGACGGCGATCAGCTGCTTGCCCAGCGGCGGGTGCACGATCAGCTCGTACCCCGGGTTGTCCTCGTACCCGCCGTTGCGCAGCACCTGCGCCGCCTGCGGCACGTAGTGCTTCTCGTCGAAGATCGGGGTGCCCTTGTCGGTCGGGAACCCGAGGTTCCAGAACCGCACCACCCCGCCGATCAGGGCGACGGTCAGCGTGACGAGCCAGCCGCGCAGGGCCGTGCTCAGCGGGCCGGGTTCGAGCAGGCGCGCCCGCGTCTCGCGGTCGTTGCCCGGTGGCGGGCTCGCCGGCGGTACCTCGCCGGCGGTGACCACGTCGTCTGCGGACTGCGGTGCGATCAGGCTCACGGGGCCGATCGTAGGGTGAGCGGTGTGAGTCCTGTATCTGGATCAGGCCGTTTGGTGCTCGCGGCTACGCCGCTCGGCGACGTCCGAGACGCATCGCCTCGGCTGGTCGACGCCCTGGCCACCGCCGACGTCGTCGCCGCCGAGGACACCCGGCGGCTGCGCTCCCTGGCGTCGGCCCTCGACGTGACCCCGGCGGGCCGCGTCGTCAGCTTCTACGACCAGGTGGAGACGGCGCGGCTGCCCGGCCTGCTGGAGGCGCTGCACGCCGGGCAGACCGTGCTGCTGGTGACGGACGCCGGCATGCCCAGCGTGTCCGACCCCGGCTATCGGCTGGTGGCGGCGTGCGTCGAGGAGGACGTGCGGGTCACCTGCCTGCCCGGCCCGTCCGCGGTGACGACGGCGCTGGCGGTGTCGGGGCTGCCGTCGGACCGGTTCGCGTTCGACGGCTTCCCGCCCCGCAAGGGCGGTGAGCGGCAGCGCTGGTTCGCCGGGCTGCGGAACGAGCCGCGCACCGTCGTCTTCTTCGAGTCGCCCCACCGGCTCGCGGCCACCCTGGCGGACGCGGTGACCGTGCTGGGGTCGGAGCGGCGGGCGGCGGTGTGCCGGGAGCTGACCAAGACCTACGAGGAGGTGCGGCGGGGGACGCTCGCCGAGCTGGCCGAGTGGGCGGAGGGCGGTGTGCGCGGCGAGGTCACGGTGGTGCTGGCGCCCGGTGAGCCGAGCGCCGCGCCGTCGGTGGAGTCGCTGGTGGCCGAGGTCAAGCAGCGGGTGGCGGACGGTGAGCGGCTCAAGGCGGTGGCGGCCGAGGTGGCGGAGGCGGCGGGCGTGAGCAAGAAGGCGCTCTACGACGCCGTGGTCAGCGGGGGCTGACCACCCGCACCGCGACGGCGGGCAGTTCGCCGAAACGCGCGCGCTCATCGGTGGTGACGACGGTGCGGTTCGTCGCGCGGGCAGTGGCCGCGATGATCAGGTCGTGTGCCCCTCGGGCATTCCCCGAGCGCTTGACGTGCGCCAGCAGTTCCGCGTGGTGCTCGGCGACCGCAGGGGTGTAGTCCTCGACGGGGACTGCCGCCAGGAGGTCGCCGAGGAACGCGCGCTGCGCGGCGCTCCGGGCCGGGTCCCTGTCGAGCAGGATGCCGGTGAGGTACTCGGCCAGCGCGACGGCGGGCAGCGCGACGTCGTCCTCGTCGGTGATCGCGGTCGGGGGCAGGACGCCGCGGGCGCCGGCGACCAGTACGCCGGTGTCCAGGATCAGCCGCGCCACGGGTCCTCGTCCAACTCACCGCTCACGGCGTCGCGGGCCGCGGTGACGTTCGCCTCGAACTCCGCGTCGAGCCCGGGGCGGCCGTGCCAGCTTCGGAACACGTCGAGCACCGCCCTGCCGTTGGCCCTCGGCGCCGGGACGATCATCGCCGCTGGGCGGCCGTTGCGGGTGACGATGATCGTCTCCCCTTCCTCGGCCTCGTCCAGCACGGCCGAGAAGTTCCGAGAGGCTTCGGAGGCCGAGATCTCCTTCATGGTGTCAGACTATCTGATTCCGAACATCGGATATCGTTGGACGGGCCATTGATCCGGCTGTGATCAGCGGGGCTGGTCGAGCCAGACAAGCTCGGTGTCACCGAACGTCCGGTGCGCCTCGGCGATCTGCTCGGCCGAGTGCGCGATGTGGGTGCCGGTCGAGCCCCACAGGTACGCCTTGTCCAGGCCGGCGAGCTGCACGCCCCAGCCGACGAACGTGATCGCGGGTTCGCGGCGGAACGCGCCGTAGAGGGCGAACATCCTGGGCTCGGCGGCCATGACCTGGTCAAGCAGGTCGTCCTTGGTCATGCCGCGAACGCTAAGGCTAGAAAGCTAGCGCACATAAGTACACCTTCGAGTGATCGTCTTCGTGGGTCGGGTCGGCCAGGATCTCCGGCATGACCCGCAACGACCCGTCGGCCCTGCGCTGGCTCGTGGGCGTCGAACTGGCGCACTACCGGAAGCTCAGCGGCGTGACGCTCGCCGGGGCCGCGGCGGCGGCCGGCATCACGCGCGCCAAGGTCGGCCACATGGAGACCGGCCGCTACCAGCAGTTCCCCGACGACGTCGCCGCGCTCATGGAGGTCTACGGCGCGGACCGGAAGGACGTCGACCGGCTCGCCTCGCTCGCGGGCAGCTCGACCGGGCGGAGCTGGTGGGCGCCGTGGTCCCACCTCGTGCCGGACTGGTTCAAGACCTTCGTCGGGCTGGAAGGGCTGGCGACCGACGAGTTCGTCTTCGAGCCGATGGTGCTGCCCGGCCTCCTCCAGACGGAGGCGTACGCCCAAGCCATCACCGACGCGACGGGCTTCGTCCGGCGGGACCACAGCGAGCGCTTCGTGTCGTTCCGGGTCGCGAGGGCGAAGCGGCTCACCGACGACCACCCCCTCGAACTGCACGCGGTGGTCGGCGAGGCCGCGCTCCGGCTGGAGGTCGGGTCACCAGAGGTGCGGCGGGAGCAGTACGCACACCTGGTGGACCTGGCCGAGCGACCCAACATCACCGTCCAGGTGCTGCGTCCCGAGGACGGGCCGCACGCGGCGACGACCGGGCACCTGGTGGTGCTCGACTTCGAGCGGGCGCAGTCGATCGCCTACGCCGAACGCCTCGACGGTGCCGTCTACGTGCAGGACCAGGACGACGTGCGGACGCATAAAATGGCGGTGGACAACCTGCGATCGGTGGCGTTGTCCGCTCAGCAGTCCCTCACGTCGATCCGGTCGCTGATCGACGGCGGATAGCCAGGGGAGGCTCCGTGTCCGAGCCGCGGTGGTTCAAGAGCAGTCACAGCGCGAACAACGGTTCGTGCGTCGAGGTGGCGTTCGCCGGGGACGGGGTCCTCGCGCGCGACTCCAAGGACCCCGCCGCCGGGCGGTTGAGCTTCCCCTTCGCTGCCTGGGCGAGGTTGCTCCGCTCGACGAGGTGACCGCCTCAGCTGTTGCCGATCGCGATGACGATCCAGACCAAGCCCCACAGGCCGCAGGTCAGCAGGGTCAGCACCAGGTGCAGGCCGTGGTTGACGTGCGGTCGACCCCCGTAGAGGTTTACCTGCACGTGTTGCTGCGGCATCACCGCCTGCACGAACGGCTGCGGTGGGTAGGGCTGGGCGTACGGCGGTGGGTAGGGCTGGGCGTACGGCTGCTGCTGCGGCGGGTAGGGGTACGGGTACGGCTGCGTCGGCTGCTGGTACGGCTGCACCGGGTACTCGCCGGTCGGCTGCGCGGTCGGGTAGTGCCAGCCTTCCGCCGGGTTCCCCTGGGGCGGTAACTGCGGCTGGTGGGGGTAGGACACTCGGCGCTCCCGGCGATCGGCTGTGCGGTGGTACCGCTCACATCGCCGAACGCGGGCCGTGCGTTATCGGCCGCGCCCGCGCGACCGGTCCGCAGCCGCCCCACCCGCGAAAACCCGCCGGCGGGGCCTCCGTAGGCTTAGCACATGAGTGCCTCCGTGTTGACCGCGGTGGCGTGGCCGTACGCCAACGGCCCCCGCCACATCGGTCACGTCTCCGGTTTCGGTGTCCCCTCCGACGTGTTCTCCCGCTTCATGCGCATGTCGGGGAACCGGGTGCTCATGGTCTCCGGCTCCGACGAGCACGGCACCCCGATCTCCGTCCAGGCGGAGAAGGAGGGGCTGACCACGCGCGAGCTCGTCGACAAGTACCACCGCGTCATCGCCGACGACCTGCACGGCCTGGGCCTCTCCTACGACCTCTTCACCCGCACGACCACCGGCAACCACTACAAGGTGGTCCAGGAGCTGTTCCTGGCCCTGTGGCGCAACGGCTACGTCGTCCCCAAGACCGAGATGGGCGCGATCAGCCCCTCCACGGGCCGCACGCTGCCCGACCGCTACATCGAGGGCACCTGCCCGATCTGCGGCTACGACGGCGCGCGCGGCGACCAGTGCGACAACTGCGGCAACCAGCTGGACCCCGTGGACCTGAAGAACCCGCGCTCGCGGATCAACGGGGAGACGCCGAAGTTCGTCGAGACCGAGCACCTGTTCCTCGACCTGCCGCAGTTCATCGACGCGCTGGGCTCCTGGCTCCAGACGCGCACCGAGTGGCGGCCGAACGTGCTCAAGTTCAGCCAGAACCTGATCGGCGACCTGCGCCCGCGCGCCATCACCCGCGACCTGGACTGGGGCATCCCCATCCCGCTCGACGGCTGGCGCGACCAGCCGATGAAGCGCTTCTACGTGTGGTTCGACGCGGTCATCGGCTACCTGAGCGCGAGCGTCGAGTGGGCGCGCCGCAGCGGCGACGACGACGCCTGGAAGGAGTTCTGGACGGGCGACGCCCAGGGCTACTACTTCATGGGCAAGGACAACATCGTCTTCCACTCGCTGATCTGGCCGTCACTGCTGCTCGGCCAGAACGGCCAGGGCGCGAAGGGCGGCGAGCCGGGCGCGTTCGGCGCGCTCAACCTGCCCACGGAGGTCGTCTCCAGCGAGTTCCTGACGATGAGCGGGTCGAAGTTCTCGACCTCGCGCGGCACCGTCATCTACGTCACGGACTTCCTCAGGCAGTTCGGGCCGGACGCGCTGCGCTACTTCATCTCGGTCGCGGGCCCGGAGAACCAGGACACCGACTTCACCTGGGAGGAGTTCGTCCGCCGGACGAACTTCGAGCTGGCCAACGAGTGGGGCAACCTGGTCAACCGGTCCGTCTCCATGGCCCACAAGAACGTGGGGGCGGTGCCGCGGCCGACGAGCCCCACCACCGCCGACCACGAGCTGCTGCTGCTGTCGAACAAGGCGTTCGACGTCGTGGGCTCGAACCTGCGCCGCTCCCGGTTCAAGCAGGCGTCCGGCGAGGCGATGAAGGTGGTCGCCGCGGCCAACCGGTACCTGTCGGACCAGGAGCCGTGGAAGCTCAAGGACGACCCGGAGCGCCGCGACACCGTGCTGCACACCGCGCTCCAGGTCGTGCAGGACGCGAACACGCTGCTCACGCCGTTCCTGCCGCACTCGGCGCAGAAGGTGCACGAGCTGCTGGGCGGCACGGGCGTGTGGGCCGCGCAGCCGGAGCTGACCGAGGTGGCCGACCTGGACGTGCCCGACCGCGGGTATCCGGTGCTGACCGGCGACTACGCGGCCGAGCAGGCGGAGTGGCGGTCCACGCCGATCGAGGTCGGCCGCCCGCTGGCCAAGCCGGCGCCGCTGTTCGCCAAGCTCGACCCGGAGCTGGGCGAGACCGGCCCGGAGTGGGCGCCGATCGTCAGGTGAGCAAGCGCAGGGGTGAGCGACCACCGGTGCCGGAGACCCTCCCGGCGCCGGTGGTCGACGCCCACACCCACCTCGACGCCTGTGGCGCGAAGACGCCGCAGGACGTGCGGGAGATGCTGGACCGGGCCAACGCGGCCGGGGTCGACCGCGTCGTCACGGTCGCCGACGACCTCGACTCCGCCCGCTGGGCCGCCGAGGCCGCCACGTGGGACGAGCGGGTCTTCGCGGCCGTCGCGCTGCACCCGACCCGCACGTCGGACTTCGGCGACGACGTCAAGGCCGAGCTGACCCGGCTGGCCGGGTTGCCCCGCGTCGTCGCGATCGGCGAGACCGGCCTCGACTACTACTGGGACTACGCGCCCAGGGTCGCCCAGCACGAGGCGTTCCGGTGGCACGTCGACCTGGCGAAGCGGACCGGGAAGCCGCTGATGATCCACGACCGGGACGCGCACGACGACGTCCTCGCCGTGCTGGACTCCGAAGGCGCCCCCGACCGCGTGGTGTTCCACTGCTTCTCCGGCGACCTGGCGTTCGCGCGGGCGTGCGCGGAGCGCGGGTTCGTCCTCTCCTTCGCGGGCACCGCCACGTTCCGCAACGCCCACGCCCTGCGCGAGGCGGCCCGCTGGGTGCCCGGCGACCAGCTGCTCGTGGAGACGGACGCGCCGTTCCTGACGCCGCACCCGTTCCGAGGTCGCCCGAACGAGCCATATTGCGCGGCCTACACCCTCCGCGACATCGCGACGCTGCGTGAGGAAGATCCGGCCGACCTGGCCACCATGATCACCCGAACCGCCGAACGGATCTTCGGGCTTCGTGACGTGGCGGAGTCGTAGCAGGCGCTACGACGAATGGACGACGCACTTGCTCCGCTGACGGGGTGACTGAACTCACAAGGTTCACCGGGGTGTTGGCACAACCCCCGTCGACCCGTTACGGTCCCGTGACCGTGCCCCATGTATCCCCCGTCAGGGGCACACCCGCAGTCGGGGCGGGTTGACACACACCAGAAGCGAGAAGCACCGAACAGCACGGGAGTTGCCGGAGATCACGAGCTGACCACCGACATCGCACGTGCGCGTGGCGGGACTTCGCGCCTTCAGGAGGTATGGAACCCCGTGAACTCGTTCAACGAGGACACCGACTGGTTTACGCCCGTGAAAGCCACCCCGGTGGCGACCACGTCCGTGGACGTCCTGGACAGACCGGGACCGCTCTACGACGTGGACAACTCGGGCTGGGAGACCGCGGTCTTCAGCATCACGCCCGACGACGTGCTCGACGTCCTGGGCCCCGAGGCCGACGAGCTGCTGGCGAACGCCAACGTCGACGTCGACGAGCTGATCCGGCTCATCAACGCCGAGACCACGTTCCTCCCCCCGATCATCATCCCCGACGAGGTCTCCCAGGACCGGGTCGCGGGCGCACCGGCCGCCGAGCGGCCCGACGCCCCGCCGGCCGCCCTGGTCGAAGCCGCGGGGAAGTGGAAGCGGCGCTTCCTGAAGGCCGCGGTCGCCACCGTGCTGGTGACCATCTCCGGTGGCGGCGCGACCGCCATCGCCATGGACAAGTCCGTCACGGTCGACGTGGACGGCGAGGCCAAGACCGTGCGGACCTACGAGTCCACCGTCGGCGAGATCCTCGCGGACGAGGGCATCGTGGTGGGTGAGCACGACGCGCTGAGCCCCAGCCCCCAGGCCAAGGTCGGCGACGGCGGCAAGATCTCGCTGGACCGCGGCCGCCTGGTCAGGATGACCGTGGACGGCGAGCAGCGCGAGGGCTGGGTCCGCTCGGTCACCGTCGACGAGGCGCTCGACCAGATGCAGGTGGCCGACGAGGGCGCGTGGCTCTCCCACGACCGCGGCATGGACGTGCCGCTCCAGGGCCTGTCCCTGGAGGTCAAGAGCCTCAAGACGGTCACGCTCTACGACGGCGGCAACGAGCCCCGGCAGATCCGGACCAACGCCGTCACGGTCGAGGAGCTGCTGAAGGGCGAGAACCTCTCCCTCGGCGCCGAGGACAAGCTCGAAACGGCGCTGGACCTGCGCGTCACCAACGGCGCCGAGGTGCACATCACCCGCACCGGCGTGTCCGTGATCAACGCGACGGAGGCCATCCAGCCCCCCGTCGAGGAGGTCAAGGACGACACGATGATGAAGGGCCAGAAAGAGGTCCTGGAGCCGGGCGTGCCCGGCGAGCAGATCGTCACCTACCGCGTCACGCAGAAGAACGGCCAGGAGATCGCGCGCGAGAAGCTGGGCGCGAAGGTCACCAGGGAGCCGGTCGCCAAGAAGGTCAAGGTCGGCACCAAGCTGCCGCCCGACGGCGCGGTGTGGGACGCCCTCGCCCAGTGCGAGGCCACCGGCAACTGGGCCATCAACACCGGCAACGGCTACTACGGCGGCCTCCAGTTCAACAAGAGCACCTGGGACGCCTACGGCGGCGCCCAGTACGCCGCGTACCCGCACCAGGCGTCCCGCGAGCAGCAGATCGCGGTCGCCACGAAGCTGCGCGACGCGCGCGGCGGCTACTCGGCGTGGCCCCACTGCCGCTCGAAGCTGGGCCTGCCGTAAGAATGCACGCGTGACCAACGCTTCAGCGTCGACCGGCCCGGGGAGCTCTCTCCTCGGGCCGGCTGACGTTCGCCGGCTCGCCGCCGAGCTGGACGTCCGCCCCACCAAGAAGCTGGGGCAGAACTTCGTGCACGACCCGAACACGGTGCGCCGCATCGTGACCGCGGCCGAGCTGACCGCCGACGACGTCGTGCTGGAGGTCGGGCCGGGCCTGGGGTCGCTGACGCTGGCCCT
Organism: Saccharothrix longispora; assembly: GCF_031455225.1. GTDB lineage: Bacteria > Actinomycetota > Actinomycetes > Mycobacteriales > Pseudonocardiaceae > Actinosynnema > Actinosynnema longispora. Next base: position 7,377,106 of record NZ_JAVDSG010000001.1, read on the forward strand.
GCTGCCGTCGTGCCGGGCGCTGGTGGCGGTGGAGATCGACGGGAAGCTCGCCGAGCGGCTGCCGGTCACCGCGGCCGAGCGCGCCCCCGCGCTGGCCGACCGGCTCACCGTCGTGCACGAGGACGCGATGCGGGTCACCGCGGGCTCCCTGCCGCTGGCGCCGACCGCCCTGGTGGCGAACCTGCCGTACAACGTGGCCGTGCCCGTGGTGCTGCACCTGCTGGCCGAGCTGCCGTCGCTGCGCACCGGCCTGGTGATGGTGCAGTCCGAGGTCGCCGACCGGATGGCCGCGGGCCCCGGCAGCAAGGTCTACGGCGTGCCGAGCGTGAAGCTCGCCTGGTACGCCGACGCCCGGCGGGCGGGTCCGGTGTCGCGCACCGTGTTCTGGCCGGTGCCCAACGTGGACTCCGCGCTGGTCGCGTTCACCCGCCACGAACAACTGTCCACGGTGGACAAGAAGGTGCTGTTCTCGTTGGTGGACGCCGCTTTCGCGCAGCGGCGCAAGATGCTGCGCGGTGCGCTGGCCGGCTGGGCCGGGTCGGCCGCGGCGGCGGAGCGGCTGCTCGTCGAGGCGGGCGTCGACCCCGCCGTCCGGGGCGAACAGCTCGCCGTCGGCGACTTCATCCGGATAGCCGAGGTCGCGTCCACCCGATAGTCGTCGATCTTTCGGCCGAACGTGTGATTTGCCGAACGATCCTGTTTCGGACTTGCGTCGGGTGCGGGTCGTCGGGTGTACTCGGTGCTGCCATCCCGAGCGGCCGAGAGACCTGGCTCTACGACGCCGCAGCAACCACTCCTCCACAGGGGCAGGTGCTTCAGCCAGGACCGATGGAGGATCACGTGCCCAGGATGCTGCTCACGCGAAGGCGGGTCGTCGACCACGGCCGCCGCACGGCCTCGGGCTGTCGCAGCCTCTAGGAAGCCACGCGCCCGGTCACCGGGCCGCTTTCGATCCTCGCCGTCCCCTCCGGGACACCTTCCTGAGCTGAGCCCGCCGGTTGCCCGCGCCACGAGCGCGGGCCGCCGCACGCCTTCGTGGAGTGAAACCGTGATCACTGTCGAGAACCTCACCAAGACCTTCCCCGGGAGTACCGGTCAGGTGCGCGCGCTGGACGGCGTGAACCTCGACGTCGCGGCCGGCACCGTCCTGGGCGTCGTCGGCCCGAGCGGCGCCGGCAAGTCCACGCTGGCCCGCTGCGTCGCCCTGCTGGAGCGCCCGGACAGCGGCGCGATCCGCGTGGACGGCACCGACCTCGTCTCCCTCGACGGCACCGCCCTGCGCGCCGCCCGCCGGCGGATCGGCGTGGTCCCGCAGGGCGACTCCCTGCTGCGCCAGCGCACCGCCGCGGGCAACGTCGCGCTGCCGCTGGAGGCCGCCGGCGTCGCCGGGCCGCAGCGCCGCAGCCGCGTCGCCGAGCTGCTCGACCTGGTCGGCCTGACCGACAAGGCCGGCTCGTACCCCGACCAGCTGTCCGGCGGCCAGCGCCAGCGCATCGCCGTGGCCCGCGCGCTCGCCGCGTCGCCGTCGGTGCTGCTGGCCGACGAGCCGACCTCGGCGCTCGACCCCGACACCACCGGTTCCGTGCTGACCGTGCTGGACCGGGCCCGCGCCGAGCTGGGCGTGACCGTGCTCGTCGTCACGCACGACATGGGCGTGGTCCGCAGGATCTGCGACGACGTCGCGGTGCTGGAGGGCGGCCGGGTCGTGGAGCACGGCAAGGTGCTCGACCTGGTGTCCGACGCGGCCAGCCGCACGGCCGCCTCGCTGCTGCCCGCCGTGGACCAGAACCCGGGCGCGGAGGCCGCGTTCGACCGGGTGGCCGACGTGGTGCTCGTCGGCTTCGCGGCCGTCGGCGCCCTGCTGCCCGAGGCGACCAGCCGGTTCGGGGTCGACCTGAACCTCCTGGGCGGCGGTCTGACCCGCCTGGGCGAGACCCCGGTCGCGCGGTTCCGCGTCGGCCTGAACGGCGAGCGCGCCGACTCGGCGCTGGAGTGGATCTCCGAGGCCGGCGGCTCCGTGCGCAGGACCCTCGCGGGTCCGCAGGGAGTAGCTGCGTGAGGTCTGCGACACCCTGGTCCACCGTGTTCGACCACCTGCTCGTCGCGACCGGCGAGACGGTGTACATGGTGGCCGTCTCCACCCTGATCGCCACCCTCCTGGGTGTTCCCGTCGGCGTCTGGTTGCAGCTCACCGCCCCCGGTGGGCTGCACCCCAGGCCGCTGCCGCACAAACTGCTCGGCTTCGTGGTGGACCTGGGGCGGGCGATGCCGTTCCTGGTCCTGCTCGTGCTGCTGACGTCGTTGACGCGGCTGGTCATCGGCCAGTCGATCGGACCGACGGCGGCCATCGTGCCGCTGTCGGTCGGCGCCATCCCGTTCGTCGCGCGGCTCGTGCAGAACGTCCTGGCCGAGGTGCACGTGGCGGTCGTCGAGGCCGCCGTCACCACCGGCGCCTCGACGGTCCGCGTCGTGCGCAGCGTCCTGCTCCGCGAGTCGCTGCCCGCCCTGGTCAACGCCATCGGCGTCACCGCGATCGCCCTGCTCGGGTACTCGGCCATGGCCGGCGTGCTCGGCGGCGGCGGTCTCGGCGACCTCGCCGTGCGCCTCGGCTACCAGCGCTTCGACGACCGCGTCCTGTGGTCGACGGTCGCGGTCCTCGCGGTCGTCGCGACGCTCATCCAGTTCTCGTTCAACCGCGTGGCGCGCGGTGTCGACCGCCGCCGCACGGCCTCCGTCTGAGGCCCCCTCCTCCACGTCAAAGGAAAGTCATGCGTATTCGTGCTGCCCTGCTCGCCGTGCTGCTGACCGCGGTGGGCTGCGGAAGCGGCGCCCCGACCAGTGCCGCCTCGGACCCGGACGCGCCGCTCAAGGTCGGGGTGAGCCCCGTCCCGCACGCCCAGGTGCTGCGGTACGTGGCGGACAACCTCGCCGCGTCCAAGGGCCTGGAGGTCGAGGTCGTCGAGTTCACCGACTACGTGCAGCCCAACACGGCGCTGGTCGACGGCTCGCTGGACGCCAACTACTTCCAGACCGTGCCCTACCTCGACACCTTCACGTCCGAGAGCGGCGCGGCCCTGGAGTGGATCGGCCCGGTGCACGTCGAGCCGCTGGGCGTGTACTCGAACAAGCACGAGTCGCTCGCCGACCTGCCCGAGGGCGGCCGCGTGGCCGTCGCCAACGACGCCACCAACGAGGCCCGCGGCCTCACGCTGCTCCAGGACAACGGCCTGATCAAGCTCAAGGCCGGCACCGAGAAGACCGCGACCGTCCGCGACATCGAGGACAACCCGAAGAACCTGGAGTTCGTCGAGCTGGAGGCCGCGCAGCTGCCCCGGTCCCTGGAGGACACCGACGCGTCCGTGGTGAACGGCAACTACGCCATCGACGCCGGCCTCAAGCCCGCCGAGGACGCCCTGGCGCTGGAGGCGGCGGAGGGCAACCCGAACGCCAACGGCCTGGTCACCCGCGCCGAGCTGAAGGGCGACAAGCGGATCGCCGACCTGCTCGAACTGCTCCAGTCGCAGCAGGTCAAGGACTACATCCGGACCGAGTTCGCCGGTTCGGTCCTGGCGGTCTGACGGTGCGACGCGGCGCCCCCGCCCCCCGGTCGGGGGCGCCGCCGTGCCTCACCCGCAGGCGAGCGGCCCGCCGCTGTAGGAGAACCGGTCCACCGAGTACGGCCCCATCTGGAGCGACGCCGACAGGTACACGCAGGTGTCCGCGGTCCCGGTGACGGCCACCCCGCCCGCGTAGGTCGTGTACACGCCGGAGTCGCTGCCCGCGTACGACAGGTTCGCCCGGCGCAGCGTCACGCTCATCTGGTGCGAGCCGGACGCGTTGTCGTACACCATCGCGCAGTTCGTGCCCCCGTTCACGCTGCTGTAGTACAGGTGGACGCTGCCCTGCGTGTCGCCCAGCCGGTTGGTCAGCACCTTCGGGAAGCCGCTGACGGACGAGCCGGGGCACGAGCTGACGAGCTTGTAGGGCGCGGGCGTGCTGGGCGCCGCCTGCGCCGCCGGCGTCACCAGCGCAGCGCCGGCGAACGCCGCCAGGGCCGCGAGGCCAAGGGTCTTCTTCATCGGGTCTCCCCCTCTTCGATCGGACCCGCACAGCCTGGCGAGGCCGCCTAACAACCCCCTAACAACCACGTCGCCGCAGGTGGGGCGTGGGATGGCGCGGACGACCCGCAAACGCCCGTAGGCTCATGGCGTGCTCGCAGTCGTCCCGCCCCCGGTCACCGTCCGCGTCCCGGCCAAGGTCAACCTGCACCTGGCCGTCGGCGATCCCCGCGCGGACGGCTACCACGACCTGGTGACGATCTTCCAGGCCTTGTCGCTCACCGACGAGGTCACCGTCGCCACCGCCGACGACCCCGGGGTGGAGGTGCACGGCGAGGGCGCCGACTCGGTGCCCACCGGGCCGTCCAACCTCGCGTGGCGGGCCGTGCGCGTGCTCGCCGAGCACGTCGGCCGCGACCCGGACGACCCGAAGGTCCGGGTCGTCATCCGCAAGTCCATCCCCGTCGCGGGCGGCATGGCGGGCGGCAGCGCGGACGCGGCGGCCGCCCTCGTCGGCCTCGCCTCGCTGTGGCGGCTGGAGGTGACCCGCGACGAGCTGGCCGACCTGGCCGGGAAGATCGGCGCGGACGTCCCGTTCGCCCTCTACGGCGGCACGGCCCTGGGCACCGACCGGGGCGACCGGATCGTGCCCGTGCTGGCCCGGCACACGTACCACTGGGTGCTGGCGTTCGACCGGCGCGGCCTGTCCACGCCCGAGGTGTTCGGCGAGCTGGACCGGCTGCGCGCGGACGGCGACCCGCCCCGGGTGGGCGAGGCCGAGGCGGTCCTGGAGGGGCTGTCGTCCGGCGACCCGAGGCAGCTCGCGCTGCTGCTCGGCAACGACCTCCAGGCCGCGGCCGTGTCGCTGCGGCCCAACCTGCGGCGCACGCTGCGCGCGGGCGTGAACGCGGGCGCGCTGGCCGGCATGGTGTCCGGCTCCGGGCCGACCTGCGCGTTCCTGTGCACGGACGGTGACTCCGCGGTGCGCGTGGCGGCCGAGCTGGCGGGCGCCGGCGTGTGCCGCACGGTCCGCGTCGCGCAGGGACCCGTGCACGGGGCGCGCGTCGTGGGCACCGAGGAGGCGCCCCGGCCGGCACCGCCCGAGGTGCACGCCTGAGGGCTACTCGTCGGTCTTCCGCGCCGCCAGGGTGATCTCCGTGTCGCACGCCACGACCTGGCCGGCGGCGACGCTCTGCGCCGTCGTGGTCCAGTTCCGGTCGACGATCAGCATGCGGCCCCGACCGGTGGCGTCCTCCTCGCGCAGCTGGAACAGGCCCGCGTCCTGCATGGTGTCCTGAGCTTGCTGGTGGACCATGCCGACGACGTCCGGCACGGTGCACGTCTCCGGCGCCGCGTCCTGGCTGCCCTCGTCCTGGCTGCCCTCGTCGTGGCTGCCCTCGTCGGGCGGCGGCGGCGCGGCGGTCGGTTCGCCCACGGCCGCGGTCGTCGTCGTCGCCGGCGCGTCCCCCTGCCCGCTCCCGTCGTCGTTCACGACGCCGATGACGAACAGGACGGCCAGGCCGCCCGCGATCCACACCCACTTCGGTTGCGCCACCACTCGATTACAGCGCGTGAGGTGGCCGCGGGCACACCGCCGTTCCGGGAGCGCCGGCTAGGCTGGAGTGTCGCTGTGTCCTCGCGTTCCGATGAAGGTGCTGGTAGATGGCCAACTTGGTCAACTTGGAGAACGTCTCCAAGTCGTTCGGCGTTCGCCCGCTGCTCGACGGCGTGTCCCTGGGTGTCGGTGAGGGTGACCGCATCGGCGTCGTCGGCCTCAACGGCGGCGGAAAGACGACGCTGCTGGAGGTGCTGGCGGGCCTCGCCGAACCGGACGAGGGGCGCGTCAGCCAGAACCGCGGGCTGCGCATGGCCGTGGTCACGCAGCGCACCGAGCTGGGCGAGGGGTCCACGGTGCGCAACGCCGTGCTCGACCCGCTCGGGTACGGCGCCGACGACCACGAGTGGGCCGCCGACGCGCGGGTCCGGTCCATCCTCGACGGCCTCGGCATCACCGGCTTCGGCCTGGACTCGCCGGTCGCCACCATGTCCGGCGGCGAGCGGCGGCGCGTGGCCCTGGCGGCGGCGCTGGTGCAGGACCTCGACCTCGTGGTGCTGGACGAGCCGACCAACCACCTCGACGTGGAGGGCGTGCGCTGGCTGGCCGACCACCTGCTGACCCGGCGCACGGCGCTCGTCGTCGTCACCCACGACCGGTGGTTCCTGGACACCGTGTGCACCCGCACGTGGGAGGTCGTCGGCGGGCGCGTCGAGCAGTACGAGGGCGGGTACGCCGACTGGACGTTCGCCCGCGCCGAGCGCGGTCGCCTCGCCGACACGCTGGAGGAGAAGCGCCGCAACCTGGCCCGCAAGGAGCTGGCGTGGCTGCGCCGCGGCGCGCCGGCGCGCACGTCCAAGCCGCGCTACCGCATCGAGGCCGCCGAGGCGCTGATCTCCGACGTCCCGCCGCCGCGCGACTCGGTCGAGCTGATGGCGTTCGCCAAGCGCCGCCTGGGCCGCACCGTGCTGGAGCTGGAGGACGCGACCCTCACCGTGCCGGACCGGGTGCTGGTGCGCGACCTGACGTGGCGGATCGGCCCCGGCGACCGGGTCGGCATCGTCGGCGTGAACGGGTCGGGCAAGACGACGCTGCTGCGCGCGCTCGCCGGTGAGCGGGAGCTGGAGGCCGGCAGGCGCATCCAGGGCCAGACGGTGAAGCTCGCGCACCTGAGCCAGGAGCTGCACGACCTCGACCCGTCGCTGCGGGTGCTGGAGGCCGTGGAGGAGATCGCCCGGCGGGTCGTGCTGGGCAAGCAGGAGATCTCGGCGTCGCAGCTCGCCGAGCGGTTCGGGTTCTCGTCGCAGAAGCAGTGGACGCCGGTCGGCGACCTGTCCGGTGGCGAGCGGCGGCGGTTGCAGCTGTGCCGGCTGCTGATGGCCGAGCCGAACGTGCTGCTGCTCGACGAGCCGACCAACGACCTGGACATCGACACCCTCCAGCAGCTGGAGGACCTGCTCGACTCGTGGCCGGGGACGCTCGTCGTCATCTCCCACGACCGGTACCTGGTCGAGCGCGTGTGCGACCACGTGGTGGCGCTCTTCGGCGAGGGCGGGCTGACCGACCTGCCGGGCGGCATCGACGAGTACCTGCGGCGGCGGGACGCGCAGAAGGAGGCGCAGGTCCCGGTCACGGCGCAGAAGGCGGCGTCCACGTCGAACGCGGCCGACCAGCGCGCGGCGCGCAAGGAGCTGGCCCGGCTGGAGCGGCGGCTGGAGACGTTGCAGAAGAAGGAGAAGGACCTGCACGCGAAGCTCGCCGAGGCCGCCACCGACCCCGACCGCCTGCTGGCCCTGGACGCCGAGCTGCGCGCCGTGCTGGCCGAGGCGGAGGACGTCGAGGGCCAGTGGCTGGCGGCCGCGGAGACCGCCGAGGGCTGACGCGCGGCCGGTGGCTCGCCCGGGCGGAGGTGCGGGCGAGCCGTTCGGTCGGGCCGGGTGGGCCGGGTCGGTCCGTTCGGTCGGGTCGGGCCGGTCAGACGCCCCGGCGGCGGAGTTCGGCGGCCAGGAGCGGCATCAGCTCGTCGACGAACGCGGTGTCGTAGCCCTGTCCCGCCATGATCGACTGGGTGAACCTGGTCTTCGCCACCTCGGCCGAGGTCGCGCCGACCATGCCGTCCAGGGCGATGCCGACCTCCTCCAGCACCCGGTCCACCTGGGAGGTGCGGTAACCGCGCGCCGCGGGGCCCGCCAAGGGGATCTTCAGCCGGCGCAGCTGCTTCCACGACGTGATCGGGGGCAGCTCGTCGGGCGGGAGGGGGCCGTCGCCCAGCTGCTTCTCCACCCGGGCCAGGAAGGCGTCGACCTCGGTCTCGTCGTAGCCGCGCCGGCCGAACATCGGGCGGCTGAAGCGGACCTCGCGGACCTCGCGGGCGGTCAGGTCGTCCTGGCCCAGGAGGGTGTTCTCGACGCGGTCCAGGAACCGGTCGACCTGCGACTCCTGGTAGCCGCGGCGACCGCGGGGCGGTTTGCCGAACGCGGCGGTGCGGACGTCGCGCGCGGTCAGCGGGCGGGTTCCCGGGCCCTGGCGGGGACGGGCGGGGATCGGCGGTGGCGGGGTGGTCGCCGTGGTCGAACCGGTCGGGCCGGTCGGCGGGGCCGACGTGACCGGTGGGACCCGGGTCGGGGCCGCGATCGGCCGCGAGGCGGGCGGTGGGATGCGGCCGGAAGGTGTGCGCGCCGGCGGGCGGACCGCGGGCCCGACGGGCGGCGGGGTGCGCTCCAGGGTGACGACGACCAGGTCGAGGAACGTGTCCACGTCGTCCTCGTCGTACCCGATCCGACCGGGCGGGGCGTGGCTGAACTGCTGCTCCTGCACCTCCAGCGCGGTCAGCGTGTCGCGGCCCGCCAGGGTGTTCTCGATCCGGTCGAGGAACGCGTCGATCTCGCCCTCGTGGTAACCGCGGTTGCCCGGTCTGGGCTTGTGGAACCGCACGCCGCGCACGTCCTGCGGGGTCAGCCGCGGCGCGGCGGGGCGCATCCCGGTCGACGTGGCGTGCGCGCCCTGCGCGGGCGCGGTGGCCTGCCTCCGCTGCGGGGTCGAGCCGAGGGTGTCCGCGACGAGGTCCATGAACGCGTCGACCTCGGCCGCGTGGTAGCCGGGCCGCGCGGGTCTGAACCGCGCCCGGCGCACGTCGTCCTCGGTCACGTCGTCCCGGCCCAGCAGCGTGTCCTCGATGCGGTCGAGGAAGGCGTCCACCTGCGCCTCGTCGTAGCCCGGCTGACCCGGGGGCGGGCGGTGGAAGGCGACCTGCCGCAGGTCCTGCGCGCCCAACAGCGGCGCCGGGTGTGCGGGGGTGTGCTGGCGCGCGTCGAACCCGGCCACCCATTACCTCCTTCGTGTGGTGTACCGGGGAGTATCGCCGGATGGTGGTGTCGTTGTTTCGCCCTATCGGCTCAATGCTTCACGGGATCGCTCTACTCTGGCCCCCATGAGCCGGTTCGTGGACACGATGGTGGCAACCGCTGTGGGTGCCGGAGGACGTGAGCGGGGCATGACCACGGGGGAGCCGGGTGAGCCGGTCCGCCGCTCGTGGGCGGAGGTGCACGAGCGGGCGACCCGCGTGGCCGGGGCGCTCGTGGCCGGGGGGATGACGCGCGGCGCGTCCGTCGCGGTGCTCGCGGGAGACCCGGCGGCCATCGCGCCCGCCGTGCAGGCGGTGTGGCTGGCGGGTGGCAGCACGACGATGCTGCACCAGCCGACGGCCCGCACCGACCTCGCCGAGTGGGCCGAGGACACGCTGCGCGTGCTGCGCATGATCGACGCGGAGCTGGTGCTGCTCGGCACGCCGTTCGACGCCCTGTCCGCGGTGCTCGACCAGCACGGCGTGGCCTACCGCCGGCTCGACGAGCTGGACGGGGAGCCGCTGGCCGCGCCCGTCGAGGTCGACGAGGACATGCCCGCGCTGCTCCAGCTCACCAGCGGCTCCACCGCCGACCCGAAGGCCGTGCGCATCACCCACGGGAACCTCTGGTCCAACGCCGAGGGCATGCGGGTCGCCGCCGCGCTCGACCCGGGCAGCGACGTGATGGTGTCGTGGCTGCCGCTGTTCCACGACATGGGCATGGTCGGCTTCCTGACCGTCCCCATGCTGCTCGGCATCGAGCTGGTCAAGGTCACCCCGCCCGACTTCCTGGCCCGGCCCACGCTGTGGCCGGACCTGATCTCGCGCTACGGGGGCACCATCACCGCCGCGCCGAACTTCGCCTACGCCATCGTCGCCCGCCGCATGAACGGCGTGGACGACGGCGCGTTCGACCTGTCCGCGCTGCGCCTCGCGCTCAACGGGGCCGAGCCGATCGACCCGGTCGCGGTGAAGGCGTTCACCGACGCCGGCGCGCGGTTCGGGATGCCCGCCGAGTGCGTGCTGTGCGCGTACGGCATGGCCGAGACGACGCTGGGCGTGGCGTTCGCGCCGCTGTTCTCCGGCCTCGCCGTCGACTGGGTGGACCCGGGCGAGCTGGAGGCCGGCAAGCGGGCCGTGCCGGTCGCCCCGGACACCCCGAACGCGCGGGCGTTCCCGCTCAACGGACCGCCCCTGCCGGGCCTGGAGGTGCAGGTCGTCGACGAGTCGGGCGCGGTGCGCGGCGAGCGCGAGGTCGGGCAGCTGCGGGTGCGCGGTGAGGCGGTGACGCCCGGCTACCTGACCGTGGACGGGCCGCTGGCCACGCAGGACGCCGACGGCTGGCTCGACACCGGTGACGAGGGCTACCTGGTGGACGGCCAGGTCGTCGTGTGCGGGCGGCGCAAGGACGTGATCATCATGGGTGGCCGCAACATCTACCCGACCGACATCGAGCGGGCCGCGCTGTCCGTGCCCGGCGTGCGCGCGGGCAACGCGATCGCCGTGCGGCTGGACGCGGGCACCCGGCGCGAGCGGTTCGCCGTGGTCGTCGAGTCGAAGCTGGCCGGCGAGGACGACGCGGTGAAGGCGCTGTCCAAGGAGATCAGCGCGCGGGTCGTGGACGCGGTCGGGCTGCGGCCGTTCTCCGTGGTCGTGCTGAAGCCCGGCAGCCTGCCCAAGACGCCGTCCGGCAAGCTGCGCCGCTCGTCCGCCGCGTCCCTGGTGCCCGCCGCGGGGTGATGCGGGGTGCTCGGTGCGGCGGCGGCGCGTGCGCTCGCCTTCGTGACCGCGCGGTCGACCGGTCCGCCGCTCGACCGCGCGGTGCGCGTCACCCTGAACTTCCACCCCGAACGAGTGGTTCCCGGGTTGGTGGACGGTGGCGCGTACGTGTCGCAGTTCGTGACCGGGACGAGCAGCGGCGGCCTGACCGCGTTCGAGGGCGGTGACCGGTGGCGGTGGGAGAGCCGCATGTTCGGCGGCGCCTACGACTCGGCCGCCGCCCACGAGAGACCGGTGTACGGGGGCCTGAACTTCCGGCTGAGCCCGTACGGGGCGTCACCACGCTTCGGATCGTCACACCTGCGGCTGAAACCTGACGTCCCGAGGCGTACTACGTTCTGCTACCCGGACAGCGTGACCGAGCCCGAGCACTTCGGCGTCGCCGACCGCATGGCGCTCATCGCCCTCGCCCTGGCCGACCAGCGCGACCCCCTCGACGACTACGTCGAGGCACACGTGCACGGCGGGGTGTCGGTCGAGACCGACGCGGAGGCCCTCGTGCTCGACCCGAGCCATCGGGGCACCCCCGTCGAGGAGGCCGCGCTGCGCCTGCCCTGCCCGGTCGAGTGGCACCCCGGGTTCCACCTGCACGTGGACGAACTGCGCCGCCACCCGGACTTCCGCGGTCCGGAGTTCGTGGCGCTGGGGGAGCGCATCGCCGTGGACGGCGTGCTGACGCCGAAGGTCGTCGGCGACAACGCGGGCCGCCACCACCCGCAGGACCTCAAGAAGGTCTGGCACCTGCTGGCCCGGTTCGGGCGGCGCACCCCCTGATCCGGGCACCATGGGTCGCGTGACGTCGATCGAGATCCGCCCCGCCCGCCCCGACGACCTGCCCGCCGTGGCCGAGCTGCGCTGCCGGTGGGAGCACGAGAGCCGGGGCACCCGGGCGACGCCCGTGGAGGAGTTCGCGCCCCGCTTCGCGCAGTGGGCCCGCGAGCACGAGTCGACCCACCGGTGCGCGGTCGCCGCCGCGGACGGCCACGTCGTCGGCATGGCGTGGCTCGCGGTCCTGCCCAGGGTGCCCCACGGGGCCGCGTTCGACCGGGCGAGCGGCGACGTGCAGTGCGTGTACGTGGCGCCCGACCACCGCGGCGCCGGGCTCGGCGGGCGGCTCGTCGACGCCGTCCTCGACCAGGCCCGCGCACTCGGGCTCGAACGGGTGACCGTGCACTCCAGCGAACGCGCCGTCACGGCGTACGCGCGCAGCGGCTTCGCGGTGTCCCCGCGCCTGCTCCAGGTCGAGTTCGGCCACCTCTGACCACCCGCCGGGGCTCAGCGCGAACCCGTGCTCAGTGGAACTTGTTCTCAGTGGAACTTGTTCTGGGCGGCTTCCAGGCCCAGCTCCAGCAGCGCCTCCACCGCGTCCGCCGCCCGGTCCAGCTCGAACGCCAGCTCCTTGCGCTCCACCAGCGAGAAGTCCCGCAGCACGTAGTCGGCCGGGTCCATCCGCCCCGGCGGGCGGTCCACGCCGAACCGCACCCGGTGGTAGTCCTTGGTGCCCAGCGACTTGGTGATCGAGCGCAGGCCGTTGTGGCCGTTCTCGCCGCCGCCCAGCTTCAGCCGCACGGTGGCGAACGGCAGGTCCAGCTCGTCGTGCACGACGACGATCGACGCAGGCGGCACCTTGTAGAAGTTCGCCGTGCCCGCCACCGGACCGCCCGAGAGGTTCATGTAGCCGCGCGGCTTGGCCAGCACGACCCGACGCCCGGCCAGGCGGCCCTCCAGCACCTCGGCACCGCCCTTGTGGGCCTTGAACTTCCCACCAACGCGTGAAGCCAGCTCGTCGAGGACCATGAAGCCGACGTTGTGCCGGTTGCCCTCGTACTTGGGGCCGGGGTTGCCCAACCCGACGACCAGGGCCACGTCATCGCCCACGGAACCGCAACTCCTGCTCCAGCTCGTCCAACAGGGTGTCGACCGCCCGCACCTGGTAGCCGCGCCGGAGGCCCGACGTGGTGCTGAACCTGGTGTGGCGGACCTCGGCCGCGCTCATCCGCCCCCGGCCGTCCAGCGCCGCGGCGGCCCGGCCCAGGAAGGCGTCGACCTCGCCGCGATCGTAGCCGTTGGACGCCTTCGGCAGCGTCACCGCGAGCAGCGCGTCACCGGTCTGGAGCGTGGTCGGCGGCACGTGGCCGGAGCGCAGCTGGTGCTCCGCGGCGGTCAGGAACTCGTCCACGGCGCGCTGCTCGTAGCCGCCCGCGATCTCGGTGAACGCGACCGACCGCACCTGCTCGGGCCGCAGCACGAGCCGTCCGGCGAGGGCGTCCGCGATCTGCCGGGCGAACGCGTCGACCTGCGCCGGGTCGTACCCCCGGCCGCTCTTGCGGCGCGGGAACCGCAGGGCGCGCACCTGGGCGGGGCTCAGGTACGGGAACGGCACGCCACCCCAGCCGTGAGGCGGGGGAGGCGTGCCGTTCGAGTCGCCCGACGTGATGGGCTCAGCCTTCTTCGGTGGCCTCGGGCTCGGCGCCCTCGCCCGTGTCGCCCTCCATGGCGGCGGCACTCGGGGCCTCGTTCACCGCGAGCACCATGGCCTCGGGGTCGGTGGCGAGGGTCGAGCCCGTGGGGAGCAGCAGGTCGGAGGCGTGCACCTGGGTGCCGGCCGCCAGGCCCGCGATCGAGTACTCGATCTGCTCGGGGATGTTCAGCGCGTCGGCCTCGACCTGGACCGTGGTGAGGTCCTGCGTGAGCAGGGTCGCCGCGGCGGGCTCGCCGGTGAGGACGATGGGCACCTCGACGGTGACCTTCTCGCCCCGCTGCACCAGCAGCAGGTCGACGTGCTCGATGTAGTTCTTGATGGGGTGGGTGGTGACGGTCTTGGTCAGCGCAAGCTCGCTGGACGAATCGATGTCCAGGGCGATGACAGCGTTGTGACCGTGCTCGCGGACAACACGGGCGAACTCGAGCGCCGGCAGGGCCAGGTGCTTCGGGTCGGAACCGTGGCCGTAGAGCACCGCGGGGATCTTGCCGGCGCGGCGGGTGCGGCGGGCGGCGCCCTTGCCGAACTCGGTGCGCTGCTCTGCGGCGAGACGGACCTCGGACACGGTGGGGCTCTCCTAACGGTCTGGCCTGGTACGTCGGGCGGGGCGTAAGCGGGGTGGTGAGCCTGCGGCGGCCGGGCGGCGCGGAAGGTGAACACGCGCGGCATCACAACCGCCGCGTCGATCACGCCGAACGTGATGCTCGCCCTCGCCGAGGCAACCCGACCAGTGTAGGCCGACCGCGGGAACGAGACCTAATCGGGGGTTCGTTCCCCGCCCCGAACCCACCGAAACCCGAGAGTCCAACCCCCAGGTCGCGAGAGTCCAACCCCCAGGTCGGGTGAGTTCCACGCTCAGGTGGCGAGAGTTCTGCTCCCGGGTTGGACGAGTTCCGCGTCCAGGCCCCGTGAGCTCTGCGCCTGAACGTAGAACTCAGGGGTCCTGGACGTACGACTCGCGCGACCTGGACGTACGACTCGCGCGACCTGGGGGTTGGACTCCCGGGTCAGGCGTTGCCGTCGAACAGGGAGGTCACCGAGCCGTCCTCGAAGACCTCCTGGATCACGCGGGCCAGCAGCGGGGCGATCGGCAGCACGGTCATCGCCTCGAAGCGCTTCTCGGCCGGGATCGGGAGGGTGTCGGTGAACACGACCTCGCGGGCGCCGCAGTCCTGCAACCGCTCCACGGCCGGGCCGGACAGCACCGGGTGGGTGGCCGCGATGACGACGTCCGACGCGCCCTCGGCGAGGAGCTGCTCCACGGCCTTGGTGATCGTGCCGCCGGTGTCGATCATGTCGTCGATGACCACGCACAGCCGGTCCTGGACCTGGCCGACCACGCGGTTCGCGACGACCTCGTTCGGGCGCAGCGGGTCGCGGGTCTTGTGGATGAACGCGATGGGCGTGCCGCCCAGCGTGTCGGCCCACTTCTCGGCGAGCTTGGTGCGGCCCGCGTCCGGCGAGACCACGGTGATGTCGTGGCCCGCGTACTTGGCGCGGATGTGCTCCGCGAGCAGCGGCATGGCCCACAGGTGGTCCACCGGGCCGTCGAAGAAGCCCTGGATCTGGGCGGTGTGCAGGTCGACCGCGACGAGGCGGTCGGCCCCGGCGGTCTTGAACAGGTCGGCGACCAGGCGCGCGGAGATCGGCTCGCGGCCCCGGTGCTTCTTGTCCTGCCGCGCGTAGGGGTAGAACGGCATGATCACGGTGATGCGCTTGGCCGAGGCGCGCTTCAGCGCGTCCACCATGATCAGCTGCTCCATCAGCCACTGGTTGATGGGCGCGCAGTGGGACTGGATGACGAACGCGTCGCAGCCGCGCACGCTCTCCTCGAACCGCACGAAGATCTCGCCGTTGGCGAAGTCGTACGCCGACTGCGGCGTGACGGAGACGTTCAGGTGCTTGGCGACCTGCTCGGTCAGCTCCGGGTAGGCGCGACCGCCGAAGAGCATCAGGTTCTTCTTGGGTGTCCCGGCCATCGTGGGGTTCACGTCAGCGCCCTTCATCGGTTGTGCCATTCCCATTCTCGGACGCCCGCGCCCGCTCCGCCGCCTCCGCAGATGCGGTGCCGCCCCGACGGGACAGCACCCAGCCCTCCAGGTTGCGCTGGGGACCGCCCGACACGGCCAGCGCGCCCGGCGGCACGTCGCGCCGCACCACGGTCCCGGCGCCGGTGTAGGCGCCGTCGCCGATCGTCACCGGCGCCACGAACATGTTGTCCGAGCCGGTGCGGCAGTGGGACCCGATCGTGGTCCGGTGCTTGTTCACGCCGTCGTAGTTCACCGTGACGCTCGCCGCGCCGATGTTCGAGTGCTCGCCGACCGTGGTGTCGCCGAGGTAGCTCAGGTGGGGGACCTTCGAACCGGCGCCGATGTCCGAGTTCTTCACCTCGACGAACGTCCCGATCTTGCCGTTCTCGCCCAGCCGCGTGCCCGGCCGCAGGAAGGCGAACGGGCCGACGGACGCGCCCTCGCCGATCTCCGCGCCGGAGCCGTGCGTGCGCACCACGGACGCGCCCGCGCCGACCGCGCACCCGCTCAGCGTGGTGTCCGGCCCCACGACCGCGCCCTCGCCGACGACCGTCCCGGCGCGCAGCTGCACGCCCGGCTCGATCAGCGCGTCCCGGCCCACCCGCACGTCCGCGTCCAGCCACGTGGTGGCCGGGTCGACCACGGTCACGCCGGAGCGCATGGCCCGCTCGACGAGCCGCCGGTTCAGCTCCGCGCCCAGCCTGGCCAGCTGCACGCGGTCGTTCACGCCCTCCACGAGCCAGGCGTCGGGCGTCACGAGCGCGCCCACGCGCCTGCCGTCCGACCGCGCGATGGTCAGCACGTCGGTCAGGTACAGCTCGCCCTGCGCGTTGTCGGTCGACAGCCGCGACAGCCCGTCGCGCAGCACCGCCGCGTCGAAGGCGTACACGCCCGAGTTGACCTCGGTGATCGCGCGCTGCTCCTCGGACGCGTCCTTCTGCTCGACGATCGCCTCGACCTCGCCCGAGGCCGACCGCACGATCCGCCCGTACCCGGTCGGGTCACCCACCACGGCGGTCAGCACGGTGACCGCGTTGCCCTGCCCGCCGTGCTCGGCCAGCAGCGCGCGCAGGGTGTCCGCGTCCAGCAGCGGCACGTCGCCGTAGGTCACCACGACCGTCCCGCCCAGGTCGGCGGGCAGTTCGGCGAGGCCGCAGCCCACCGCGTGCCCGGTGCCCTTCTGCTCGTCCTGCACCGCGACGGTGACCTTGCGGTCCAGCGCGGCGGACAGCCCGTCGAGGTGGTCGGCGACCGCGGCGCGGCCGTGGCCGACCACGACGGCCAGGTGGTCCGGATCGGTCCCCGAGGCCGCGCGCACCGCGTGCTCCACGAGGGAACGTCCGGCGATGCGGTGCAGGACCTTGGGGGTGGCGGAGCGCATGCGGGTGCCTTCACCCGCTGCGAGGACGATCGTGCTGACCGGGGTGGGGACACCCTCAAGCATCAGCGCTCTCCCTAGCTCGGTGCGTGCCTTGCAGCGGGAGGGGCCTGGCTTCCCGCCAGGTGCCGATACTAAGCCTCCGGGTCGGGCTCGCCCTCCACAGCCGCAACCCGGCAGCCACCCCTGCGCTTCGCCGCGTACATCGCCGAGTCGGCTCGCGCGAGGGCCGCGTGCGCCGTCTCGCGGGGGCGCGCGGAGATCACGCCGACCGACAGCGTGACCCCGCGCGACAGGTCGGAAGGCAAGGCCGCGACGGCATCCACGGCGCGTGCCAGCGCCGCCTCGGCCGCGTGCAGCGGCGCACCCGGCAGCAGCACCACGAACTCGTCACCGCCGTACCTGGCCACCAGGTCGTCACCCCGCAGGGCCTGCCGCAGTGTGCTGGCAATCACGCGCAGGACGTCGTCGCCCTCGGCGTGCGAGTACTTGTCGTTGACCACCTTGAACCCGTCGAGGTCCACCAGCGCGATGGCCATCGGGTGGGTCTGGGCGTTGATCAGCGCGGCCAGCCGGTCGTCGAGCGCGCGGCGGTTCGGCAGGCCCGTCAGCGGGTCCTGGAGCGCCTGCTGCGCGATGGCGCCGTGCGCGCGGGTCAGCCGCTCGTGGTCGCGGCGGGTGAGCAGGGTGGCGGTGCGGGCCTCCTGCATCAGCCACAGCTCGGTCTCCAGCGCGGTCGCGTACGTCTCCAGGGCGCTGATCGTGCGCTCCTGCTTCGGGCCGGACATGCGGGCGAACTCGCGGGCCAGGCACAGCATCAGCGTCGGCTCGGACGTGTCGCGCTCCAACCGCTCGCGGGCGCCGTGCAGCACCTGGAGCGCCTGCTGCGGCAGCTCCTCCATCTCCAGGCACCGGGCCAGGGCGATCGACACGATGATCAGCTCGCGGGCGTACATGGCCAGCTCGCGCAGCGACCACAGCCGCGAGATGTGCTCGGCGCCCGGTTTCGCCAGCGCGTGGGCGGCCCCTATCACCGGCACCTGCTCGGCGGCGGTGCGGTCGCGGCGGCCGGGGTGCAGGGACTCGCGGAACGCGCCCTCGACGGCGGTGGCGATGGCCGACGCGGTGGTGAACCGCTCGGCGGCCTCCTCGAAGTTGTCCACCCGCTCCAGCCGCAGGCCCCAGCCGATGAGCATGCGGGTCCGGTTGAGCAGGTGCACGTAGATCAGGTGCGGGTTGGCGCTCTCCCGGATGGCGTTGTGCGCGCGGGCCAGCACGTCGTCGGCCATCTCGTAGACGCCCAGCTGGGTGAGCACGAGCCCGGTCGACTGGAGCGCGGAGGCCAGCAGGCGGTCCCACGTGCGCTTGTCGAGCATGGGGTCGGGGGCGAGGTCCTCCTCCAGCATCGCCAGGCCGCTCGCGACCTCGGTCAGCGCCTTGTCCTCGAACCCGCCGAGCAGGTAGCGGCGACCGCGCAGCGCGTGCGCCTCGGCCTCCAGCACCAGCAGGCCGTGCCGCCGGCAGTGGGCGAGCATCTCGTCGAGCACGGAGTCGGAGAGGTCGACCAGGCCGGGGGTGACGATCCGGACCACGGCGGCGGCGCGGAGCAGCTGGCCGACGATCCGCGGCTCGCCGCGGCCCTGCGCCTCGGCGAGGATCTCGTCGACCTCGTGCGCCGCGTCGAGCTGCTCGGAGAGGTGGCTGCTCTGCGCGACGGCCACGAGCTCACTCGCGCGGCCGACCAGCCACGCGTCGGACATCTCGTGGAGCACCGGCGCCACGTTGCCCTGCTCGTCGACCGCTTCCTCGCGCAGCGACTCACACCCCCCATGCAGACGCAGGGCGACCGGGCCCGGGACGGCCCGACCGGCTCGCTCCGCCACCAGGATTCGAACCTGGACCATCGGAACCAAAATCCGAGGTGCTGCCTTTACACCATGGCGGAACGGTCGAGGCGGACCCCGACCGCGCGAACACATGTTGTCACGACTGCCCCCTGTAGGTCAGCACCGCCACTCAAGTGGCGGCAACCCGTGGGTGATTGGATCATGACACACCGTGTTGTGGCTGGTCAGCGTAGGGGTGCAGACAGCTCGCGCGGCGCCTCCGGCGCGCCGCGGCGGGCGGAGAACAATCATGTACACAACTACCGTCGGTAGTTAATCGGCCACCTGACGGGGTTCAGCGGATGGTGTCGACCGAGTCGAGGAACTCGGTCACCGCCTCCTCGTACGCGTCCGGGTCCACGTTCCACGCCGCGGTGTGCTCGGCGGCGGGCACCTCGACGTAGCGCATCGGCCAGTCCAGCCGCGGCGCGGCGGCGGCCAGCTCGCGCGACGACCCCACGGGCACGGTGCCGTCCGCGCCACCGTGGAACAGCAGCGTCGGCGGCCGGTGCGCGGGCGGGTGGTCGGCCAGGTCGAACCGGTCGAAGTCCAGGTCGGCGCGCCAGTCCGACACCAGCTCCGCGATCGGCACGAGCTGCTCGGGCACACCCCGGTTGCGCGACTGGAGTTCGAGCGTGTCCGTCCAGCTCACCACCGGCGCGTCCAGCACGACCGCCCGCACCAGCGGCGCGTCGGCGGACCGGGTCAGGAACCGGCCGACGATCGCCCCGCCCATCGACCAGCCGTAGAGCACGACGTCGCGCGCGCCCCGGCCCCGGGCGAACCGCACGGCCGCCTCCACATCACGCCATTCGGTGTCACCCAGGTGGTACAAGCCGTCCGGCGAACGGGGGGCTCCCTCGTCGTTGCGGTAGGTCACGGCGAGAACGGGTAGCCCCAGGTCGTGCAGAGTCGGCGTCACCCGCAGCGCCTCCGCCCGGGTGCCACCCCGGCCGTGCACCGCGACGACCCACGTGGACGACGTCGCGGGCACGAGCCACGCGGGCGCGTCCCCGAGTTCCGTGGGCACGCGCACGTCCTCGTGCTCCAGGCCGAGGGCGGTGCGCGGGTCGGTCGTCCACACCGAGGTCTCCAGCCGCACGCGCGTGCCGTCCGGGGGCGCCTGGCCGACCAGCTCGCGCACCACCGAGCCCTGCGACCGCCGCGTCACCGGGCCCACCTCCGCCCCGCCGCCGGGCCACACGAGCCCCCACCTCCCGGGCAGGGCGCTCACCCGCGATTCCGCCAGCGTGACGGTCCCCGCGGCGGACGAGGTGACGGTGTCGCGGTAGCCGGGGCGGGAGTTCTCCGGCTCCAGCAGCTGCCCGCTGTAGTACCAGCCGAAGCCGACGACACCCGCGACGAGCAGCACGAACACCGTGACGAGCGAGATCAGCGCGATCCGCAGGCGACGCCTGCCGCGAACGTTCGGGGACGACACCCCCGAATGATGCACCGGCGTTGATCGACACGCCCGGCTTCCTGAGAACACGCCGTGATTTCGAGCCGCCACCCTGGCGGCATCCGCAGGACCTAACCTACGGTGTCGTAAGTTACGGTTCCGTAGGTAGTCCCCGAGCGACGAGGTATCACGTATGACCAGCACCCTTGAGAGCAGGTCCACGCCGCAGGGCCCGGAGGACAAGGGCCCCAAGCCGATCATCGAGGGGCGGCGCGGCCACGTCGAGCAGTTCAGCGTGTACGTGTTCGTCATCGTGCCGTTCCTGGCTCTGCTCGCGGCCGTTCCGCTCGCCTGGGGCTGGGGGCTGGGCTGGGTCGACGTCGCGCTGTTCGTCGTCTTCTACTACCTGGCCGGCATGGGTGTGACCGTCGGTTACCACCGCTACTTCACGCACGGCTCGTTCAAGGCCAACCGCGGGCTCAAGATCGCCCTCGCCATCGCCGGCAGCATGGCCCTCCAGGGCCCGGTCATCGTGTGGGTGGCCGACCACCGGCGCCACCACGCGTTCTCCGACCGCGAGGGCGACCCGCACTCGCCGTGGCTGTTCGGCTCCGGCCCCGTCGCCCTGGCCAAGGGCTTCTGGCACGCCCACATGGGCTGGCTGTTCGACCGCGACCAGACCAACGCGCGCCGCTTCGCCCCTGACCTGCTCGCGGACAAGGACCTCGTCCGCATCGACAAGCTGTTCCCGCTGTGGACCACGATCAGCCTGCTCGCCCCGGCCCTGCTGGGCGGCCTGATCACGATGTCCTGGTCCGGTGCGCTCAGCGCGTTCTTCTGGGCCGGTCTCGTCCGGGTGGCGTTCCTGCACCACGTGACCTGGTCGGTCAACTCCATCTGCCACATGGTCGGCGACCGCCCGTTCGCCGCCCGCGACCGCTCCGCCAACGTCTGGGCGCTCGCGATCCTCAGCTTCGGCGAGTCGTGGCACAACCTGCACCACGCCGACCCGACGTGCGCCCGGCACGGCGTGAAGCGCGGTCAGATCGACATCTCCGCGCGGGCGATCTGGCTGTTCGAGAAGTTCGGCTGGGCGACCAACGTGCGCTGGCCGAACGAGCAGCGCCTGGCCCGGATCAGCGCCAAGAAGTAGCCGACCACCCGCCCCCCTCGCAGTTCGCGCGGGGGGCGGGTGTTTTAGGGTGGCTGGGATGGCGGGGAGACGGCGCGACGACGAGACACCGGTGCCGCGTGTGCGGATGACGGGCAAGGAGCGGCGCGAGCAGCTGCTCGACGTGGCCCGGGCGCTGTTCGCGGAGAAGGGCTTCGAGGTCACCTCGGTCGAGGAGATCGCGCACCGGGCGGGCGTGTCCAAGCCGGTCGTCTACGAGCACTTCGGCGGCAAGGAAGGCATCTACGCGGTCGTGGTGGACCGCGAGATGCAGTACCTGATGGACCACATCGTCAACGCCCTGTCCGGCGGGCACCCGCGTGAGCTGCTCGAACAGGCCGCGACGGCGTTGCTGGACTACATCGAGGGCTCGACCGACGGGTTCCGCATCCTGGTGCGCGACTCACCCGTGGCCTCCTCGACCGGCACGTTCTCGTCCCTGCTGAACGACATCGCGTCCCAGGTGGAGTCGATCCTGGGGCTGCACTTCTCGCGGCAGGGCTACGACCGCAAGCTCGCGGCGCTGTACTCGCAGGCCCTCGTGGGGATGGTCGCGCTGACCGGCCAGTGGTGGCTGGAGGTGCGCAAGCCGAAGAAGGACGAAGTGGCCGCGCACCTCGTCAACCTGGCCTGGAAGGGCCTCTCCCACATGGACCACAAACCCCGCCTCCGCATCCGCTGACCGCGCGAGTCGTAAGCCCACCCCGCGCGAGTCGTAAGTCCAAGTCGCGCGAGTCGTAAGTCCAAGTCGCGAGAGTCCAACACTCAGGCACCCTGAGTTCTTCACTCACGAGTAAAGAACTCACGGTGCCTGGACGTACGACTCACGGTGCCTGGACGTACGACTCACGGTGCCTGGACGTTGGACTCGCGCGACCTGAACGTACGACTCGCGCGGGGTGGACTTACGACTCGCGGGTGGGTCAGGGGGTTCGGGTGATTCGCAGGATCTTGTCGTCCTCGCCGTTCGACGTGGTCACGTAGAGGGCGTTGTCGGGGCCCAGTTCGGCGCCGCGCAGGCGGCCGTGCGTGTCGTCCAGTTCGACCGGGATGGACACCGAGTGGACGCCGCCCTCGGGGGTGACGGTGAACAGCAGCACCTTCGAGCCCTTCAGGGCGGTGACGGCCAGCACGCCCTCCATGCCGCCCCACTGCTCGCCGGTCAGGAACGCGGCGTCGCAGATCGCCTCGGTCGGGTCGCCGGACGACCACACGGCCTCGACGGCGTCGGGGAACCGCTCCAGGTCGGTCATCGGCACGCTCTCGTCGTAACCGCCGGCCGTGCCGCCCTGCGACGGGTCCCACCCGTAGTTCGCGCCGGGGCGCAGCAGGTTGACCTCGTCGTCCACGCCCGGGCCGTGCTCGGCGGTGAACACCAGGCCGTCCCGCCGCACGGCGACGCCCTGCACGTTGCGGTGCCCGTAGGTGTAGATCCGGTCCCCGAACGGGTTGCCCTCGACGCCCTCACCGGTCGCCAGGTCGACGCGCAGCACCTTCCCGCCGAGGCTCGACCTGTCCTGCGGCACGGTGCCGACCGCCGTGTCACCGGTGCCGACGAGCAGTCGGCCGTCGCCGTCCAGCGCCATCCGGCAGCCCGAGTGCCGCCCGCTCGGGTTGTTCGGCAGGCCCGCGAGCAGCGGGTCCTTCACCCGGGTGGCCTTGGCGCCGTCGAGCCGCCACGTCACCAGCCGCACGTCCTCGGCCGTGTTGAAGCAGGTGGTGAACTGTTTCGAGGTCTCGAAGTCGGGGTGCACGACGAGGCTCATCAAGCCGCCCTCGCCGCGGACCGCCACGTCACCGAGGTCGGCCTCCACGTCGGTGGCCTTCCCGTTCTCGACCAGCGCGATCCTCGCCGGGCGCTGCGGCACGAGCATCCGCCCGTCGGGGAGGAACCCCACGTCCCACGGGTGGCTCAACCCGCCGACGACGACCTCGACCCGCAGCGCGGCCGGGTCCGTGGTGGCGGGCGCGTTGCCGCCCGGCTCGGCGGACGAACACCCGGCCGCCGTGCTCGCGGCCAGCAGGGCAACGGCGGCAAAACCGGCGGTCCGACGCATACCGCCCAGCATCCCAAGCCGGGTGTGTGGTCGCGATCAGGCGCAGGGGATCAGGCGCAGGGGATCAGGCGCGGGGGATCAGGCGCGGGGGTAGGGGCGTTCCGCCGGCAGCAGGGCGCGGGCCGCGTCCAGGTCGCCCGCGCGCACCAGGGCGCGCACCTCGTGCGCGAGCGGCGTGACGTCGGTGATCGACCCGGTCCACTCCTCGACGTAGCGGCGCGACGCCTCGCCCGCCAGCCCCAGCTGGAGCGAGCGGTGGGGGAGGGGGTTCAGGTGGAGGTCGCGCTCCGGGTCCCACTGGACGCGCACGTCCGGTCGCGAACCGACGCCCGCGTCGCTCGGCACGGCCCGGTCCAACGCCCAGTCGAACCCCGATCGGGTGATCCTGACGGCCAGCACGCACTCCTGGTCCGGCTTCGCGCCCCACCCGGAGCGGTACATCATCCACAGGAACGAGGGCTTGACCCAGGTCATCCGGCCGGGCTTGAACGGCGGCACGAACCGGCCCGCGGCCAGCGCCGGACGGGCGATCGCGGCCGGGTATGCCTGGTAGACGGTGACGTGCCGATCGTCGTAGTCGGCCCTGATCTGCCTGTGCTCCACGCCTCCAGGGTGATCACCCCGTCAAGCGGTAATCCGCGCGCAGCCCGCGTCGGCGGCACGTAGGCTTGGTGGCGAGAACCCCTCCCGAGGCCGTTCCGAGGTCCCGGGCAGGGGTCTGTCCGCGTCTTCCCCGGGAGCCATCGCAATGCCCCAGTCCGGCCCGCTCTCCGGCCTGCTCACCGCAGTCCTGCCCGACAAGGCGCTGCGCGCCCTCGTGGACTCCGTCGGCGTCCCCGACCTGGAGCTGGAGGGACCGCCCGCCGCCCGGCCGCTGGTCGCCGCGGCCCTGGCGGGCAGCGCGCCCGTGCTGGCGGTGACGGCCACCGGGCGCGAGGCCGACGACCTCAAGAACGTCCTGTGCGACCTCATCGGGCACGGCTCCGTGGCGATCTTCCCGTCCTGGGAGACGCTGCCGCACGAGCGCCTGTCGCCGCGCGCGGACACCGTCGGCGCCCGCCTCCAGGTGCTGCGCCGCCTCGCCCACCCCGGTGACGACCCGCTCAAGGTGGTCGTCACCACGGTCCGCAGCCTGATCCAGCCGATGGCCCCCGGCCTCGGCGACCTGAAGCCGGTCGACCTGGCGGTCGGCTCCGAGCACGACTTCGAGCAGCTGCTCACCGACCTCACCGGCCTGGCGTACGCGCGCGTCGACATGGTGGAGAAGCGCGGCGAGTTCGCCGTGCGCGGCGGCATCCTGGACGTGTTCCCGCCGACCGCCGAGCACCCGCTGCGCGTCGAGTTCTGGGGCGACGAGGTCACCGAGATCCGGCCGTTCTCGGTCGCCGACCAGCGGTCGCTGCCCGACCAGGTGACCGGGTTCACGGCGACGCCGTGCCGGGAGCTGCTGCTCACCGACGACGTGCGGCGGCGGGCGGAGGCGCTGGCCGCCGAGCACGAGGCCGACGCGCAGTTGCACGAGATGCTGGAGAAGATCGCCAACGGCATCCCGTCGGAGGGCATGGAGGCGCTGATCCCGGCGCTGTGCGAGGGGCGGCTCCAGCTGCTCACCGACGTCGTCCCGGCGGGCACGCACGTCGTGCTCAACGACCCGGAGAAGATCCGCGCCCGCGCCCACGACCTGGTGCGCACCGGCCAGGAGTTCCTGGAGGCGTCCTGGATGGCCGCCGCCGGCGGCGGGAAGGCCCCGATCGACCTGGGCGCGAGCGCCTACCGGAACCTCGGCGACGTGGCCGGGGCCGCGCGCGCCGCGGGCCGGCCGTGGTGGACGCTCAGCCAGCTGACCACGGAGGGCGCCGACGTCCTGCGCCTGGAGCTCAAGCACGTCGAGGCGTACGGCGGCGACGTCGAGCGCGCCTTCACCGACCTGCGCGCGCACACGGCGTCCGGCGGCACGGCCGTGCTCGTCGTGCCCGGCGCGGGCACGGCGCAGCGCGCCACCGAGCAGCTGCGCGACGCCGGCGTGAGCGCGACCTGCGCGGACGCCCTCACCGACAAGCCCGCAGCGGGCGTCGTCACGGTGGTGCGCGGTGCGCTGGAGGACGGGTTCGCGCTGCCCGGGCTGGCGCTGGTCGTGCTCACCGAGACCGACCTGACCGGCGGCAGGCACGGCACGTCCACCAAGGACATGCGCCGGATGCCGAGCAAGCGCCGCAACGCGGTGGACCCGCTCGCGCTCAGGCCGGGCGACTTCGTCGTGCACGAGCAGCACGGCATCGGCAAGTACGTGGAGATGGTGCAGCGCACGGTGGCGGGCGCGACCCGCGAGTACCTGGTGCTGGAGTACGGCTCGTCCAAGCGCGGCCAGCCCGGCGACCGGCTGTTCGTGCCGACCGACCAGCTCGACGAGGTGTCCCGCTACGTCGGCGGCGAGATGCCCACGCTCAACAAGCTCGGCGGCAGCGACTGGAAGAACACCAAGGCGAAGGCGAAGAAGGCGGTCAAGCAGATCGCCGCCGAGCTGGTGCAGCTCTACGCCGCCCGCCAGTCCGCGCCCGGTCACGCGTTCGGGCCCGACACCCCGTGGCAGCGGGAGCTGGAGGACGCGTTCCCGTTCACCGAGACCGTCGACCAGATGGCGGCGATCGACGAGGTCAAGTCCGACATGGAGCGGACCGTCCCGATGGACCGCGTGGTCTGCGGCGACGTCGGCTACGGCAAGACCGAGATCGCGGTGCGCGCGGCGTTCAAGGCGGTGCAGGACGGCAAGCAGGTCGTGGTGCTGGTGCCGACGACGCTGCTCGCCCAGCAGCACCTGAACACGTTCGCCGGGCGGATGCACGCGTTCCCGGTGAACATCAAGGGCCTGTCGCGGTTCACCGACCCGCTGGAGGCGGAGCAGACGATCGCGGGCCTGGCGGACGGCGAGGTGGACATCGTCATCGGCACGCACCGCCTGCTCCAGAAGGGGCTGCGCTACAAGGACCTCGGCCTGGTCATCGTGGACGAGGAGCAGCGGTTCGGCGTCGAGCACAAGGAGCACATCAAGGCGCTGCGCACGAACGTCGACGTGCTCACGATGTCCGCGACGCCGATCCCGCGCACCCTGGAGATGTCGCTGGCGGGCATCCGCGAGATGTCCACGATCCTCACCCCGCCCGAGGAGCGGCACCCGATCCTCACCTACGTCGGCTCCTACGACGACAAGCAGGTCGCCGCCGCGATCCGCCGCGAGCTGCTGCGCGACGGCCAGGTGTTCTACGTGCACAACCGCGTCTCGACGATCGAGAAGTCGGCGCGGCGCATCCGCGAGCTGGTCCCCGAGGCCCGCGTGGTCACCGCGCACGGCCAGATGAACGAGGACAAGCTGGAGAAGATCATCCAGGGCTTCTGGGAGAACGAGTACGACGTGCTGGTGTGCACGACGATCGTCGAGACCGGCCTGGACATCTCCAACGCCAACACCCTCGTGGTGGAGCGCGGCGACCTGCTCGGGCTGTCGCAGCTGCACCAGCTGCGCGGGCGCGTCGGGCGCGGCCGGGACCGCGGCTACGCCTACTTCCTGTACCCGCCGGAGTCGCCGCTGACCGAGCTGGCGCACGACCGGCTGGCCACGATCGCGCAGAACACCGAGCTGGGCGCGGGCATGGCGGTGGCCATGAAGGACCTGGAGATCCGCGGCGCGGGCAACATCCTCGGTGCCGAGCAGTCCGGGCACATCGCGGGCGTCGGCTTCGACCTGTACCTGCGGCTGGTCGGCGAGGCCGTCGACGCGTTCCGCCGGCACGCGGGCGCGGACGGCGAGCTGGAGGAGGAGCTGGCCGAGGTCCGGGTGGACCTGCCGGTCGACGCGCACATCCCGCACGACTACGTGCCGGGCGAGCGGTTGCGGCTGGAGGCGTACCGGAAGATCGCGGCGGCCGGCGACGAGGAGGCGCTCCAGTCCGTGCGGGACGAGCTGAAGGACCGCTACGGCACGCCGCCGCTGCCCGTGGACCGGCTGCTGGCGGTGGCGCGGTTCCGCCAGACGTGCCGCGCGCACGGGGTGACCGAGGTCGTCGTGATGGGGCAGACCATCCGGTTCGCGCCCCTGGACCTGAGGGACAGCCAACTGGTGCGGTTGAAGCGGCTGTTCCCCAAGGCGGTCCACAAGCCGGCGGCCAGGACGGTGAGCGTGCCGCGCCCGACCGAGGGCGCGGCCGGCGGCCGGATGGGCGCGCCCCAGTTGCGCGACCAGGAGCTGCTCGACTGGTGCGCCCACTTCATGGAGACGCTGTCCGTGAGCCCCATCACCAGGAGCTGACGGGCGTCGTGAGAGGGTACCGGTCGTGAGGACTGCACAGAGGCGCTCCACCCTGATCGCTGCGGCCGTCGCACTGCTGGTCGCGGGCTGCGGAACCGGCCCGGCCAAGGTCGGCTCGGCCGCGATCGTCGGCGACACCGTGCTGCCGCTGGAGACGGTGCAGCAGCGGCTGGAGGTCGTGCTCGACAAGGAGCCCGAGGCCCGGAAGCTGCACGACCAGCGCAAGCTGGACCAGGTCGCCCGCCAGCTGGTCACGCTCGGCGTGCAGCACGAGCTGATCGGCCTGGCCGCCCAGCGCGAGGGCATCACCGTGTCCGAGGAGGACGTGGCCGAGTCCGTCGAGCAGGCGGGCGGCGCCGACATGGCCTCGCAGAACACCGTCTACGACGCGACGACGTTCCGGGAGCGCGCGAAGGACCAGCTGCTGCTGGTCGAGCTGGCGCGCAAGTACGTCGACCGGATGGAAGTCACGTTCGACTACTTCTTCACCAAGGACAACACCGAGGCGATCGAGAAGGCCAAGCAGGTCGCGGCCGACCCGGCGAAGATGGCCGAGTTCATCGCCGCCGCGCCGCGCAGCGAGCAGGGCCAGTCCCTCGGCCGCGAGAACCAGGTCGTGCGCTCGGCGGAGTCGCCGCAGTCGGCCCAGTCGCCGCTGTTCGGCGTCGAGCCCGGCACGGTCGTGGCGTTCCCGCCGGACCCGGGCAGCGCCCAGTGGATCGTCGCGCACGTCAAGGAGCGGCGCACCGACGTGCGGCCGTCGTCCGAGGAGTCGTCCACCGAGCAGCTCACGCCGCAGCTGCTGGAGCAGATCGGCCTGCGGCTGGTGCAGCAGCTGGCCGGCGACCCGTCGATCCGGGTGAACCCGCGCTACGGCGTGTGGGACACCACCGCGATCTCCCTGGCGCCGAGCGAGGGCGAGCTGTCCGGCTACCAGGCCACCGCCCGCCAGATCGCCCCGTGACGGTCGTCCACCTCGGTCGCGCACCGGTCCTGCCCGCCGCCGCGCTCCCCGCCGTGAGGAGCGCGGCGGTGGTGTACGCGGGGGTCGGCGTGGACGCCTCGCTGTGGGGCGCGGTGCCGGTGCCGGACGTGCTGAAGCCGGGCGCGGTGCTGCTGACGACCGACCCGTCCGAACCGGCCGCGCTGTGGATGGCCACGACGGGGTCGGAGGTGATCGGCCCCCCGTCGCCGCTGCTGGACGCGGTCGCGGTGATGGACCGGCTGCGCTCGCCCGGTGGCTGCCCGTGGGACGCCGAGCAGGACCACGAGTCGCTGCGGCAGTACCTCGTGGAGGAGACCTACGAGCTGCTGGAGGCCATCGAGGACGGTGACCGGGCCGCGTTGCGCGAGGAGCTGGGCGACGTGCTGCTCCAGGTCCTCTTCCACGCCCGGATCGCCGCCGAGGACCCGTCGGAGCCGTTCGGCGTCGACGAGGTGGCCGGCGACCTGGTGGCCAAGCTGGTCGGACGTCACCCGCACGTGTTCTCCGGTGGTGACCCGAAGGTGACCGACGCGTCCTCCCAGCAGCACCGGTGGGAGGAGCTGAAGCAGGTCGAGAAGCAGCGGACGTCCAGCCTGGACGGCGTGGCGACCGGTCAGCCCGCGGTGGCGCTGGCGGGGAAGCTCGCGCAGCGGGTGGCGCGGGCCGGGTTCCCGGTGGACCTGCTGCCCGAGGGTGACGACACGGGGACGACGCTGTTCGCGGTGGCGGCCCTGGCCAAGCTGGCCGGCGAGGACCCGGAGACGGAGCTGCGCGCGGTGGCGCGGCGGTTCGCCTCGTCGGTGCGGGCGGCCGAGGTGTCGGCGCGCGCGGCGGGTGTGACGGGTGCCCTGACGGCCGAGGACTGGCGCGCCCACTGGCCGGCGTGAGCCACCCGCCGGCGCGCGTTCCCGAGCCCGCGCCGGAGTGGGTCCGCGACGACGAGGCGGCCACGTGGTTCGGCACGCCCGAGGCGATCCGCGCGGGACTCCTGCCCGAACAGGCCGCCGCTTTCGACGCGGCGCTCACCGCCGCTCGTCGGACGCTGCGCCTGGACCGGCTGCGCGACACGCTCCGGGCGTGGCGGCGGATGGCCTTGATGACCCGGGACGATCCCGAGTCGGCCCGGCGGCTGGTCTCCGCGACCGCGGAGGTCCGGAGCAGCGGCGCGCCACGTCCCGGCAGCGTGAGCTGGGCCGACCTTCGATCCGAGCTCGGGTTCTGATCACTCCCGGCGGGACTTCCCGACCGGACTCACCTGAGGACGAGGCCGAAGCGCTCGTGCAGGGCCCGCACCTGCTCGGGCGTGGCGAGGGCGATGAGGGTCTCGTAGACGTGGCCCGGCTCGCGGTCGAAGCCGACGTCGTGGAACCTGCGCGGGTCGTCGGGGGAGAGGTGGTCCACGGCCTCGGCGGCCGCCAGGTGGTCGAGGTACTCGTCCGAGAAGTGCTCGGCCTGGACGGTCACGACCTCGCCGTTGCGCGTGAACTCCAGCACGTCGTGGCGCGGGCCCTCGGCGACGTCGCCCTCGCCCCGGTGCAGCCGGACGTCGGTGACGGTGACCGCGCCGCCGGTCAGCTCGGCCGCCCGCGCCAGCAGGTGCTCGTAGGACTCCTCCAGGAAGTCGACGTCGTCGGCGTGGACGCTGACCGCCAGGTCGAACGACTCCAGGGCCGACGCGACGCCGTACTGGTCCAGCGGGTTCCGCGCGTACTCGGCGAGGTCGTCCAGGACCGCTCGCGCCTTGTCCGCGGAGATCATGCCGATCTCCAGCAGGACGGCGGCCACGCGCTCGTAGGTCATCGGGGGATCGTTCGACACGGGGTGATCCTGTCAGGCCGGTGGGTCCGGCGTGGTCGCGTTCGGGAAGGTCTCCAGTGCGGCGAGCGCGGCCGAGCCGGTGGCGACCAGGTTGCGGAGGCCGGCGGCGGTGACCAGGAGTTCGAGGCCGTGCCGCCCGCCGATGGTGAACTCGACCTCGTCGGGGCCGGTCTCCCACTCGATCGCCGTGTCGTCGCGGATGCGCGCCCAGGCCCGTACGTCGGTGCCGCCCCTGATCATCGCGTAGCTCATGAGATGAGTGTGGTGTGTCTTGGGAATTCCCGAAACTACACGTTTGGGTGTAGCCCTAGGCTGATCTCATGGAGAGCAACGCGCGGGCGCGGACACTCGGCGCGGAACTGCGGGACCTGCGCAAGGCGCGGGGGATGAGCATCGTCCGGCTCGGCGAGCGGGTCGGGTTGAGCAAGAGCATGCTCAGCCGCATCGAGCGCGGCGAGCGGTTCCTCACGGAGACCGAGCTGGCCTCGGTGCTGGGTGCGATGGGCGTGGTCGGCGTGAAGCGCCGGGAACTGCTCGCCCTCACCCGCGACGCGTCCCGGTCCAACTGGCTCGCCACGGGCGCGGACCTGCCCCGCCAGCTCAAGGCCCTGGTCGAGTACGAGCAGGTGGCCACCGCCATCACCGACGTCACCGCCCTCCTGGTGCCGGGACTGCTCCAGGTCCCGGAGTACACCCGCGCGATCATGGTCGAGAGCGGTCTGGCCCGCGCCGACGCCGAGGCCCGGGTGAAGGTCCGCCTCGACCGCCAGCGGGTCCTGACGCGCGTGCACTACCTGGCGATCCTCGACGAATCCGTGCTGCGGAGGCCGATCGGAGGGCGGGCGGTCCTGGCGGCCCAGGCGCGGCACCTGCTGGAGGTGGCCGACCTCCCCAACGTCACCCTGCGGGTGGTCCGGGAGGAGAGGGGCTGGTACCCGGGCCTGTTCGGCTCCTTCGCCCTGCTGGAGTTCGACCGGACCGCGCCGGTGGTGCACCTGGAGCACCTGCGGCCCACCGTATTCCTGGACAAGCCCGAGGACGTTCAGGCATACATGGACATCAAGCCCACCCTGCTGGCTGCCGCCGCCAGTGCCGAGGACTCGGTGGGGGTGATCGCCGGGTACGCGAAGGAGTACGAGCAATGAGCGAGTGGCGCAAGTCCAGCCGGAGCGCGACCGAGACCAACTGCGTGGAGGTCGCGCACGTGGACCGGCGGGTGGCGGTGCGGGACTCGAAGAACCAGGCCGGGCCCGTGCTGACGTTCGATCGTGGTGCCGCAGCGAGCTTCCTGGGGTGGATCAAGGGGGCGTGACCGGGGCGCTAACGTCGGGAGGGTGACCGAACCGGCCTACCTCCGCTTCCCGCACCTGCACGGCGACCTCGTCACGTTCGTGGCCGAGGACGACGTGTGGCTGGCGCCCCTCGCCGGGGGCCGGGCCTGGCGGGTGACCGCCGACCAGGTCCCGGTGTCCCACCCGCGCTTCGACCCGACCGGAACGCACCTCGCCTGGACCAGCCGCCGGGACGGCGCGCCCGAGGTCCACCTGGCGCCGGTCGACGGCGGCCCGGCGACCCGCCTGACCCACTGGGGCGACTACTCGACCGGTGTGCGCGGCTGGACGCCGGGCGGCGAGGTCGTCGCCGTCACGGCCGCCGGGCAGGCGTCGGGCAACCGCAAGTGGGCGCACGCCGTGCCGACCGACGGCGGCCCCGCCGACCGACTGCCGTTCGGGTGGGTCGACGACGTGTCGTTCGGCCCCGCCGGCCAGGTCGTCGTGACCTCCGTCTACGGCCGCGACCCCGCGTGGTGGAAGCGGTACCGGGGCGGGGCGGCGGGCAAGCTCTGGGTGGACGCCGAGGGCGCAGGCGAGTTCGGCCGCATCCTGCCGGAGCTGACGTCGTCGCTCACCTCACCGGTGTGGGTGGGCGACCGCATCGCGTTCCTGTCCGACCACGAGGGCGTCGGCAGCCTGTACTCGGTGCTCCCGGACGGCTCCGACCTGCGCCGGCACACCGAGCAGGAGTTCTACGCGCGCGTCGCGTCCACCGACGGCACGCGGGTCGTCTGGCAGCACGCGGGCGAGCTGTGGGTCCTCGACGGGCTGGACGCCGAGCCGCGCCGGGTCGAGGTCGCCCTGGGCGGTCCCCGCACGGCGCGCCGGCCGCGACCGGTCGGCTCGCGACCCGACGACTTCCACCCGGACCGCACCGGCCGCGCGAGCGTCGTGGAGGTGCGCGGCACCGTGCACTGGGTGACGCACAGGGACGGGCCGGTGCGGGCGCTGGCCGAGCAGCCGGGCGTGCGGGCCCGCCTGCCGCGCGTGGTGGGCGACGCCGTGGTGTGGGTGACCGACGCGGACGGCGAGGAGGGCCTGGAGTTCTCGCCGGTCGGCGGGGTCGAGCCGGGCAACGAGCCGCGCCGGGTCGCGGTCGGCAGGCTGGGGCGGGTGCTGGAGCTGGTCCCCTCGCCGGACGGGCGGCGGCTCGCGGTGGCCACGCACGACGGGCGGCTGCTGCTGGTGGAGGTCGAGTCGGGCGAGGTCCGCGAGGTGCTGGCCGGGGCGAACCCCCACGTGGACGACCTGGCGTTCTCCCCGGACTCGAACTGGCTGGCCTGGGCGCACCCCGGCCCGCGCCCGCTCCAGCACATCCGGATGACGAACACGACCGACCTGTCCGTGGTGGACGTGACGCCGCTGCGGTTCTCCGACTTCTCGCCGACGTTCACCGAGGACGGCCGCCACCTGGCGTTCCTGTCGGTGCGCAGCTTCGACCCGGTGTACGACGCGCACGTGTTCGACCTGTCGTTCCCCACCGGCTGCCGCCCGTACCTGGTGCCGCTGGCGGCGACCACGCCGTCGCCGTTCGACCCGATGCGGCTGGGCCGGCCGGTCGGCGACGACCCGTCCGACAAGGACAAGGACAAGGACGACGAGAACCCGATCACCGTGGTCGACCTGGACGGCCTGGCCGACCGGGTGGTCGCGGTGCCGGTCGGCGCGGCCAGCTACGCGGGGCTGACCGCCGTCAAGGGCGGCCTGCTGTGGCTGCGCTCGCCGCTGCGCGGGGTGCTCGGCGACGACCTGCCGAGCGGCGCGCGCCCGCCGCGCGCGGTGCTGGAGCGGTTCGACCTGGCCAAGTCGCGCACCGAGGTGCTGGTGGACGGCCTGGACGCGTTCGACGTGACCGGGGACGGGCAGCGGGTCGTCGTGCGGGACGGCGGCGACCTGCGGGTCGTGCCCGCCGACCGCAAGGTCGACCCGGACGACGGCGACTCCGTCGAGGTGGACCTGTCCCGCGTGCGGGTCGTCGTGGACCGGGCCGCCGAGTGGCGGCAGGCGTACGCCGAGGCGGGCCGGCTGATGCGCGACAACTTCTGGCGCACCGACATGGGCGGCGTGGACTGGGAGGGCGTGCTGGAGCGCTACCGGCCGCTGGTGGACCGGCTGGGCAGCTACGGCGACCTGCTCGACCTGCTGTGGGAGGTGCAGGGCGAGCTGGGCACGTCGCACGCCTACGTGATCCCGGCGCACGGCACGCGCGGTCGCGCGGTGGGGCTGCTCGGCGCGGACCTGGCGCGCGACGAGTCGGGCGCGTGGCGGGTGACGAGGGTGATCCCGGGGGAGACCTCGGACCCGGCGGCCCGCTCGCCGCTGGCCGCGCCCGGTGTCGCGGTGCGCGCCGGCGATGCGATCGTCGCCGTGGACGGGCGGCAGGTGGACCCGCGCACCGGTCCCGCGCCGCTGCTCGTGGGCACGGCGGGCAAGCCGGTGGAGCTGACCGTGCGCCCCGGTGGCGGCGGCGAACCGCGCCGGGTCGTGGTGGTGCCGCTGGAGGACGAGGAGCCGCTGCGCTACCACGCGTGGGTCGCCGACCGGCGGGCGCGCGTGCGGGAGCTGTCCGACGGGCGGGTGGGCTACCTGCACGTGCCGGACATGATGGGCGCGGGCTGGGCGCAGCTGCACCGCGACCTGCGGGTCGAGCTGGCGCGCGAGGCGGTGGTGCTCGACGTGCGGGAGAACGGCGGCGGGCACACGTCCGAGCTGGTCGTGGAGAAGCTCGGGCGCAGGATCATCGGCTGGTCCGTGGCGCGCGGCTACACCACCGCGGACAGCTACCCCGGTGACGCGCCGCGCGGGCCGGTGGTGGCCATCGCGGACGAGTTCGCCGGGTCCGACGGCGACATCGTCAACGTGGCCATCAAGGAGATGGGCATCGGGCCGGTCGTCGGCACCCGCACGTGGGGCGGGGTGATCGGCATCGACATGCGGTACCACCTGGTCGACGGCACGCTGGTCACGCAACCCCGCTACGCCACCTGGTTCGCCGGTCCCGGGTGGGGCGTGGAGAACCACGGCGTGGACCCGGACGTGGAGGTCGTGATCACGCCGCAGGACCGGGTGGCCGGTCGTGACCCGCAGCTCGACACGGCCGTGCGGCTGGCGCTGGAGGCGCTGGAGACCCGACCGGCCGCCACCCCGCCGCAGCTCCCGCCGCTCGGTTGATCGAAACCACCCGGGCGCGTGACCCCGTGGTGGTTGCGGCCACCGGTCCCGGACCGACCAATGGACAGCACGCGGGTTCGTCGTCGGGGGGTCGGGTTGAGTCATCGGTCGTTGCCGCGCTCGGGGCGCGGGTGCTTCTCGGCGGTGGTGCTGCTGCCGCTGGCGGCGGCGGGCGGGTTGGCGGCGCTCCTGGCGACCGTCGACCGGCCCGCCCCGCCGGCGGGTGACGTGGTCGGCGCGGTGCC
This sequence comes from Saccharothrix longispora, assembly GCF_031455225.1. Taxonomy (GTDB): domain Bacteria; phylum Actinomycetota; class Actinomycetes; order Mycobacteriales; family Pseudonocardiaceae; genus Actinosynnema; species Actinosynnema longispora. Next base: position 7,412,103 of record NZ_JAVDSG010000001.1, read on the forward strand.
GGCGAGCGGCCGGCACGCGCCGGTGAGCACGCGGCCCGGCGTGCCGCCCGCGCCGTGGGAAGAGGTGACGGGCGCGCCCGCGGACCGGCGGGAGGTCCAGCGGGGCAGGCCCGAGCCGACCGCGTGGCCGCGACCCGACGAGCCGCGGCGCACGGACGAGCCGCGGCCGGGGCGGCCACCGGACCCGGCGGCGCCGTGGACGGTGGTGCTGCCGGTGTTCCCGTCGCCGTCGTCCCCGCCGACGGGGGCGGGACCGACGAGCACGACGTCGGTCCCGCCGAGGCCGTCGTTGCCGGACCTCTCGCCGGACCACCCGACGAGCGCGCCGGGCACGACCGAGCCGACGCACCCGGGCACGCCGACGTCGGAGCCGGGCACGCCCACGCCGGAACCCGGCACGCCGGAACCCGGCACAACCGAGCCGGGCACGACCGAGCCGGGCACGACCGAGCCGGGCACGACCGAGCCGGGGCAGACCGAACCGGGCACGGCCGAACCGGGCACGACCGAACCGGGCACGACCGAGCCCGGGCAGACCGGACCGGGGCAGATCGGGCCGGGGCAGACCGGGCCGGTCCCGCCGGGAGCGGGCCGGCGGGTCCGGTGACGCGGGGGAGCCGGCCGGCCGGGGCGGGAGGTCGCCCCGCGCACGTCCGTCGCGCCGGTGACGAAGGCCACGGCGAGCGGCGACGTGCCACCGGCGAACGCCTCCCGCCGCTCGAACGTCCTCGTTGTGGTGGTGGAGCCGACCACCGCGACGACGACCGGGAAGGCCACCAGGATGCCGACGACCAGAGCCGCCTCCGACCACTCGCGCGGTCCGACGAGCCCGTCGGCGGGGAGCACGGCGGTCCCCTCACGGAGCGTTGACGGGGGCTTACCGGATTCGGGCGGGTCCGCGCTGCCCCGTCCAGCGGGTAAAAGGGCCTTGACCAGGCATTCCGGTCATTCGACGCATACCGCCGCCTGATGTCCGCCGAAAAGGGTGAACGAGCACGTAGCCTGGGTGCCGTGGTCGTCCCGCCGCCCTCGAAGCCGAAGCCGGAACCGCGTCCGCGCGGTCACGTCGGCAACCTCGTCGGGCGCCTGTCGCTGGTGCTGCTGCTGATCGCCGTCGTGGTGGGCGGCGCGTGGGCGCTCGGCGCGCTGAACCGCTCCGCCCCGCGCCCCGGCGTCGAACCGCCGTTCCCGGTGCCGTTCCTGGAGGTCGAGCCGGGCGCGTCCGCGCCGGGCACCGGTGGTGAGGTCCCCGTCACCGGCCAGGCGTCCCCCGCGGAGACCGGCACCGTCGAGCCGCTGACCGCGTGGGCGTCGTCGCTGTCGGGGAAGATCGACGTCCCGGCCCGCGCCCTGCGCGCCTACGCCGTCGCCGACCTGGTGATGCGCGCCCAGAACCCGTCGTGCCGCATCTCGTGGGCGACCCTGGCGGGCATCGGCCGCATCGAGTCCCACCACGGCACCATCGGGGGCCTGAAGCTCGGCGAGGACGGCAGGCCGTCGCAGCCGATCATCGGCATCCCGCTCGACGGCTCGCCGGGCGTCAAGGCCATCGCCGACTCGGACGGCGGCACGCTCGACGGCGACACCACGTGGGACCGCGCGGTCGGCCCGATGCAGTTCATCCCCACGACCTGGGCCCGCTACGCGATCCGCGCCAACGGCGACGGCGCGTCGCCCGACCCGCAGAACATCGACGACGCGGCCCTCGCCGCAGCCCGCTACCTCTGCTCGGGCGGTCGCGACCTGGGCACCGGCTCGGGCTGGTGGGCGGCCGTGCTCGACTACAACAACTCGACCGAGTACGGGCGGAACGTGTTCAGCGGGGCCGAGGCGTACGCCAGGGCCAGCACCGGCGCCTGAGGCCGCCGGGCCCGCGCCCCCGGGCGGGCTAGCGGTCGCGTTCGACCGCCAGGCGGGCGCTCACCTCGCCCAGCGCCTCCTGGTACTCGGGCGTCGGGTTCATCGCCGCGGCCATCCGCAGCTGCGTCAACGCCTCCGGCAGGCGGCTCTGCCGTTGCAGGGTCCGGCCGAGGGCGAAGCGCGCGTAGTGGTCGCTGGGGTCGATCTCCAGGACCTTGCGGAACGCCTCCTCGGCGCGCGCGAACTGGGCCGACCCGAGGTAGGCCCGACCGGCGAGCAGTTGCACGCCCACTTGCTCCGGCGCCGCTTCGAGCACGATGCGGAGCTCGCGCAGCGCCTCCAGGGGTCGGCGCTCCGCGAGCAGCGCCTCGGCTCGGCGGAACGCCTCGAAGGTGCTGTCCGTCATGGTCCGATCAACGCTACCCGCGCATCCGGTCGCGGTACGACAGCCGACCGGATGACGGGACGGCGTGTCACGCGAGCCGCGTCACGCGAGCAGGGCGTCGTGCAGCCAGGACAGCACCGGGGTGATCGACGCGGGCCGCTCCACGTGGGCGTTGTGGCCCACCCCCGGCAGCACCAGCCCACCCGGCTGGGCCGCGCGCAGGTGGTCAGGCGGGCACATCGGGTCGTCCTCGCCGGCGGCCAGCAGCACCGGGCAGCGGGCCGCGCCGAGCAGGCCGTCGACGTCCGGCGCACCGACCCCGAACGCGGCCGGGTCCAGCGCCGCGCGCCACCCGCCGGCCACCTCGACCACGCCGTCGTCCAGCGGCACGCCCGCGAGCTTCGACGCCCAGTCGGCCGCCTCCTCGCGGGTCGGGAGCACGCGGGGCGGCCTCGCGGCCAGCGACGCGGCGCGCGCCAGCTCGTCGTCGGTCCACCGCAGCTTGACCCCGAGCCCGGCGGCGGCCCGCACGTCCACGCCGAACCACCCGCTCGCCAGCGCCAACGCCACCACGCCGCCCAGCGAGTGCCCCAGCACGGCGACCGGGCCCGGCGGGACCGCGGCCGCCACCGCCGCGGCGAACGACCCGAACGAGCAGCGGGCCGCCGGCGCGGAGCGACCGTGCCCCGGCAGGTCCACCGCCAGCCACGACCCGGGCCACGTTTCCGCAGCTGAGCGCCACACCGAGCCCGTCGCACCCAGCCCGTGCAGCAGTACCAGCAGCGGTCCCGAACCGCCCCGCGAGACGTGAACCAAGACGTAACCTCCCGTGAACACGGCCGCCACGGCGGAGCCGGGGTTTTCCCACACCTTGCACCAACTAGGCTCGGCACCGATACAGAGATGGTCTGACGAGGGAGCGCACGTGGCGGTCATCGAGCAGGTCGGCGCCCGCGAGATCCTGGACTCGCGAGGCAACCCGACCGTCGAGGTAGAGGTGGCGCTGGACGACGGCACGCTGGAGCGCGCCGCGGTTCCGTCCGGCGCGTCGACCGGCGAGCACGAGGCGGTCGAGCTGAGGGACGGCGACGCCAAGCGCTACCTGGGCAAGGGCGTCGAGCGCGCGGTCACGGCGGTGCTCGACGAGATCGGCCCCGAGCTGGTCGGCATCGAGGCCGTGGAGCAGCGCGTGGTGGACCAGAAGCTGGTCGACCTGGACGGCACGCCGGACAAGTCCCGCCTCGGCGCGAACGCCATCCTCGGCGTGTCGCTGGCCGTGGCGAAGGCGGCGGCGGCGTCCAGCGGCCTGGAGCTGTTCCGCTACATCGGCGGCCCGAACGCGCACATCCTGCCGGTGCCGATGCTGAACATCCTCAACGGCGGCGCGCACGCGGACACCGACGTGGACATCCAGGAGTTCATGATCGCGCCGATCGGTGCGGAGAGCTTCCGCGAGGCCCTGCGCTGGGGTGCCGAGACGTACCACGCGCTGAAGTCGGTGCTGAAGTCGAAGGGCCTGGGCACCGGCCTGGGCGATGAGGGCGGGTTCGCGCCGTCCCTGTCGAGCAACCGCGACGCGCTGGACCTGATCCTGGTCGCGATCGAGAAGGCCGGCTTCACCCCCGGCCGCGACATCGCGCTGGCCCTGGACGTGGCCGCCACGGAGTTCTACGCGGACGGCGCCTACACGTTCGAGAAGACCAAGCGCAGCGCCGAGCAGATGACCGGCTACTACACCGAGCTGGTCGACGCCTACCCGATGGTGTCGATCGAGGACCCGCTGTCCGAGGACGACTGGGACGGCTGGGTGCAGATGACCGCCGAGCTGGGCGAGCGCGTGCAGATCGTCGGCGACGACCTGTTCGTGACCAACCCGGAGCGGCTGGAGGAGGGCATCTCCCGCCGCGCGGCCAACGCGCTGCTGGTGAAGGTCAACCAGATCGGCACGCTGTCCGAGACGCTGGACGCGGTCGCGCTGGCCACGTCGTACGGCTACAAGTCGATGATGTCCCACCGGTCGGGCGAGACCGAGGACACCACGATCGCGGACCTCGCGGTCGCCGTCGGCGCGGGCCAGATCAAGACCGGCGCCCCGGCGCGCGGCGAGCGCACCGCGAAGTACAACCAGCTCCTGCGCATCGAGGAGGCCCTGGGCGACGCGGCTCGCTACGCCGGTGACCTGGCCTTCCCGCGGTACACGCCGGAGGGCTGATGTCGGCACGGGAGCGCGACCCCCGCCGCGGCCGTGACGCCGCGCGGGGGTCGCGCCCTGCCCGCGCCCGCCGCGCCGGGGACGGCACGACCGGCAAGGCGGCGTCCGGCAAGGGCACTGGCGGCGCGTCCGGCGCGTCCGCGGCGTCCGGCAAGGGCGCGGGGCGCGCGGCCACCGGTCGGGGGAAGGCCGGCGCCGCGAAGGCCGGTCCCGCGAAGGCCGGGGGCAGGCCGGCGGCCCGCAGGCCGCAGTCGAGGGCCCGCAGCCGGGCCGGCGCGGGCACGGGCGGCGCGTTCGGCATGACCGGCACCCGCCGGGCCGCCCTGCTGGCCATGGTGGTGTGCGCGCTGGCGCTGAGCATCGCCGTGCCGCTGCGCACCTACCTCGCCCAGCGCGAGGAGCTGCGGGAGGTCACCGCCTCGCAGGAAACCCTGCGCGCCGAGGTCGCCCAGCTGGAGCAGCGCAAGCAGGAACTGGCCGACCCCGCGCACGTCGAGGCCGAGGCGCGGCGCCGGCTGCACTACGTGCGGCCGGGGGAGACGCCCTACGTGGTGCAGCTCCCCGGCGACGCGGAGCGCGAACTGGAAGAACGGCGCCCGGCGACCGAGCCGGCCGAGGACAAGGCGTGGTACGAGCAGTTGTGGGATTCGGCGGCGGCACGATGACGGTGGGCGACGAGGACCGGGCGGCGGTCGCGGCCCAGCTGGGGCGCGCGCCGCGCGGCATGCGGGAGATCGCCGCGCGCTGCCCGAGCGGGCACCCGGCGGTCGTGCAGACCAGCCCCAGGCTGGAGGACGGCACCCCGTTCCCCACCCTGTACTACCTGACCTGCTCCCGGTTGAACTCCTACGTCAGCAGGCTCGAAGGGGCCGGCCTGATGAAGGAGATGACGGACCGGCTGGCGACCGACGAGGACCTGGCGCGGCGCTACCGGCGCGCGCACGAGCTGTACCTGGCCGAACGGGACGCGATCGAGCCGCTCGGCACCACCGTCACGGCCGGTGGGATGCCGGACCGGGTCAAGTGCCTGCACGTGCACGTCGCGCACGCCCTGGCCGCCGGGCCGGGGGTCAACCCGTTCGGCGACGAGGCCCTGGAGCGGCTGGCCGAGTGGTGGCCGAGCGGGGATTGCTCGTCAACGGTGAAAAACCGCCCCTAAGGGCAGCTGCCGGGCACAAAGCCGGTGCTCACCCGTGACACCGCCGTTCGGATCAGGCAGGCTGGGTCGTGGCCGGGTGACGAGGCGATGGGGAGTTCGTGGCTGTGCCGAAATCGAGGCGACGCGCGCGCAAGCGGACGGGGGTCCGGCGGGGCACGCTGACACCACGTCAGTGGGGCTTCGCGTCGGCGGCGGTCGGGGCGATGCTCGTGCCCACGCTCCTGCACGGGATGAACCCCGTGGACTGGGTGGCACTGTCCGGCAGGTCCGACATCGAGGCCATCCCGCCCGGCCCCGGTGACGTCCTGGGCACCCTCGCCCTGGACCGCGGCTCGCTGGGCGCCGGCGGTCGCCTCCCCGAGGCCGACGAGCTGTCCGCGTCGCTGCTCGCGGACGCCGACGACCCGTCCGAGTTCGAGGACGACCTGCCCCCGCTGGAGGGCGGCTTCCTCCGCGAGGGCCAGCACGGCATCCCCGGCGTCATGCTCGACGCGTACATGCGCGCCGCCGACCGCCTCGCCGAGACCACGCCGGGCTGCAACCTCGACTGGTCGCTGCTGGCGAGCATCGGCCGCATCGAGTCGGGCCACGCCCGCGGCGGTCGGGTGAACGAGAACGGCGACACGGTCAACCCGATCCTCGGCCCCGTCCTCGACGGCGGCCCCGGCATCGCCGCGATCCGGGACACCGACGGCGGCCGGTACGACGGCGACCGCACGTGGGACCGGGCCGTCGGCCCGATGCAGTTCATCCCGTCGACGTGGGCCGGGTACGCCGCCGACGGCAACGAGGACGGCAAGAGCGACCCGAACAACATCTACGACGCCACCATCGGCGCCGGCAACTACCTGTGCGCGGACGGCGCGGACGTGGGCGACCCGGAGCAGCGGGCCCGGTCCGTGTTCCGCTACAACCACTCCAACGAGTACGTCGCCACCGTCCTGTACTGGGCGGACCTGTACGCCAACGGCGTCACGCCGCTGCCCGACCTGGTCGGTTCGGACGAGGACTACCTCCCGGACGACGACGAGGGCTCCACCACCAGCCCCGGCGGCGGCTCCACGACCCGGCCGGGCACGTCGAACCCGCCGGCCACGTCGAACCCGCCGGCCTCGTCCACCACCACGGCGCCCGGCACGACCACGAACCCGGGCACCACGATCACGATCACGCCGACGTCGCCGACGGGCACGACCACGACGACCTCGCCGACCTGCCCGACCTCGCCGACCAGCACGACGACCACCACGAGCACGACGACGACCGCCCCGACGACGACCACCGCGGTCCCGCCGGACTGCCCGACCCCCACGACCACCACGACGACCACCGCCGAGAGCACGCCGGGCACCACGACCGGTCCGGCCAGTTCGTCGGACGCGGCGCCGGGGTCCTCGTCGGTCGGGTCGTCCCCGGTCGGCTCCTCGTCGGCGGGGTCGAACTCCGCGCCGTCGGTCACGTCCTCGATGAAGCCCGCCTGACGACCGTCCCCGCGCCCGCGCACTAGGCTTGCCGGTCGAGCACCGAGTGCGTGGAGGTAACCGGCATGGCGCGTGTGGCCGCGATCGACTGCGGGACGAACTCGATCCGCCTGCTGGTGGCCGATGTGACCACTTCGGACGGTGGCGGGCGGTGGCTGCGGGACGTGCACCGGGAGATGCGCGTGGTGCGGCTGGGCCAGGGCGTCGACGCCACCGGTGAGCTGCACCCGGACGCGATCGCCCGCACCCGGGCCGCGCTGGTCGACTACACGGCCGTGCTGCGGCGCAAGGGGACCGAGCGGGTGCGGATGGTGGCGACCTCCGCGACCCGGGACGCGCGCAACCGCGACGCCTTCTTCGACATGGTGCGCGAGGTGCTGGGCGCCGAGGCCGAGGTGATCACCGGTGACGAGGAGGCGCGGCTCTCGTTCACCGGCGCGGTGTCGGACCTGGACCCCGACGAGGGGCCGTTCCTGGTCTCCGACGTCGGCGGCGGCTCGACGGAACTGGTGCTCGGCACGTGGGACGGGGTGACGGGGTCGGTCACCGCGGCGCGGTCGGTGGACATCGGGTGCGTCCGGCTCACCGAGCGGTGCCTGCGCGACGACCCGCCCACCGAGCGGCAGGTCGAGGACGCCGTACGGGTGGTGGGGGACGTGCTGGGCGAGGCGTTCGACGCCGTGCCGACCGGTGCCGCCCGCACGTGGATCGGCGTCGCGGGCACCGTCACCACGCTCGTCGCGCTGGCGAAGGAGCTGCCGGAGTACGACCCGGAGGCGATCCACCTGGCCCGGCTCACCGTCGACCAGATCCGGGAGACGACGGCGCGGCTGCTCGCGATGGACCACGACCGGCGCGCCGCGCTCGGGCCGATGCACCCCGGCCGGGTGGACGTCGTCAACGGCGGCGCGCTGATCGTGCGGGCCCTCGCCGACCACCTCGCCGGGCACGGCGTGACCGAACTGGTGGCGAGCGAGCACGACATCCTCGACGGGATCGCGTTCTCGGTGTCCTGAGCGACCCCCGGCGCGCACCGTCCGCGCACCGGTCGTCCGGGCGCCGGCGGCCGGTGCCGGACGTTGTCCGGTGTCGACGGACCGGCCTGACAGTGGTCACGTCCCCGCTGGTCAAGGCCGTGATCATCGATCAAGGCCGGTGCCTTCGGGTTGTCCGCTGATCGACTTCGGTGCCCGCCGGGGCAACTGTCAACTGGGATCAGTCGTGATCAGGTCGTGACCCCGCCACCCATGTGACCCCGACCACGGCGCGAATACCGTCCCTCCCACGCTGTGGAAGCGGTCGACTCTGCTCGGTCACACCCGAACAGGTGGGAGGACCCATGTCACGTGCACGCTTAGTCCCCGCAGCACTCGCGGTCGCCGTCGTGGCGGCCGGCTGCGGCGCCGCCGAGGAGGGCCCGACGGGCTCGAACACCGAGGCCGGCATCACGATCTTCAACACCGAGCCGGAGAACCCGCTCGTGCCCGGCAACACCACCGAGGTGGGCGGCAGCCGGGTGCTCGACCCGATGTTCACCGGCCTGGTCGAGTACCGGTCCGAGGACGCGCAGCCCGCGAACGCGATGGCCGAGTCCATCGAGACGACGGACTCCAAGGTCTTCACCGTGAAGATCAAGCAGGGCTGGACGTTCCACGACGGCACGCCGGTCACCGCGAAGAGCTTCGTGGACGCCTGGAACTGGACCGCCTACGGCCCCAACGCCACCCAGGGCGCCAGCTTCTTCTCCCAGATCGAGGGCTACGACGAGGTCCACCCGAAGGACCCGGACGGCGCGGACGGGCCGCAGGAGGCGCCCACGCCGGCCGTCAAGGAGATGTCCGGGCTCACGGTGGACGGCGACCACCAGTTCACCATCACCCTGTCCGAGCCGTTCTCCGTCTTCCCGGTGACCGTCGGCTACGAGGTGTTCGCGCCGCTGCCCGAGGCGTTCTTCGAGGACCGGGAGGCGTTCGAGGCCAACCCGATCGGCAACGGCCCGTTCAAGTTCGTCTCCCGCACGGTCGGCACCGACATCAAGCTGACCCGCTACGACGACTACAAGGGCGACGACAAGCCGAAGTTCCGGGACCTGACGCTGAAGGTCTACCAGAGCCGCGAGTCGGCCTACGCGGACCTCGTGTCGAACAACCTGGACTTCATGGAGGAACTGCCGCCGAACGCCCTGGCCGGCAAGAAGTACGAGACGGACCTGGGCGACCGGGTCGTGCAGCGCGAGACGCTGAACATGCAGACCATCGCGTTCCCGTTCTACCAGCCGCCCTACGACAACGTGGAGCTGCGGCGCGCGATCTCCATGGCCATCAACCGGGAGGAGATCACGCAGCGGATCTTCGAGGGCACCCGGAAGCCGGCCGACGGCTGGGTGCACCCGCTGATGAAGGGCTACGAGCCCGGCCAGTGCGGCGACTACTGCTCGTTCGACGAGGCGAAGGCCAAGGAGGCGTTCGCGAAGTCCGGCTACACCGGGGAGATCGTCCTGCTGTCCAACACGGACGGCGGGCACCAGGAGTGGGCCGAGGCGGTGGCGAACAGCATCAAGAACACGCTCGGCGTGGAGGCGCGGTTCGTGCCGTCGACGAGCTTCGGCGAGTTCCGGCAGAAGGTCAACGCCCACGAGATGACCGGCATGTACCGGGCGGGCTGGATCGCCGACTACCCGTCCATCGAGAACTGGCTGACGCCGCTCTACCGCACCGGCTCGTCCTCCAATGACGGGCTCTACACCAACCCGGCGTTCGACGCGAAGCTCGCCGAGGCCGACAAGGCCCCCAGCGAGGAGGAGGCCATCGGCCTCTACCTGGAGGCCGAGCGGATCATGGCGCCGGACATGCCCGTCATCCCGCTGTGGACGCAGTTCACCGTCGGCGGCAAGTCCGACCGGCTGAAGGTCGCGAACCTCGACCCGTTCCGCGCCCTCGACCTCGAATCCGTGGAAGTGGCGTAGCGCTCGGTGTGATCGGGCCGGTCCGGCGCCCCCGCGGGGTGGCGGCGGACCGGCCCCCGGCGGTGGGAGGCTCCGTTGGGGCGCTACGTGCTGCGCAGGCTGCTCCAGATGGTCCCGGTGTTCCTCGGGACGACGTTCCTGATCTACGCGATGGTGTGGGCGGTCCCCGGCGACCCGTTCGAGGGCAAGTGCGGCGAGCGCGACTGCCCCGAGTCGTACGTGTCGGCGATGCGGGACCGGTTCAACCTCGACGACCCGCTGCTCGTGCAGTACGGCAAGTACCTGCTGAACCTGCTCCAGGGCGACTTCGGGCTCACCTCGTCGGGCCTCCAGGTCGCCGACCGGATCGCGGCCACGTTCCCCGTCACGCTCAAGCTCGCCCTGGTGGCGCTGGTGGTCGAGGCCGTCATCGGCATCACCGCCGGCGTGGTCTCCGGCCTGCGCAACCGCGGCTTCCTGGACAGCCTCGTGCTGGTGTCGACGCTGTTCCTGATCTCCATCCCGGTGTTCGTCACCGGGTACGTGGTGCAGCTCGTGTTCGGCCTCCAGCTCGGCTGGATCTCGCCGACCGTGACGTCGCCGACGGTCGGCAGCCTGATCGTGCCCGGCTTCGTGCTGGCCTCGCTGTCCATGGCGTACGTGGCGCGGCTGTCGCGGGCGAGCATCTCGGAGAACCGGCGCGCGGACTACGTGCGCACGGCGCTGGCCAAGGGCCTGCCGCCGCGCCGGGTGGTGGGCGTGCACCTGCTGCGCAACTCGCTGATCCCGGTGATCACGTTCCTGGGCACGGACCTGGGCGCGTTCCTCGGCGGCGCCATCGTCACCGAGGGCATCTTCAACGTGCCCGGCGTCGGCGGCCTGGTGTTCCGGTCGATCCTCACCAAGGACGGCGCGATGGTGACCGGCGTGGTGACCGTCCTGGTGCTCGTGTACCTGCTGATGACGCTGCTGGTGGACCTCCTCTACGCCGTCCTGGACCCGAGGATTCGCTATGACTGAGCAGATCGCCTCGCTGGTCGAGGACCGCCCGCGCGGGCTGTTCGGCGACGCCTGGCACACCCTGCGCCACCGGGCGCTGTTCTGGGTGGCCGTGTCGATCATCCTGCTGGTCGTGCTGATGGCCGTGTTCCCGGGGCTGTTCGCGTCCGGCGACCCGAACCTGGCGCAGCTGTCCCGCTCGCGCGGCGCGCCGTCGTCGGAGGCGTGGTTCGGCTACGACAACCAGGGCTACGACATCTACACGCGGGTCGTGCACGGCGCGCGGGCGTCCGTCGTGGTCGGTCTGCTGTCCACGGTGGGCGTCGTGCTGGTCGGCGCGTCGATCGGCATGCTGGCCGGGTTCTACGGCGGCTGGCTCGACGCGGTGGTGTCGCGGATCGCCGACGTGTTCGTGGGCGTGCCGTTCGTGCTCGGCGCGATCGTCATCCTCACCACCCTCAACGCGGGCGGTGACGCCGGACCGGTGCGGATCGTCGCGCAGGTCGTGCTGTCGATCTCGGCGCTGTCGTGGCCGGTGGCCATGCGGATCATGCGGTCCACCGCCATCGCCGCCAAGCAGCAGGACTACGTGAAGGCGGCGCGGGCGCTGGGCGCGCCGTCGTCCCGGATCATCGCCGAGCACATGCTGCCCAACTGCGTCGCGCCCGTGCTCGTGTACTCCACGATCGCGCTGGGCGCGTTCATCGGGGCCGAGGCGACCCTGTCCTACCTGGGCATCGGGTTGCGACAACCCGTCGTGTCGTGGGGCGTGATGATCAACAGCGCCAAGGACTACCTGCGGGTGGCGCCGCACGCCCTGCTGTTCCCGGCCGGGTTCCTGACCGCGACCGTGCTGGCGTTCGTGATGCTGGGCGACGCCGTGCGCGAAGCCCTCGACCCCAAGTTGCGGTGAGGTGGGCTGTGCTGGAAGTCGAAGACCTGCACGTGGAGTTCCGCACCCGTGACGGCGTGGCGCGGGTGCTCAACGGCGTGACCTACCGCGTGCACGCGGGCGAGACGCTGGCCGTGCTCGGCGAGTCCGGGTCCGGCAAGAGCGTCACCGCGCAGGCCGTCATGGGCATCCTGGACACGCCGCCCGCGTTCGTCACCCGCGGTTCCGTGCGGTTCCACGGGGAGGAGCTGCTGACCGCCTCGCCGGAGCGGCGGCGCGCGGTGCGGGCCTCCGGCGTGGCGATGATCTTCCAGGACGCGCTGTCCGCGCTGAACCCGGTGTTCACCGTGGGGTTCCAGATCGAGGAACAGCTGCGGTTGCGGCGCGGGATGACGCGCAAGGAGGCGCGGGCGCGGGCGGTCGAGCTGCTGGACCTGGTGCGCATCCCGTCGGCGAAGCAGCGGGTGCGCGAGTACCCGCACCAGTTCTCCGGCGGGATGCGGCAGCGGGCGATGATCGCGATGGCGCTCGCCCTCGACCCCGAGGTGCTGATCGCCGACGAGCCGACGACGGCGCTGGACGTGACCGTGCAGGCGCAGATCATGGACCTGCTGCGCGAGATCCAGCGCGAGCGGTCGATGGGGCTGGTGCTGATCACGCACGACCTGGGCGTGGTCGCGGAGGTCGCCGACCGGATCGCGGTGATGTACGCGGGGCGGATCGTGGAGGAGGCCGACGCGGTGTCGCTGTTCCGCTCGCCCGGCCACCCGTACACGGCGGCGCTGATGCGGTCGCTGCCGAGGCTGGACTCGTCGAAGCACTCGGCGCTGGAGACCATCCGGGGGCTGCCGCCGAGCCTGCTGCGCATCCCGCCGGGGTGCCCGTTCCACCCGCGCTGCCCGCGCGCCGAGGCCGTGTGCGCGGTGGACGTGCCCGCGTTCGTGCCGCTGGGGCCGGTGCCCGGCGTCGGGCGGGGCAGTGCGTGCCACTTCGCGGAGGAGGTCGTCCGTGGCTGAGCTGCTGGAGGTCCGGGACCTGGTCAAGCACTTCCCGGTAACGCGCGGGGTGCTGTTCCGGCGGACGGTCGGGCGCGTGCGGGCCGTGGACGGCGTGTCGTTCTCGCTGCGGGCGGGGGAGACCCTGGGCGTGGTGGGCGAGTCGGGGTGCGGCAAGTCGACGCTCGCGCAGGTGCTGATGCGCCTGGAGCCGCCCACGTCCGGGACGGCGCTGTTCGAGGGCGCGCCGATGTTCTCGCTGCGCGGTCCGGCCCTGAAGGCGTGGCGGCGCGACATGCAGATCGTGCTCCAGGACCCGTACACGTCGCTGAACCCGAGGATGACGGTCGGCGACATCGTCGGCGAGCCGTTCGACATCCACCCGGAGGTGGCGCCGCGCGGGTCGCGGGCCGGGCGGGTGCGCGAGCTGCTCGACGTGGTGGGCCTGAACCCGGAGCACATCAACCGCTACCCGCACCAGTTCTCCGGCGGCCAGCGGCAGCGCATCGGCATCGCGCGGGCGCTGGCGCTGCGCCCGAAGGTGATCGTGTGCGACGAGCCGGTGTCCGCGCTGGACGTGTCCATCCAGGCGCAGGTGATGAACCTGCTGGCGTCGTTGCAGGCCGAGTTCGGGCTGTCCTACGTGTTCATCGCGCACGACCTGTCCGTGGTGCGGCACCTGTCCGACCGGGTGGCCGTGATGTACCTCGGGAAGATCGTGGAGATCGGCACCGAGCGGGAGATCTACGAGCACCCCACGCACCCGTACACGCAGGCGCTGCTGTCGGCCGTGCCGGTGCCCGACCCGTCGCTGCGCGGGCAGCGGGACGTGATCCGGCTGACCGGCGACGTGCCGTCCCCGATCGACCCGCCGTCGGGCTGCCGGTTCCGCACGCGGTGCTGGAAGGCGCGGGACGTGTGCGCGGCGGAGGAGCCCGCCCTGATCACCCGGGCCGGCGGTCACCCCAGCGCGTGCCACTTCGCCGAGGAGCGCCACGTGGTGCCGTGACGCGGCGCGGGCCGACCCCGGGAGGTCGGCCCGCACTCGTCGGTCGGATCAGATGAAGAAGAGCCAGTACTGGTCGGTGAGGTCCGCGCAGGTGTACTGGAAGGCGGCCGACCCGTTGGCGCCGCCCTGCACCACCAGGCACTTGCCGCTGTTGACGTTGCGCAGCTGGACGTAGCCGCCGCCCTTGTTGACGGCTGTCCAATACTGGTCGGCGAGGTTGGCGCAGGTGTACTGGAAGGCGCCGGCCCCGTTGGCGCCGCCCTGCACCACCAGGCACTTGCCGCTGTTCAGGTTGCGCAGCTGGAAGGTGCCGCCACCCTTGTCGTCGACCGCCCAGTACTGGTCGGCGAGGTAGGTGCAGGTGTACTGGAAGGCGCCGGCCCCGTTGGCGCCGCCCTGCACCACCAGGCACTTGCCGCTGTTGCCGTTGTACATGAACCACGGGCCGTCGGCGGCCTGGGCCGGCGAGGCCACCGCCGAAGCCGAGGACGGGGTGGCCGGCGCGCCGTCGGCGGGCGCGGCCGTGGCGGTCGAGGACGTGGCGACGAGCGCCAGGGTGCTGAGCAGGGTGAGAACTAAACTGGCGAAGAGCTTGCGCATGACTTCCCCCTCGTGTCGGAGTGAGCACACCCAACATAACGAAGGTGCAGGTCAAGACGTCGAGTAAAGTTTAATGAACAGTATGTGATCTGCATCACGTGCTGTTGGGTACGATGAGGAGGTCCGGTGCCACCTTCGGGAGCGCGGCGCACCCTGGCGCAGGCGCTGACCAGGTTGATCGACGAGAAGGCGAAGCGCGAAGGCGAGGCGTCCGTCGCGGACCAGGCGATCGGCGAGGCCATCGGCAAGTCGCGGACGACGGTGTGGAAGCTGCGGACCGGGCAGGAGGTCAACCCGAAGGTCGAGACGCTGGAGGCCCTGGCCCGCTACTTCGGCGTCCGGGTCGCCCACTTCCTCGACGAGGACGACGTCGCCGACGACGAGCTCGCAGCACTCGCCGCCGCCCGGCGGCTCCGGGAGGCGGGGGAGAAGCACGGCGTGCCGGACGTCAACGCCCGCCTGGCCGGTCTCTCGCCGGTGGCCCTGGCCGCGGTCGCCCGGCTCATCGAGCGGCTCGGCGACCCCGAGCGGTCCGGCGACCCCGAGGGGCAAGTCCCGTCCGATGTGGACTGACGTGTCGCGGGCGTCCCGGCGCGGTGGTGGCGCGGCCACCGCGTCGGGACGGGATCAGCGGGTCGAGGCGGACTGGACGAAGGCGGCCAGGTCCTTCGACTGCTGCACGCGGCTGGGCTCGTGGACGTACATCATGTGCCCGGCGGGGTAGTAGGCGTGCTCGACGTTGGCGAGCAGCGCGGCGGGGACGCGGAGGTGCGCCACCACGTGCTCGGCCGCGTAGTACGGGGTCGCGCCGTCGAGGTGGCCGTAGGCGATGTGGACCTTCAGGTGCGGGTTGGCGCGCATCGCCGCCGCCAGCTTGTCGGCCACCGTGACGTGCTTGCCCTCGAACTCCTTGTACGACCACGGCCGCACGTTGCCGGTCAGGATCTCGTACGGCAGATCGTTCTCGTAGCCCAGCTCGGCGCGCACGTAGTGGTTCAGCGCCGCCGTGTACGGCCCGAGGATCGCCGAGTACGACGGGTCCTGGCTGAAGTGCTCGCGGCCGTGGTCGTCCTCCGGACCGGTGAAGCGCGAGTCCAGCCGGCCGACGACCTGGCGCCGGTCGCGCAGCAGCTCGGTGAAGAACCGGACGTGCTCGATCCGCAGGTCCACGCGGTCCACGTAGTCGACCGACAGGCCGGTGAGGGACGCGAGCCTGGTCACGGCGGCCTCGCGCTCCTCGGCGGTCAGCCGGTTGCCGCGCGCCAGCGCCCACGGGTAGTCGCGGGAGGCGAAGTCCTCGGCGTCGGCCAGCACGTCCTCCAGCGGGCGGTCGCCGTGCAGGCCGTGGTAGTGCGCGATCGCCGCGTACGTGGGCAGGAACAGGGTGTGCGGCAGGTCGTTGCCCTCGCTGAAGTCCAGCGTGGCGAAGTCCAGGACGGACGAGATGAGCATCAGTCCGTTGAGGTACATGCCGTAGCGGGTCTGGAGGTAGTCGGCGAGCCCGGCGGCGCGGGTCGTGCCGTACGACTCGCCCGCGAGGAACTTCGGCGACATCCACCGGCCGTTGCGCGACGTCCACAACCGGATCACCTCGCCGACGGACTCCAGGTCGCCCTGGAAGCCGTGGTACTGGCCCGGCTTCTCGCCCTTCACGGCCCGCGAGTAGCCGGTGGACACCGGGTCGATGAACACGAGGTCGCTGTGCGCGAGGAGCGTCTCGGCGTTGTCGACCAGGTCGTACGGCGGGGGCACCAGGTCGTCCACGTCACCGGAGACCACCCGGCGGGGCCCGAGCAGGCCCAGGTGGAGCCACACGCTGGAGGACCCGGGGCCGCCGTTGAACGCGAACGTCACCGGCCGCCGCGCGGCGTCGGCGCCGTCCAGGGTGTACGCGGTGACGAAGACCTCGGCCTTCGGCTGGTGCCCGTCGAACGTGCCCTCGGTCAGCACCTCCTGGCGCAGCACCACCCGACCGGTGGTCGTGGTGTAGTTCAGCTTGCGCCGCTTGACGGTGATGCTGTGCTGGGTGGTGACCAGGTCGTCGGTGGGGAGGTCCTGCGCGGAGTCCTTCCCGGCGTCCTCGGGCTGCTCGTCGGTGGTCTTGTCCGTCATGGTCGAACTCTACGATCGGAGCCGAGGTCCGTGCTCGACCTTTCCGCCCTGGACGAACGCGTTACCAGTTGCCGCGCCTGTCCCCGCCTGGTGGCGTGGCGCGAGGAGGTCGCGCGGGTCAAGCGGGCCGCGTTCCGCGATCAGGTCTACTGGGGTCGGCCGGTGCCCGGGTTCGGGCCGGCGGACGCGCGGCTGGCGGTCGTGGGCCTCGCCCCGGCCGCGCACGGCGCCAACCGCACGGGCCGCATGTTCACCGGCGACCGCTCGGGTGACTTCCTGTACGAGGCGATGCACGCCGTGGGCCTGGCCACCCAGCCGACCGCCACGCACCCCGGTGACGGCCTGGAGCTGATCGGCACCCGCATCACCGCCCCGGTCAAGTGCGCCCCGCCGGAGAACAAGCCGACCCCGGAGGAGCGCGACAACTGCCGTCCGTGGCTGGTCCGGGAGCTGGAGCTGCTGCGGCCGACGCTGCGGGCGGTGCTCGTGCTCGGCGGGTTCGGCTGGCAGGCCCTGCTGCCGGTGCTGGCGTCGTGCTGGACGGTCCCCCGCCCGCGCCCGGTGTTCGGCCACGGCACGCACGTGGTGCTGGAGGCGCACGACGGGGGCGAGCCGCTGCACCTGTTCGGCTGCTTCCACGTCAGCCAGCAGAACACCTTCACGGGTCGCCTGACCCAGTCGATGGCGCGCGACGTCCTGGACCGCGCCAAGACCGCTGCCGGACTCGGGTGATCAGACGGCATAACGCTGGACGTTAATAACGGAACCCGTTATACTTGGACGGGTGTTGCGATCGTTCGCGAACAGGGAGACTGAGCGGGTATGGCAACGGAGTCGTTCGCGAGCACTTGATCCGAACGTCCAACGGGTCGCGTTGCGCAAGCTCGCCATCCTGGATGCCGCGGAGAACCTGGAAGACCTGCGGGTGCCGCCCGGCAACCGCTTGGAGAAGCTCCAGGGCGACCGTGCGGGGCAGCACAGCATCCGGATCAACCAGCAATGGCGCATCTGCTTCCGCTGGACGGAGGCCGGGCCGGAGAACGTCGAGATCGTGGACTACCACTGAAGGGAGCTAGGATGACCGACGAGATCATGCCTCCCGTTCACCCCGGCGAGATCCTCGACGAGGAGTACCTCGGACCGCTCGGGGTGACCCAGCACCGCCTCGCGGTCGCCATCGGAGTCCCACCGCGCCGCATCAACGAGATCGTGCACGGCAAGCGCGGGATCACGGCGGACACCGCGCTGCGGCTGGCCCGGTTCTTCGGGACGTCCGAGCGGTTCTGGCTCAACCTGCAATCCCGTTACGAACTCGAACGGGAGAAGGACCGCCTGGCACAGGAGTTGGCTCGAATCCGACCGTTGGCGAGCGCGTGAGGCGCTCTACCGCGACGTCCTGAGCCAGGCCGGGACCACGACCGGATTCACTCGTGGGGGTTCTGCCGAATGCCGGGCGGGTGATGCGGGGCGCACGGCATCCTGGGGACCATGAAGCCCCGGCTCGCGATCGTGCTCCTCACCGGGGCCGCGCTCGTCCTGGTGGCGTTGGCCGCGCGCGGCTCGTCGCCGGTCCGGTACGCGGACCTGCCCGGCGGCGCGGGCGACACCCCGCCGCCGCCCGCGCCCACCACCGACGAGCTGGACACCGGCACGGCCGGCTCGGTGGTCGGCGGGTCGTTCGCCGCGCTGCTGATCGTGCTGGTCGCGGTGACGCTGATCGTCGTGGTGGGGCTGCTGCTCTCGCTCGGCCTGCACCGCCGCCGCCGTCGCGCGGGACGTGGCGGGGTGGTCGACGCGCCGGTGCTCGACCCCGGGCACGCGGAGGCGTCCGCGATCCTGCTGCGCCGCGCCACCGAGGCGCTGGCCGACCTGCGGGACAACCGGGGCGGACCGCCGGGGGACGCGGTGGTCGCCGCCTGGCTCGCGCTGGAACGCGCCGCCGAGGACAGCGGGGTCCCCCGGAAGGGGCACCAGACGCCCACCGAGTTCACCGGGGAGCTGCTCACCCGCCACCGGGTCGACGAGGACGCGGCGGGCACGCTGCGCCGCGTCTACCAGCGCGCCCGGTTCGGCACCGCCGAGGTGACCGAGGAGGACGCCCGCACGGCCGCCTCGGCCCTGGAGCGCGTCGTGCGGGACCTCGGGTGACGCCCCTCGCCGGGCTCGGCCGGGCCTGCGTGCTGGCCGCCGTCGCCGCCGCGGTCACCGCCTTCGCGCTGACCAGGTTCGGGGCGCCGGTGCACTGGGCGGTGCTGTGCGCGCTGCCCGCGGGCGGGGTGGCGCTGCTCGTCGCACGCCTGCCGCGCGCCACCGACGTCGTCTGGTCGCCGCCGCCCGCGCACGTCGCCGGCGCCACCACCACCCAGGCGAGCGCGCTCGCCGGGCGGCTCGCCGAGGCCGCCGTCGACCAGGACCGCTTCGCCACCCGCGTCCAGCCGCGCCTGCGCCGCCTCGCCGAGGCCCGGTTGCGGCAGCGGCACGGCATCCCGGACGTGCACGACCCGAGGGCGGCCGGCGTCCTCGGCCCCGAGCTGCACCGCCTGCTCACCGACCCGACCGCGCCGCTGCCCGAGCCCGCGGAGCTCGTCGACCTCCTGGAGGAGCTGTGAACGCGCCCACGCCCGGTGCCATCGAGCCGGGGGCCATCGAGCCCGGTGCCATCGCGACCGAGGCGAAGGCCGTGCTGGCCGCCGTCGGCACCGTCGTCGTGGGCCGGGAGCGGTCGCTGCGGCTCGCGCTCGCGGCGATCCTCGCCGGCGGCCACGTGCTGCTGGAGGACGTGCCCGGCCTGGGCAAGACGCTGATGGCGCGCAGCCTCGCGCAGGCGCTGAAGCTGGAGTTCACCCGCCTCCAGTGCACGCCCGACCTGCTGCCCGCGGACGTCACCGGCTCGTTCCTCTACGACCCGGCCGACCGCGGGTTCACCTTCCGCGAGGGCCCGCTGTTCACCGGCCTGCTGCTGGCCGACGAGATCAACCGCACCCCGCCCAAGACGCAGTCCGCGCTGCTGGAGGCCATGCAGGAGCGGCAGGTCACGGTCGAGGGCCGCACGTTCCCGCTGCCGCGCCCCTTCCACGTGCTGGCCACCGCGAACCCGGTCGAGTACGAGGGCACCTACCCGCTGCCGGAGGCCCAGCTCGACCGGTTCCTGCTGCGCCTGGACATCGGCTACCCGCCGCCCGAGGAGGAGGTCGAGGTGCTGCGCCGCAGGCTGGCCCGGCAGCGCGAGGAGACCGAGGTGGAACCGGTGCTCGACACGGAGCGGCTGCGCCTGCTCCAGCAGGGCGTCGAACGGGTCGCCGTGGACGACGACGTGCTGCGCTACTGCGTCGACCTGGCTTCGGCGACCCGGGGGCACGGCGCCGTCGAGGTCGGGGCGTCACCGCGCGGCGCGCAGGCGCTGGTGCTCGTCGCCCGCGCCCTGGCCGTGCTCGACGGCCGCGACTACGTGCTGCCCGAGGACGTGAAGGAGTGCGCGGTGCCCGCGCTGGCGCACCGCCTGACGCTGCGCCCGGAGACGTGGACGTCCGGCACCACGGGCGTGGAGGTGGTCACCGAGCTGCTGGGGCGGGTGCCCGGCCCGGCGAGCAGCAGGTGAACCGGCCCCAGCGGCTCCGGGAGGCGTTCACCGGCGGCCGGGGCGCGCACTGGCACGCCACCGACGCCCTGGTGCGGGGCCTCGCGCTGGGGGTCGGCCTGGTCGTCGTCGGCGGGCTGCTGCACCGGGTCGAGCTGGTGCTGATCGGCGCGCCGCTGCTGGTGTCGACGCTGCTCGCGCTGACCGCGCCGGTCGGCGGCACGCCCGGGGTCGAGGTCCGCGGCCTGTCCCGCACGGGCGAGGTCGGCGCGGCGACGTCCGCCGTCGTGGTCGACCCCGGCCGGGGCGCCGAGCTGCTGGCGATCCGGCTGCCCGCCGCGGGCGAGGGCATCGGCCCGGTGCACCTGCTGGCCGCCGGGCCGCGCGAGATCGAGGTCGTGCTGCGGCGCGGCGCGTGGGGCGAGGGCGTCGACCTGCGGCCCGACCACCTGGTCGCGGGACCGGACGCGCTGCTCGTGCACGGTCCCGTCACGGCGCCCGAGCGCGGCCGGGTGATCCTGCCGCCGGTGGAGGCGCTGCCCGCCGGCCTGCTGCCCGCGCGGGCGGTGGGCCTGGTCGGCGCGCACCGGTCGCGGAGACCGGGCGACTCGGTGGAGCTGCGCGACATCCGGCTGTTCCAGCCGGGCGACCGGCTGCGGCGCGTCGACTGGCGGGTGTCGCTGCGCAGCGGCGCGATGGCCGGGTCGCCCGCGGGGGCGAACCTGCACGTCCGCGAGCACCACGCGGAGGCCGACGCGGACGTCGTGCTCGCCCTGGACACCCGCCTGGACGTGGGCGCGGAGCTGGGCGAGTGGTCGGCGGCGGTGCGCGACGCCACGGTGCGGCGCGGCGGCAGCCTCGACCTCGCGGTGCGCGCGGCGGCGTCGCTGGCCGCCGGCTACCTGCGGCAGGGCGACCGGGTGGGCCTGGCCGACCTGGGCCGGCCGCAGCTCGGCGTGCGGCCCGGCGCGGGGCGGCGGCAGCTGCTGCGGCTGCGCAACCAGCTCGTGGTGTGCGCGCGGTCCGCCGGGTGGGCGCAGCGGCTCGTGCTGCGGCCCGAGCAGGTGCCGCACGGCGCGCTGGTGGTGGTGCTGTCGACGTTCCTGGACGCGGACGCGGTGGAGCTGGCCGTGCACGCCGCCCGGCGCGGCAACGTCGTGCTGGCGGTGGACGTGCTGCCCTCGCCGCTGCGCGCCGACCGGGACTCGCCGTGGGGCGGGGCCGCGGCGGCGGTCGTCGGGTTGGAGCACGAGGTGCGGCTGGAGGCGATGCGGCGGCACGGCGTGGCCGTCGTCGCGTGGGGCGCGCCGATCGCGGACGTGCTGCGGCAGGCGCGCGGTGCGCGGAGGGTGGCGCGGTGAGCCCCGGGGAAGGGCTGGGGAGCGGGGTCGACCGGGGCCGACCGGCCGCGCGGCTGGGGCGGGGCCTGCCGGGGTGGACCCTGCGGGCGGCCGTCGTCGCGGTCTGCGCCGCCGTGGCCGGGGTGCTCGCCGCGAACGGCGTCGAGGGGCTCGCGCTCGTCCTCTACCTGGTGCTGGCCGCCGCCGCGGCGGCGATCCCGGCGTCCGCGGCGGTCGCGCTGCTGATCGCCTACCCGGCGGCGGCGATCGTGTTCGTGTCCGACGAGCCGCGCTGGCCGGCGGTGTTCGCGCTGGTCGTGCTGCTGCACCTGCTGCACCTGCTGGCGGCCTACGCGGCGCTCGTGCCGGTCCGGTCCCGCGTGCACCCGGAAGCGTTGAGGGCGCCGGCCAGGAGGTTCGCCGGCGTGCAGCTGGGCGTGTTCGCCCTCGGCGGCGTGGTGCTCCTGTCGCCGGGCGGCCGGACGGACGCGCCGGTCGAGGTGATCGGGCTGCTGTGCGCTCTCGGCCTCGCCGTCGGGGTGGTCCTCCTGCTGCGCCGGAAGGGCTGAGGAAAGGGGCTCCCGGGCTCAGCGCGAGCTGATCGTCTGGATCGTTCCTCTCAGCGGGTTCGCCTCTCTGTCCTGGTCAGCGGCGGCGTGGTCACCGTCACCCGGCGACAGTGGTCACAACGGGCCTCGCCGATGCGCGCCGATGCCCCTTCCGGTGGGACCATGTGCGTATGGCTGCTGTGAAGTCGCAACCCACACGGATCGTGATCGTCGGCGGTGGGTACGTCGGCATGTACACCGCGCTGGGTCTGCAGAGGAAGCTGCGCTCCGGCGAGGCGTCCGTGACGGTGATCGACCCCCAGCCGCACATGACCTACCAGCCGTTCCTCCCCGAGGCGGCGGCCGGCTCCATCGAGCCGCGCCACGTCGTGGTGCCGCTGCGCAAGGTGCTCAACCGCTGCCACGTCGTCACCGGCCGCGCGACGAAGATCGAGCACTCGCGCAAGACCGTCACCGTCTCGCTCGCCGACGGCCACGTCGAGGAGTTCGAGTACGACGTGCTGGTCTCGGCGCTGGGCGCCATCTCGCGCACCCTGCCGATCCCCGGCCTGCCCGAGGTCGGCATCGGCATGAAGACCATCGGTGAGGCCATCTACCTGCGCAACCACGTGCTGTCGCGGCTGGACCAGGCGGCCAGCACGAACGACCCGGAGCTGCGCAAGCGCCTGCTGAGCTTCGTGGTCATCGGCGGCGGCTTCGCGGGCATCGAGACGCTGGCGGAGCTGGAGGACATGGCCCGCTACGCGCTGCGCTACTACGAGGGCCTCAAGCACTCGGACATGCACTGGGTGCTGGTCGAGGCGACCAACCGGATCATGCCCGAGGTGAGCGCCCGGCTCGGCGTCTACACGGTCGAGCAGCTGGAGAAGCGCGGCATCACCTGCTACCTCGACACCCGGGTGAAGTCGATGGAGGGCGGCCGCGTCGTCCTCGACGACGGCACGGAGTTCGACTCGGACACCATCATCTGGACGGCCGGCATGAAGGCCAACCCGATGCTGCGCGACACCGACCTGCCGCTGGACCCGCGCGGTCGCGTGCAGTGCACCGCCGCGATGCAGGTCGTGGGCCTGCCGGGCGTGTGGGCCGCCGGCGACTGCTCGGCCGTGCCGGACCTGTCGCGCACCGAGGAGGACCCGACGGCGACCTGCGTGCCCAACGCGCAGCACGCCATCCGCCAGTCGAAGCTGCTCGCGAAGAACATCGTGGCGAGCCTGCGCGGCGGCAAGCCGAAGGACTACCACCACAAGTACGTGGGCTCGGTGGCCGGGCTCGGCCTCTACAAGGGCGTCGCGGACGTGTACGGCATCCGCCTCAAGGGCGTCGTCGCGTGGTTCATGCACCGCACCTACCACGTGATGTTCATGCCCACGGTGAACCGGAAGTTCCGGGTGTTCGTGGACTGGACGCAGGCGCTGTTCTCGGGGCGCGAGGTCGTCGCGCTCGGTCAGATCCACGAGCCGAAGGCCGAGTTCGACCGCGCGACCAAGAGCTGAAAATGCGAACGGTCCTCGTGACGCTCCGCCGTTCGGGCGCGGCGACGCGAGGGCCGTCTGGCTCAGCGTCTCAACTTGAGCGCCCGATCGGGCTAATGTCCACGCTGTTGTCTTGACATTGCGTAACGTGAACCCGAGAATACGGCTGGTGTATCGCCTGAATGCGTGATGCACAGTGGGAGAGAGGTGACCGCGATGTCTCTCGAGGAGCTGGCCGCACAGCTTCGCCGCGGTGAGATCGAGGATCGCGCGCTGGCAGAGTACTCCGCGGAGTACGCCACCGCGGAAAAACGTTTCAACAGCAAGAAAGACGACTGAGCATGACCGCTGCCGGCCGGGGGGACGAACCAGTCCCCCCGGCCGACGCCGTCAGAGCCGCCCCACCGGTCAGGCCCACCCCGCTGCTGCTGCAAGGCCAGGACTACCTCTTCCGCTCCCAGCCGAAGAACCTGGACTTCCAGGAGCAGGTGCACAAGCTCGGGATGGTCGACGAGGGCGACGGCAGCCCCGTGCCCTGCGTGCTCGTCCTGGCCCGCGCCGCCGACATGGAGATGAACGAGCTCTCCATCGCGCTCGCCGAGCGCGGCATCCGGATGGCCCGCATCGACGCCGACCGCTCGACGGACCTCCCCCTCACCGTCTACACCGACCAGCCGCTGCTGGAGCTGGACCGCTGGCTGCTGCGTCCGCTGCTGGTCTGGCGCAGGCACTTCGAGCTGGCGTCCATCCCGGTCGAACCCGGCACGCTGGCCGGCGCGTACGCCGTGGACCAGTGGGGCGCGGTGGCGAACTGGCTGGCGAGCCGGGGCGACTGGGCGCACGTCAACCCCAGCCGGGCGACCGCACACCTCGACCGGCTCACCCAGCTGTCGGACGCCGCCGCGTTCGGGCTGCGCGTACCGCGCACCGCGGTGACCACCAGGCCGGGGCGCACCCGGCCCGGCGGCGCGCGGTGCATCGTCAAGACCTCCGGGCGGCACCTGCTCGAACCGCGCCCCGGGATGCAGCACGGCCTGTTCCCCCGTCCGCTGGAGACCAGCCGCGCCGGTGACGTGCCCGAGTCCGCGCCGGTCATCGTGCAGGAGTACGTGCCGTCCGAGACCGAGTTGCGGGTGTTCGTGGTCGGGGAGGAGTGCCTGGCCTTCCAGGTGGACAAGCTGGACCCCGCGCAGCTGTGGGTGGACCCCGGCGCGGTCCGGGTGAGCCCGGTCGACGTGCCGCGCGGGCTGGCCGACCGGCTGCTGGCGCTGGCGCGGCACTGGCGGCTCCAGGTGGCCGCGTTCGACCTGCTCGTCGCGGGCGGCGACCACGTGTTCCTGGAGGTCAACGTCAACTGCGACTGGCGCTGGTTCGAGCACCGCGCCGGTGACGACCGGGTGTCGCAGGCTGTGCACGGGTGGGTGGCGGCGCGGTTCAAGGAGCTCCTGGGTGCGGGCAAAGGTCGCTGAGCACGCGACGCTGTTCTACCAGGACGGCGCCGTGGTCTGGGACGACTACCTGCACCACCGGCAGTTCGCGATCAGCGAGACCGCGGAGCTGCTGTGCCGCAAGTTCACCGGGTTCACCGACGTCGACGAGCTGCTGGCCCCGCTGGAGGAGGCGGACCGGGTCGCGCTGCGCAAGGTGGTCGACGAGCTGGTCGAGGCGGGCGTGCTGGTCGTGGAGGGCTCGCCGCGCCACGAGGAGGAACGCCGCCTGGTCGCCGGCTGGCGCGGGTGGGGACCGTCGGCCCGGCACTTCCACTTCGCCAGCCGCACCCTGGCCGATGCCCCGTACCAGGGCTCCGACGAGCACGACGCCGCGCTGGAGGCGAAGCTCGCCGTGGAGCCGCCGCCCCCGCCGTTCCGCAGCACCGGCGGCCCCGCCGTGCCGCTGCCACCGCTGCCGGAGGCCCCCGACTGGGCCGGGCGGGGTCTGCTGGACGTGCTGCTGGCCCGCCGCACGACGCGCGAGTTCGGCGACGCCCCCGTCACCGCGGCGCGGCTGGGCGAGCTGCTGGCCGTGCTCGGCGGCCCGTCCCCCACCCGGTCGCGCATCGGGCGCACCGGCACGGTGTTCAAGACCAGCCCGTCCGGCGGCGGGCGGCACCCGGTGGAGCTGTACCTGCACGCGCGCGGCGTCGTCGGGCTGGACGACGGGTGGCACCACTACGACGGGCTCGCGCACGCGCTGGAGCCGATCGGGGTGTGCTGGGGGCCCGCGGAGATGGCCGCGGCGGCGGGGGACCAGGACTGGGTCGGGGGCGCGCCGGTGGTGATCGCGTACACCGGACTACTCGAACGGACTAGATGGCGTTACGACACGTCACGGGCTTACCGTGTTGTCCAAATGGACGTCGGCCATCTGTCGCAAACCGCATATCTGGTTGCTTCCGCTCTGGGTTTTGGTATCGGCTTCACCGCAGCATTGCGGGATGAGCTGCTGGAACAGGCACTCGGCTGTGACGCTTATCACGAAGTCGTACTCGGCATGAGCGCACTGGGTCCATTACCCGAATGAGCGCAATAGCGGTTGGCATTGAGCCGTGCGGGCGACTTGTTGTGAACCCGCCCCACGAACGCTGGGTAACGGCTTAAGCTCCCGGCTGCCCCCGTAGCCCAATGGGCAGAGGCAGGCTCCTTAAAAGAGTCACAGTACGGGTTCGAATCCCGTCGGGGGCACGTCACGCGTGCTTCGAGTTCACCCATCCGCCTGGTGGCCGGACACCGCACCCATACGACGTGCCGGTTTCACCCGCACCGGTATCGGCGTGCCGCGTGGGGGACCCCGTTCCGGAGTCCCCCACGTGCCGTCACCCGCGGGCGCGCACCCAGTCGGCGACGACCTCGCCGAGCACGGACAGCGGCAGCGCGCCGCCGCCGATCAGCACGTCGTGGAACGCCCGGACGTCGAACCGGTCGCCCAGCGCCCGCTCGGCCTCCTCGCGGATGCGCAGGATCTCCAGCCTGCCCACCATGTACGCCAGCGCCTGGCCGGGCGCGGCGAGGTAGCGGTCGACCTCGTTCTCGATCTCCACGAGCGCCAGCGGCGTGTTCTCGCGCAGGTAGTCCACGCCCCGCTGCCTGCTCCAACCGTGCGCGTGCAGGCCGGTGTCCACGACGAGCCGCCCGGCGCGCATCGAGTCCAGCGCCAGCATCCCCAGCCGGGCCACGTCCGAGGAGTACAGGCCCATCTCGTCGGCCAACCGCTCGGTGTAGAGGCCCCAGCCCTCCGAGTAGGCGGTGAAGCCGGCGACGCGGCGCAGCAGCGGCAGGTCGGTGAGCTGCTGGGCGAGCGTGATCTGGAAGTGGTGCCCCGGCACGGCCTCGTGGAACGCGATGGCCTCGGCCTGGTAGCGGAACCGCTCCTCGACGCGGTGGGTGTTCGCGAAGTAGGTGCCCTGCCGCGTCCCGTCCAGCGACGGCGGCATGTAGTACGCGGTGGGCGCGCCCGGCGCGTCGGCGGCGGGCACCGCCTCGACCCGGCAGCGCTGCTCCGGCAGCCGGCCGAACCAGCGCGGTGCGGCCTCCTCCGCCCGGGTCACGGCCTCGCGGGCGGCGTCGAGCAGCTCCTCCTCGGAGGTCCAGCGCAGCTCCGGGTCGGTGCGCATCCGCTCGAAGACCTCGGCCGGGTCGGACGTGCCGAACACGCGGGCGCCCAGCTCGGCGTACTCGTCGCGGAGCTTCGCCATCACGTCCAGACCGGTCCGGTGCAGCTCCTCCGGCGTGCGGTCGGTCGTCGTCTGCACCCGGGCCAGCGCCGCGTACGTCGCATCGCCGCCGGGCAGCCAGCTCAGGCCCGCGCGGTCCTCGGGCCGGGCGTCGAGGCCCGCGACGACGTCGCGGTACTCGGCGAACGCGGGGCGCACGACCTCGGCGAGCAGGCGGTCCCGCTGCGCGGTGAACGCCTCGCCGCCCGCGGGCCGGGCCAGCGGGTCCTCGTCGGCGGCCAGGTAGCGGTCCAGGTGCGCGACGGCCGCGTCGACCAGGCGCCGCACGGGCGTGCGGCCCGCCGTCGCGCCGTCCAGGTGCCGCTTCGCCACCCGGCGCAGGAACTCCGGCACCGCGGCCAGCCGGTCCAGGTAGGCCCGCTCGGACTCCTCGCCGGACAGCGCGGTCATCGGCAGCACGGTCAGCACCTCGCCCGCCGGGGCGAAGAACGAGTCGGTGATCGTGTACTCCACGCCGCGCGCGTCGAGGTGGTCCACCAGCGCCTCGGCCTGCCGCACGACCACGGACGCGGTCACCGGGTCGTCGTCGGCGGGCAGCGCGCGGGCGCGGTCGGCGATGTCCAGCGCCCGCGCCCGGATCGCCTCCTCGGTCCCGACCCGGTGGTCGGGCAGCAGGTGGTCGTAGCCCGGCACGCCGTTCACCGTCGCGCCCAGCGGCGAGTGGGACAGCACCAGGTCGAGCAGTTCGTCGGCCAACTCGGCGGTCGTAGCCATGCGCTCCCCTTGGTCCGTGGTGGGAAAACCGAATGGTACTTAGCCTAAGAAACGATTTACACCCGGTCCAAATAGGCGAGGACCGCGAGCACCCGCCGGTTGTCGTCCTCGGACATCGGCAGCCCGAGCTTCCCGAAGATGTTCGCGATGTGTTTGCCGACCGCTTTCTCCGTCACGAACAGGCGCGTCGCGATCGCCCCGTTCGAACGGCCCTCCGCCATCAGCGAGAGGACTTCCCGCTCACGCGGGGTCAACGTGGTCAGCGGGCGGTCGCGCGCGCCCCGCGCGAGCAGTTGCGTGATGACTTCCGGGTCCATCGCGGTACCGCCCGAAGCGACCCGGCGGATCGCGTCCACGAACTGCCGCACGTCCGACACCCGGTCCTTGAGCAGGTAGCCGACCGCCCCGCCCCGGTCGGACAGCAGCTCCCGCGCGTACAGCTGCTCGACGTACTGCGAGAGCACCAGCACGGGCAGGCCGGGCACCCGCTTGCGCGCCTCGATCGCCGCGCGCAGGCCCTCGTCGGTGAACGTCGGCGGCAGGCGCACGTCGACCACCGCCACGTCCGGGCGGTGGTCGAGGAGGGCGTCGAGGAGCGCGGGACCGGAGTCGACCGCCTCGACGACGTCGAAGTCGTAGGCCCGCAGCAGCCGGATCAGGCCGTCCCGGAGGAGGACGAGGTCTTCACCGAGGACAACTCGCACGGCAGCTCCATGGTCACGATGGTCGGCCCGCCCACCGGGCTCGCGACCCCGAGTGTGCCGTCGAACGCGGCGAGCCGGCGCTCGATCCCGCGCAGACCGCCGCCCTCGGCCGGTTCCGCGCCGCCGCGCCCGTTGTCGCCGATCATCAGGGCCAGCCTGCCGCCCTCGTGCCGGACGCGGACCCACGCGCCGGTCGCGCCGCTGTGCTTGGCCACGTTCGTCAGGCTCTCGGCGACCGCGAAGTAGGCGGCCGACTCGACCGGCGCCTCGGGGCGGCCGTCCAGCTCCAGGTCCACCTCCACCGGCAGGGGGTGCGCCAGGGCCAGGGCGCGCACCGCGCCGTCGAGGCCCCGGTCGGCGAGCACCGGCGGGTGGATGCCGCGCACGAGGTCGCGCAGCTCGGCCAGCGCCAGCGACGACGACTGCCGGGCCTCGACGACCAGCTCGCGGGCCGCCCGCGGGTCACGGGCCAGCAGCTCCTCGGCCATGCCCAGGCTCATGCCGAGGGCGACGAGGCGGGCCTGCGCGCCGTCGTGCAGGTCGCGCTCGATGCGGCGCAGCTCGGCGGCCTGGGCGTCGACCGTGTCGGCGCGCGAGTCGGACAGCGCGCGGACCCGGTCGGTGAGCGCGGCGGTGGCGCTCGGTGCGAGCAGCAGCCTCACCACGCGGGCGTGCAGCACGGCGGCGCGCGGCGTGACCCACCAGGCCGCCGCCAGGTAGGCCGCGCCCAGGAACGGGGCCGCCACGAAACCGCCGGGGGTGTCGGCGTCGACGAGGGTGAACTCGACCTCCCGCCCGCCCGCCAGCCACAGCAGCGGCACCAGGAACCCGAAGGCGCCACCCAGCCACAGCGCCGGGGGCAGCACGCCGAAGAACACGCCCGCGACCGCGTTCACCGGCAGGAACGCCAGGTCGCGCCACGTCGCCGGGTCGGTGGCGATCGTGCGGACCCGGGTCATCGGGCCCCGGTTGGCGGGCAGCCGGTAGGGCGGCGGGACCTCGGTGTCGAGCACCCTCCCCGCCCACGTGCGGAAGAACCCGGCGTAGTGGCGGACCAGTGCGGTCACCAGGAGCAGCAGCGGCACCCCCACGGTCACCAGGACCATCGGGTAGGTGACCAGCTGGAGCGGGACGAGCGGCAGCCCCACCAGGCACAGCGGTGTCCGCAGGAGCCCCCGTGCGGCCTGGGCGATCCGGGCGCGGGCGTCGCGCACGAGGTCGTGGTCCGTCATGCCCCGGATTCTTCCGGTCCGCTCCCGCCTGCGCGGTGGGGCCAACCCCCCGACTCGCGCCCCGGCGGACGCCGGGTCAGTTGACCGCGGCCGGGATGCGGCGCAGGTGGTCGAGCACCACCGGGTCCTGCAACTGCATCCACTGCACGACCTCGGTGTAGGTCGCGCACACCGTCTCGGGCTTCGCGCACACCTCGCCGAGGAACCCCTCCACCGCGCCGCTGAACGCCCCGCCGGCCCACTCGTTGAAGTGGTTGCCGATCACGATCGGCGCGCGGTTGCCGTTGAACGCCCCCTGGTACACCGAGCGGTACGTGTCCAGCACGATCCGCGTGAAGTCCGCGGCCCGGTGCGGTTCCTCCTTCGCACCGTTGAGCGCGAACCAGAGGTTGTAGTCCATCATCACGACCTGCTTGCCCAGGGCGGGCACGCGGACCTCGGGCATCGGGAATTCCCACACGCCGTCCCGCACGTAGGGCCACACCACGCCCAGGCTCACGTGGCTGGTGTCGTAGACCAGGCCGTGGCCCCGCATCGCCGGGAACGCCTGGTCCCAGTCGCCCTCCAGGCACGGCGTGCGCCCGCCCCGGACGTTCGCCGGGTCGAGCGCGAAGCCCCGCTGCCGCGCCTGCTCCACGATCGCGAAGAACCGGTCCAGCTCGTCGTTCCACTGCGCGGTGTCCCAGCTGCCGACGTTCGGCTCGTCGCCCGTGCAGTAGTGGCCGTTGTAGTGGGTGCCGATCTCGTGGCCGGCGGCGATCGCGTCGTTGAGGTAGCCGATGCGCAGCTCCACGTCGGCGCGGGACCCGCCGAACCCGATCGACGAGTAGCCCGGCTGGTGACCGGGGCCGGTGTAGGTCGCGGCGTCGTCGTCCGGGACCAGGTAGACGCCCGACAGCAGGCCGGTGACGTGCGCGCCCACGCCGGCGGCGAGCGGCATGATCCGATCCCAGTGCGGCTTGGACGCCGCGCCGTCGAAGGAGAACAGCACGAACTGGGGCGGCTTCTCACCGGGCTGCATCCGGCGCATCCAGGACGGCGGGGTGGCGGGCACCGGGACGGTCGGCGGGGCGGCCGCGGACGTGCCGCCGGTGGGGCGCGGCGCCATCGGGAGGGGGGCGGCGAGGTCGCCGGCGTCGGTGGTCGGCCCCGGGTCGCGGGCGCCCAGCACGGCCAGCACCACGAGGGTGAGCGCCAGCGCGACGCCCGTCGAGACCCAGCCCCATCGCTTCACGACCACAGGACGACCCGGCGCGGTCGGAGGTTGCCTCCCGTCACGCCGGCGTCGCGATCACCACGCGGTTCTCCTCGTAACCGGTGCTGCCGCCGACCCACCGCCCGCCGCACGTCACCAGCACCAACCGGTGGGGCCCACGCGGCCCGAACAGCTCGACGGCCCGGTTCGGCAGGTCGTCCTTGCGGACCGCCTCGACCTGCGTGACGGTGAAGGCGAAGGACTTCCCGCCGGTGTCGACCACGGTGACCCGCTGCCCGGTGGCCGAGCGCCACAGCTCGTCGAACGGGCCGGTCATGCCCTTCCAGTTCACGTGCCCGGCCAGGACCGTGGCGCCCTCGGCCGCGCCCAGGTCCACGCCCCACCAGGTCGCCTCGCCCACGCCCTCGGGCACCGGCAGGACGCCGTCGGCGGTGACCTCCTCGCGGACCAGCGTCGCCAGGCCGCCCTGCGGGAGCCGGACCGTGCCGGGCCGCTGCTGCGCCGGCTGCTGCTGTTGCTGCTGCTGTTGGGCGGGCGGCTGAGTGGTCGGCGGGGGCGGCGACGCGGGCGCGTTCGCCCCGACCGGCAGCCCGGCCAGGTCCGCGCCCCGGCCCGAGCGGGCGCTGTCGCCCAACGGGTGCGGCACGACCGCGTCCGCCGGGGTGGGCGCCCCGGCCTGCACGACCTCGGCGGAACGGGTGACGACCAGCGCGGCGGAGGCGAGCAGGGCCGCCACCGCCACGCCGGTCACCAGTGCTCTCACGTGCGCGTCATCCGGTCTCAGGCCCGCTCGGCGGCCCGACGGCGGGCCAGCAGGCCCACCAGCGCGACACCGACCAGCAGCACGCCGCCGAAGCCGACCAGGCCGCCGGCGCGCACCTCGGACGTGAACGACGCCGTGGCCACGACGCCCGCGCCGTCCGCGCCGGCCGGGATCGTGATGGGCACGATCGGCTTGTCCGGCTTGTTCTTCAGCGCCACGGACAGGGTCTGCCCCGGTTCCACCCGGCCGCACACCTTCGGCGGGGCGTTCGGGTCGAAGTGCTCCTGGTAGCCCTTGGCCGCGGCGACCTCGATGACGCAGATCTCCTGCGGGGTGCGCAGGTCCGGCACCGTCGCCAGGCCGTCCGCGCCGCTCTGGAGCACGATCGGCTGGCCCTCCGGGCCGGTCAGGTCCGTGT
The DNA here is from genome assembly GCF_031455225.1 of Saccharothrix longispora. Lineage (GTDB taxonomy): Bacteria > Actinomycetota > Actinomycetes > Mycobacteriales > Pseudonocardiaceae > Actinosynnema > Actinosynnema longispora. Next base: position 7,444,489 of record NZ_JAVDSG010000001.1, read on the forward strand.
CGTCCTGCCGCTTGGCCGGCGTCCTGCCGTCGGCGGCGGTGACCTTCAGCGCCACGCCCGCGATGGCCTTGCCGGTCTCCTCGTCGGTCTTGGCGACCTGGACGACGCCGGGCGCGGTCTTCGCGGTGGTCGACGCGTTCGCCGCCAGCGGCTTCTCGCCGCCGGTGGTGACGATCCGCTGCATGTCCGCGTTGTTCGCGGGCACCTGCACGCGCGGCCGGTCGGCCGGGCCGTTGAGCGAGACGCTGAACGACGGGTTCGGACCGGTCGGCACGACCTTCACGGCGAGCGCCTCGCCGTCGGTCGGCGTGGTGAGCTGCCCGGTGGTCGAGCCGTCCTCCAGGGTGGCGTCGGTCAGCTCGACGGTCACCGGCAGACCGGTGACCTGGCCGCCGCCGGTCTTGGTGACGTCCACCACCCACGTGTCGGGGCTGCCGATGACCTGGTCCTCCTCGGGCGCGCTGACCTTGGCCGCCCACGGCCCGCGGTTGGCCTCCGCGTCGGCCCGCAGCCGGTCCACCGCCTTCTGCGCCTGCCCGAACTCGGGCCTGCCGAGCTGGTCGTAGTGGAACTGCTCGTTGTAGGCGATGTGCCGGAAGTCGCTCGCCGGGTCCAGCGAGATCTCCCGCCCGGGGTCCGGGGCCGCCGTCCACGAGTGCAGCAGGTGCGCGAGCGCGGCGGCCTCGTCGGGCGACGTCGTGTTCGCGTAGCGGAGCAGCAGGTAGGAGATGTTCGCGGCGACGTCGGCGGGCAGCGGCGCGCCGCCCTTGGTGAGCAGTTCGTCGCCGTCCTTGTAGGGGACGTTGCTGTCCGGGGCGAGCAGCGAGTACTGCACGCACCAGACGCGCTGGCCGTTCCACTCGTAGGAACCGAGCCAGTCCCCCTGGCCCGCGGGCTTGCCCTGGTAGCCCTGGGCGGCCACCTCGTACCCGAGACCCTCCTTCGGATCGGCGTCCGCCGTGGCGGGCAGGGTGAGCAGGGCCACGCCGGCGGCCAACGCGGCACCGGCGAGTCGTCTCCGCCTCATGATTTTCAGTTACCCCTCGGGCGCGTCCGACAAGAGCTGCCGCTGGCAGCCTTACGGGTGGGTGATCGCCGCGACAAGCCTCCAGCGGGGTGGATCTCCGACTACGCTCCGCCACAGGGGTGTGGATGTGAGATCGACAGCCCGAGTAAAGTCACTTTTACCCGACGGGAACGAATCGACTCGTGTGGTCGTTGGACCCCGTGACGGCGTAAGAACGCCACAGGAGGACGAGGTGCGCACCACCAGCAACCCCGCGTTCCGCAACCTGCCGACAGGCGGCGGACAGCAGGCAGGATTCGGCCAGCCCTACGGCCAGCCGTACGGGCAGCAGCAGTACGGGGCCGAGCAGTACGGCGGCTACCAGGGCGCGCCGCCGGTCGCCGGCGAGCGCCCGATCACCATCGACGACGTGGTGACCAAGACCGCGATGACCCTCGCGCTCACCCTGGTCACCGGCTTCATCTCGGCGTGGCTGGTGCTGTCCGGCCAGGTCGCGCCCTTCGCGCTGATGCTGCCGGGCCTCATCATCGGCCTGGTCGTGTCGCTGGTCATCATCTTCAAGCGGAAGCCGAGCGCTCCGCTGGTGCTGACCTACGCGGCGGCCGAGGGCGTGTTCCTCGGTGGCATCACCGGTGTGTTCGAGAGCTTCTTCCCGGGCATCGCCTGGCAGGCCATCCTCGGCACGTTCGGTGTCTTCGGCGCCATGCTCGTGGTCTACAAGACGGGTGCGATCCGCGTCACGCCGCGCCTGACCAAGTGGATCATCGGCGCGACCGTCGGCGCCGCGGTGCTGATGCTGGGCAACCTGGTGATGGGCCTGTTCGGCGTGAACATGGGCCTGCGCGACGGCGGCACGCTCGCCATCGTGTTCTCGCTCGTCGTGATCGGCATCGCCGCGTTCAACTTCCTGCTCGACTTCGAGTCGGCGAACGAGATGATCCGCTCGGGCGTCCCGTCGAAGTGGGCCTGGTGGGCGGCGTTCGGCCTGATGACCACCCTGGTGTGGCTCTACCTGGAGATCCTGCGCCTGCTCTCCTACCTCCAGAGCGGCGACTGACCTCCCGCACCGCGCACACGACGAGGGCGCCCCGGCCGATCGGCCGGGGCGCCCTTCGTCGTCCACCGCGTGTCGTAAGTTCACGCCCCGAGTGTCGTAAGTCCAGGGCCCGCGTGTCGTAAGTCCAGGCCCCGCGAGTCCTGCGTTCAGGCCCCGCGAGTTCTACGTTCACGACCCCGCGGCGCGTCCTAGCTGAGCCGCTCGATCACCATCGCCATGCCCTGGCCACCGCCCACGCACATGGTCTCCAGGCCGAACTGCTTGTCGTGGAACCGCAGTGAGTTGATCAACGTCGTGGTGATCCGGGCGCCGGTCATGCCGAACGGGTGGCCCACCGCGATCGCGCCGCCGTTGACGTTCAGCCGGTCCAGGTCGATGCCCAGGTCCCGGTAGGACGGGATGACCTGCGCGGCGAACGCCTCGTTGATCTCGACCAGGTCGATGTCGCCGATGGACAGGCCCGCGAGCTTCAGCGCCCGCTTGGACGCCTCCACCGGGCCGAGCCCCATGATCTCCGGCGACAGCCCCGACACGCCGGTCGACACGATCCGCGCCAGCGGCGTGATGCCCAGCTCCTTGGCCTTGGTGTCGCTCATGACCACCAGGGCCGCCGCGCCGTCGTTGAGCGGGCAGCAGTTGCCCGCGGTCACGCGGCCGTCGGGCCGGAACACCGGCTTGAGCCCGGAGACGCCCTCCAGGGTGACGCCGGCGCGCGGGCCGTCGTCGGCGGACACCGTGCTGCCGTCCGGCAGGGTGATCGGGGTGATCTCGCGGGCCCAGAAGCCGTTGGCGATGGCCTGCTCGGCGAGGTTCTGCGAGCGGACGCCGAACTCGTCCATCTCCTGGCGGGAGACGCCCTTGAGGCGGGCGAGGTTCTCGGCGGTCTGCCCCATGGCGATGTAGACGTCGGGCAGCGAGCCGTTCTCGCGCGGGTCCACCCACTCGTCCGCGCCGTCCTGGGCGGTCGTCGCCGTGCGGCCCTCGGCCTCGGCGAACAGCGGGTTGTGCGTGTCGGGCCACGAGTCCGACGAACCCCGGGCGAAGCTCGACACGGTCTCGACGCCCGCGCTGACGAACACGTCGCCCTCGCCCGCCTTGATGGCGTGCAGGGCCATGCGGGTCGTCTGCACGCTGGACGCGCAGTAGCGGGTGACGGTGGTGCCGGGCAGGTTGTCGTGCCCGGCGAGCACGGCGACGACGCGGGCCATGTTGAAGCCCTGCTCACCGCCGGGCAGCCCGCAGCCGAGCATGAGGTCGTCGATGTCGGCGGGGTCCAGCTCCGGGACCTTCGCCAGCGCGGCCTTGAGGACCTGCACGGTGAGGTCGTCGGCGCGCACGTCCTTGAGCGATCCCTTGCCCGCGCGCCCGATGGGCGACCGGGCGGCGGAGACGATCACGGCTTCCGGCATCACGGAACTCCTTTGTTTCGCCGCGGCGTGTGACGTGCAGCCTAGTTAACGCCTGTTCAGCGCGGCCACCACTCGTGACCAACGACGCCGCGCCCGTCCCTCCCACCTTGCCCGTCCGTCGTCCACCGGGCCGGCGGACGCCCCCGCGATATACGCTCAGCGGGTCATCTCAAGAAGTGGAAGGGCCGTCGTGGAGTACGTCGAGAGCGTCGTCGACCTGGTCGGCAACACCCCGCTGGTGAAGCTGAACGCGGTGGCCGAAGGGCTCCAGCCCCTCGTGCTGGCCAAGATCGAGTACCTCAACCCCGGCGGCAGCGTGAAGGACCGCATCGCGCTGCGCATGGTCGAGGCGGCCGAGCGCAGCGGCGAGCTCAAGCCCGGCGGCACGATCGTCGAGCCCACTTCGGGCAACACCGGCGTGGGCCTGGCGCTCGTGGCCCAGCGGAAGGGCTACCGGTGCGTCTTCGTCTGCCCTGACAAGGTGTCGGTGGACAAGCGCAACGTGCTCAAGGCGTACGGCGCCGAGGTCGTGGTGTGCCCGACGGCCGTCGCGCCCGAGCACCCCGATTCCTACTACAACGTCTCCGACCGGCTCGTCGCCGAGATCCCCGGCGCCTGGAAGCCCAACCAGTACGCCAACCCGGAGAACCCCGCCAGCCACTACCACGGCACCGGCCCCGAGGTGTGGCGGCAGACCGAGGGACGCATCACCCACTTCGTCGCGGGCGTCGGCACCGGCGGCACCATCTCCGGCACCGGCCGCTACCTCAAGGAGGCTTCCGGTGGCCGGGTCAAGGTCATCGGCGCCGACCCCGAGGGCTCCGTCTACTCCGGCGGCACCGGCCGGCCCTACCTCGTCGAGGGCGTCGGCGAGGACTTCTGGCCCGACGCCTACGACCGCTCGGTGTGCGACGAGATCGTCGCGGTGTCCGACGCGGACTCCTTCGAGCTGACCCGCCGGCTCGCCCGGGAAGAAGGGCTCCTCGTCGGCGGCTCGTGCGGCATGGCCGTCGCCGCCGCGTTGCGCGTCGCCGAGACCGCCGGGCCCGACGACGTGATCGTCGTGCTGCTCCCGGACGGCGGGCGCGGCTACCTGTCGAGCGTCTTCAACGACAAGTGGATGGCCCAGTACGGCTTCCTGTCGCCCGACACCTCCGGCGCCACGGTCGGCGACGTGCTGCGCCGCAAGGACGGCACCATGCCCGACCTGGTGCACGGCCACCCCAACGAGACGGTCGCCGAGGCCGTCGCGATCATGCGCGAGTACGGCGTGTCCCAGATGCCCGTCGTCAACGCCGAACCGCCCGTCATGGCCGCCGAGGTCGCGGGCGCCGTCAACGAGCGCGACCTGCTCGACTCGCTGTTCACCGGCAAGGCGCAGCTGACCGACCGGCTCGACCGCCACATGTCGCCGAAGCTGCCCACCATCGGCGCGGGCGAGTCGATCAGCTCCGCGATGACCGCACTGTCCTCAGCGGACGGTGCCCTGGTGCTGGACGACGGCAAGCCCGCCGGCGTGGTCACCCGGCAGGACATCCTGGGTTTCCTCGCTGGTCGTTGAACCGGCGCGGTGCGGACGCGTTGCCCGGTTGCCCGTGGCCCGGGCGGCGCGATCCGCTAGCGTTGGCCACCGACTCACTCACCTACGGCCCGTGCCAAGGGGGTTGGAAACTCCGATGAACGCTCCGCAGCCGCCAGGGAACCAGCAGTTCGGCGGCAACGACCAGCAGGAGCAGGGGCAGGGTGCCCAGCCCGCGAACGCCGACGCGACCCAGGTCGTGCCGAGCGGTGGGCAGTCCCCTGCGTTCCCGCCCCCGGAAGCCACCCACGTGATGCCCACCGGCCAGCCCACCACCGGCCAGCAGCCCGCGGCCAACCCGGACGCCACGCAGGTCGTGTCGCCCGGTGCGACGCAGCAGCCCGCGCCCGGCTTCGGCCAGCAGCCCGGCTCCGGCAGCTTCCCGGCACAGCCGGCGTCGGCGTCCGGCGGCTTCCCGGCGCAGCAGCCGCCGCAGTACGGCCAGCAGCCCCCGCAGTACGGCCAGCAGCCCTACGGCCAGCCCGGTTACGGTCAGCAGCCCCCGCAGTACGGGCAGCAACCGCCGCAGTACGGGCAGCAGCAGCCCCCGCAGTACGGCCAGCAGCCGTACGGCCAGCCCGGCTACGGCCAGCCCCAGCAGTACGGCCAGCAGCCCTACGGCCAGCCCGGCTACGGCCAGCCCGCCGGGTACCCGGCGCCCGCCGGCGGCTACGCCGAGTGGGGTTCCCGCGCCATGGGCTTCCTCGTCGACGGCCTGGCCCCCGGCGTCGTCGTCGGCCTGGTGGTGCTGCTCACCCTGGCCATCGGCGACCCGACCGTGACGCTGGTCGTCGGCGGCATCGGGTACCTGGCGGTGATCGCCTTCGCGATCTACAACTCGCTGTACCTCCAGGGCACCACCGGCCAGTCGTACGGCAAGAAGCTCGCGAAGATCAAGCTGGTCAGCGAGGAGACCGGTCAGCCCGTCGGCTTCGGCAACGCGTTCGTGCGCCAGCTGTGCCACGTCGTCGACGGCATCCCCTGCTACGCGGGCTACTTCGCGCCGCTGTGGGAGCCGAAGAAGCAGACGTGGGCCGACAAGATCATGAAGACGGTCGTGGTGAACGCCCCGGAGGCGGCGTCGCCCGGCGGGTACGGCAAGCCCGCCGGCCAGCAGCCGGGCCAGTACGGCCAGCCGGGTCAGCAGGCGTACGGCCAGCCGGGTCAGTACGGCCAGCCCGGCCAGCTCCCGGGCCAGCCGGGCCAGTACGGCCAGCAGCCCGGCCAGTACGGCCAGCAGCAGCCGCCCCAGCAGTGGTGAGGTAGTCCTTTTTCACCCAACCGCCCGTCGGTCGTCAACCGGCGGGCGGTTGCTTTTTCCCCGGTCGTACCCTGAGCGCATGACGGACAGCGGTCACCACGGTTTCGCGACCAGGGCCATCCACGCCGGGCAGGCGCCCGACCCGACCACGGGCTCGGTCATCGTGCCGATCCACGCCACCTCCACCTACGCGCAGGACGGCGTCGGCGGCCTGCGCGGCGGCTTCGAGTACTCCCGGACGGGCAACCCCACCCGCGCCGCGCTGGAGGAGTGCCTGGCGGCGCTGGAGGGCGGGCGGCACGGCCGCGCCTTCGCCTCCGGCATGGGCGCGACCGACACGGCGCTGCGCGCGATGTGCCGGCCCGGTGACCACGTCGTCATCCCGAACGACGCCTACGGCGGCACGTTCCGGCTCATCGACAAGGTGCTGTCGCAGTGGGGCGTCGAGCACACGCCCGTCGCGCTGTCCGACGTCGACGCGGTGCGCGCCGCCGTGCGGCCGAACACCAGGGTGATCTGGGTCGAGACCCCCACCAACCCGCTGCTCAACATCGCCGACATCGCCGTGCTGGCCGAGGTCGCGCACTCCGCCGGCGCGCGGCTGGTGGTCGACAACACGTTCGCCTCGCCGTACCTCCAGAGCCCGCTGGAGCTGGGCGCGGACGTCGTGCTGCACTCGACGACCAAGTACGTCGGCGGCCACTCCGACGTCGTCGGCGGTGCCCTGGTGACGTCGGACGACGACCTGGACGCGGCGTTCGGGTTCCTCCAGAACGGCGCCGGGGCGGTGCCCGGCCCGTTCGACGCGTGGCTGACGCTGCGGGGGATCAAGACCCTGGAGGTGCGCATGGAGAAGCACTCGGACAACGCCGAGAAGGTCGCCGAGGCGCTGCTCAGGCACCCCCGGGTCACGCGCGTGCTCTACCCGGGCCTGCCCGACCACCCGGGGCACGACGTGGCGGCGAAGCAGATGCGCCGCTTCGGCGGGATGATCTCGTTCACCGTCGAGGGCGGTGAGGAGGCGGCGCTGCGCGTCTGCTCCCGCACGGAGCTGTTCACGCTGGCCGAGTCGCTGGGCGGCGTCGAGTCCCTGATCGAGCACCCGGGCCGCATGACGCACGCCAGCACCGCGGGCTCCCTGCTCCAGGTGCCCGCCGACCTGGTCCGCCTCTCCGTCGGCATCGAGTCGGCCGACGACCTGGTGGCGGACCTGGCCGCCGCGCTGGACTGATCCGATCCGGGCTCCCCGCGGCCGACCGGGCACCCGCCCGGTCGGCCGCGGGCGTTCACCGGGGGCCGTAGCGCACGGCCGCGCGTTCCTTGGCCTTCGCGGCCTCCACCTCGCGGTCGCGCGGCGGGGCCTTCGTCACCAGCGCGTCCAGCAGCACGCGGGTGGCCTCCGCGACGGCCTCGACCGCCGCGTCGAACGCCTCCTGGTTGGCCGAGGAGGGGCGGGTCGCGCCGCTGACCTTGCGCACGTACTGCACGGCCGCGGCCTGGACCTCGTCGTCGGTGGCGGGTGGTTCGAAGTTGTGGAGCACCCTGATGTTGCGACACATGACACCACTATCGCGCACACCCGCCCGCGCCACGACGGATTGCCGGCGCCGACCTCCGCGCGTCAGGGGCGGGAGGGCCGGCTCACGGCTTGGCGTCGCCGAGCCGCGCGTTGTCGACGCGGGGCGGGACGGTCGGCAGGTCCTCGGCGTCCACGCACCCGCCGACGAACTCGACCACGCCCCCGCGCTCCACGAAGCGGCCGGTCTCCGCGCAGCCGGCGTGGGCCACGGAGAAGAAGGCCGCACCGGTCAGCGCCGCGGCCGTGGCCACCACTCCGACGAGCGGGAGCACCGCGGTGACCCGGGCCGCGAGCGCCATGCCACCCTCCAGGTGAATGCTGTGTGAGGTACCACCGAGGGTACCGGTCCCGGCGCACCGGGTGGGGCGCACAGGGTGGGGCATCGTCAGCCTTCCTACAGGAAAGGCCGGCCCGGGGGTACCCGGACCGGCCCGTCGCCTGCCACAACGCGGGGAGCGCCGGCGGAGTTCCGCCGGGACCCGTCACAGGTTGCCGCGGCGCTCCTGCTCGCGCTCGATCGCCTCGAACAGGGCCTTGAAGTTGCCCTTGCCGAAGCCCAGCGACCCGTGCCGCTCGATCAGCTCGTAGAACACGGTGGGCCGGTCGCCGATCGGCTTGGTGAAGATCTGGAGCAGGTACCCGTCCTCGTCGCGGTCGACCAGGATGCGGTGCTCCTTGAGCACCTCGATCGGCACCCGCACCTCACCGATGCGGGCCCGCAGCTCCGGGTCGTCGTAGTACGAGTCCGGCGTCTCCAGGAACTCCACGCCCGCCGCGCGCATCGCCTTCAGCGTCGTCACGATGTCGTTCGTGGCGAGCGCGATGTGCTGCACGCCCGCGCCCTCGTAGAACTCCAGGTACTCGTCGATCTGCGACTTCCTCCGCGCGATCGCGGGCTCGTTGAGCGGGAACTTGACCCGGTGGTTGCCGTTCGAGACGACCTTCGACATCAGCGCCGAGTAGTCGGTGGCGATGTCGTCGCCGATGAACTCCGCCATGTTCACGAAGCCCATGACGCGGTTGTACCACTCGACCCAGTGGTCCATCCGGCCGAGCTCGACGTTGCCCACGCAGTGGTCGACCGCCTGGAAGAGTCGCTTCGGGGCGCCTTCGGGGCGCTCGACCGTGCTCTCCTTCACCACGTACCCGGGCAGGTACGGGCCGGTGTACTTCGACCGGTCGACCAGGGTGTGGCGGGTCTCGCCGTACGTCGCGATGGACGCCACCCGCACGGTGCCGTGCTCGTCGCCGAGGTCGTGCGGCTCCACGAGCACGGTGGCGCCCTGGCTGCGCGCGTGCTCGACGCACCGGTCGACGTCGGCGACCTCCAAGGCGAGGTCGACGACACCGTCGCCGTGCCGCCGGTGGTGGTCGAGCAGCGGGCTGTCGGGCGAGACGCCGCCGTTGATCACGAAACGCGCGGACCCGGATTCGAGGACGAAGGACTTGTGGTCCCGCTGCCCGGTCTCGGGGCCGGCGTAGGCGACGAGCCGCATCCCGAAGGCCACCTGGTAGAACCACGCGGTCTGGGTCGCGTTGCCGACCACGAAGACCACGGCGTCCATGGAGCGGACGGGGAACGGGTCCCGCGTCCCGTCGTAGTCGACCAGGCCCACGAGTTGGCGGAGCTGGTCGTAGCTCACGTCGTCAAGCTGCTGCGTCATGCTCCCAGGATGTGCACGCTGGTCAGGGTGAGCAACAGTCCGTTGTTTCACTGGTCGTTTTGTATAGTGCGGCATGGTTGAACGCGAACAGGTTGAACACTCTGACCAGGTCGTGGACGCGCTCGACGCGCGACTGTTGCTGCTGCTCACCGACGAGCCGCGGCTGGGCGTGCTGGAGTGCTCGCGCCGGCTGGGGGTGGCGCGCGGCACGGTGCAGGCGCGGTTGGACCGGTTGGTGGCACGGGGTGTGCTGACCGGCTTCCCGCCGGCGCTCGACCTGGCCGCGATGGGCTACGGGCTGACCGCGTTCGCCGTGCTGGAGATCGCCCAGGGCAGGCGGCAGGAGGTGTGCGACGGCCTGGCCGCCATCAACGAGGTGTGCGAGGTGCACGCGACCACCGGCCAGGGCGACCTGTTCGCGCGCCTCGTGGCCCGCTCGAACGCCGACCTGCAGCGGGTGATCGACTCGGTCGTGGACGTGCCGGGCGTGCAGCGGCTCTCGACCTCGATCGCCCTGTCCACGCCCGTCCCGCCCCGCGTGCGCCCCCTGCTGGAGCGCATCCGCTGAACCGGCGCCCGACGAGCAGGAGGGGCGGCCACCTCCGCGTGGTGGCCGCCCCTCCCGGTGTCTGTGGGGCTAGCCCGCGTAGGGCACCGCCTTGATGAGCGTCACCTTCATCGTGCTGCCGTTGGGCAGTTCGTACTCCCGCGTCTCGCCGTCCTTCGCGCCGAGCAACGCCTTGCCCAGCGGGGACGAGGGGGAGTACACCTCCAGCGCGCCGTGCGCGCCCTCCTCGCGGGTGGCGAGCAGGAACTCCTCGGTCTCGTCGTCCCCGGCGTAGCGCACCGTGAGCACCATGCCGGGTGCGGCGATGCCCGCGACCGTCGGCGCCTCGCCGACCTTCGCGACGCGCAGCAGCTCCTGCAACTGGCGGATGCGGGCCTCCTGCTTGCCCTGCTCCTCACGGGCGGCGTGGTAACCACCGTTCTCGCGGAGGTCACCCTCTTCCCGACGCGCGTTGATCTCCGCGGCGATGACCGGGCGGTTCTCGATCATCTCGTCCAGCTCTCCCTTGAGCCGGTCGTAGGCCTCCTGGGTCAACCAGGTCACCTCAGTGTCGCTCACGGTCACCAACTCCTTGTCTTGCGCCGGCCCACGGCGTGGGCTGGCTGTTCCCGGGCGCACCAACCCGGAACGGAAAAACACGGCCCGCGTCGGGGCCGTGCTGAAAGGCCAGAGTAACACGCACTGAACGTTCGGCGACGGTGTTTTGTTCCCGGATCGGCCGCCGAAAGCGCAGATCACCCGCTTGGCCGCTACCTCGTGGACAGGTAGGGCGGGACCTGGTACGAGCAGCCGAAGACCTCTCCGGTGACGGGTGGTTTCGACGTCCTGAGCACGGTCTTCTCGCGGACCGTGCGGGCTCCCGGTGGGACGAGGACCTCGTGCCGGCCGGACTCGTCGCCGTCTTCGGAGCGCGCCCGGACGATGCACACGACGGCCTGCTCCGGCGTTTCGCGGACGACCTCGAAGGTGATCTCCACCGCGTTGTCGTCCCGCACCGTGAACGCGGTCTGCTTCGCCTCCACCGGCATGGTGCCGAGGTTGCGGTAGCCCACCCAGGCGATGACGCCGCCGACCAGCACCGCGATCACGGGGAGTGACCAGCGCGCCCACTTCGGGAGAGGGCGCCGCCGGGCGCCGTACCGACCCTCGGGCAGTGCCACGTGCGAACGCCTTCCTGCCCGTGGGGAACAATGACCGCTTGCGACCGGTTGAGTGTCGCAGGGGGCAGATCGGCCCCGTCCGCCAGGTCCCCGGGACCGGGTAGTGGAGGAGGAGCACCACCGTCATGGTTGAGAAGCTGCGCCTGATGGCGGTGCACGCGCACCCCGACGACGAGTCCAGCAAGGGCGCCGCCACGATGGCCCGCTACGTCGCCGAGGGCCACGAGGTCATGGTCGTCACCTGCACGGGCGGTGAGGCGGGCAGCGTCCTGAACCCCGCCATGGACCGCCCCGAGGTGCTGGAGAACATGGCGGAGATCCGCCGCGCCGAGATGGCGCGCGCCGCCGAGATCCTCGGCGTGCGGCACCGCTGGCTGGGCTTCGTCGACTCGGGCCTGCCCGAGGGCGACCCGCTGCCGCCGCTGCCCGAGGGCTGCTTCGCGCTCGTGCCGCTGGAGGAGTCGACCCCGCCGCTGGTCCAGGTCATCCGCGAGTTCCGCCCGCACGTGATCGTCACCTACGACGAGAACGGCGGCTACCCGCACCCCGACCACATCCGCTGCCACGAGGTGTCCGTCGCCGCGTTCGACGCGGCGGGCGACCCCGACCGCTACCCCGACCTGGGCGAGCCGTGGCAGCCGCTGAAGCTCTACTACAGCCACGGCTTCTCCCGCGCGAAGCTGATGGCGTTCCACGAGGCCCTGCTCGCGGCCGGCGAGGAGTCGCCGTACGCCGAGTGGCTGGCCGGGTGGGGCGCGGACCGGCCCGACGTCATGGAGCGGGTCACCACGCAGGTCGAGTGCGCGGACTGGTTCCCGGTCCGCGACGAGGCCCTGAAGGCCCACGCCACCCAGATCGACCCGACGAGCCGCTGGTTCGCCGTGCCGCTGGAGACGCAGCGCGAGGTGTGGCCGACCGAGGAGTACGAGCTGGCGAGGTCGCTGGTCGACAGCACCGTGCCGGAGGACGACCTGTTCGCGGGCGTCCGGGAGAAGGTGACCGCGTGACGACCCCGATCCTCCCGGCCCTGCCCGACCTCGCCCCGGTCCCCGTGGAGGGGACCACGGCCCTGGTGCTCGCGCAGCAGCCGCCGACCGACAAGGACCCGGGTGGCCAGCAGGAGGACTTCGGCAAGTCCTCCCCGCTGGGCCTCCTGGTCCTCGTGCTGTTCTTCATCGCCGTGTTCTTCCTGGTGCGCTCGATGAACAAGCACCTGAAGAAGCTGCCCGCGTCGTTCGACGAGCCGGACGCCGAGGCCGGTGCCAGGACGGGGGCCGACGCCGCGGCGGGGTCCGACACCGGCGCCGACGCCGCGAAGAAGGACTAGGGCCGCGCCTGCTCGTACCAGGTGCGCCGGGCCGGCACGGAGACCAGCTCGCGCTCCGGGTAGCGCAGCGCGGTCAACCGGCCGCCGAACACGCAGCCGGTGTCCAGGCACAGCGTCCCGTTGACCCACTCGGGTTCCTCGACCGGCGTGTGTCCGTAGAGGACCGTCGCGGCGCCGGAGTACTCGCGCGCCCACGGGTGGCGCACGGGGAAGCCGCGTTCGTCGTGCCCGCCGGTCGACTGGCCCCACAGGGCCAGCGCGCGCATCTTCGGCGACTGCACGCCGTGGTAGCGCTCGGGCAGTCCCGCGTGGGCGACGACGAGCCGGCCGCCGTCGAGGACGTGGTGCGGTTCCAGGGAGTCGCAGAACTCCAGCACGCGGGCGCGGAACGCCGGGGTCTCGCGCGCCAGCTGGTCCAGCGACTCGCGCAGGCCGTGCGCGACCTGGACGTTGCGGCCCTGCAACGCGCGCACCAGCTTCTCCTCGTGGTTGCCGCGCACCGACAGCGCGGTGCCCGCCTCCACCATGCCCATGGCCAGCCGCAGCACGCCCGGCGTGTCCGGCCCGCGGTCGACGAGGTCGCCCAGGAACACGACCGTGCGGCCCTCCGGGTGCCCGCCGCCGGGCGAGTGGCCCAGCTCGCGCAGCAGGTGGTCGAGTTCGACCCGGCACCCGTGGACGTCGCCGACCACGTCGAACGGGCCGGTCAGGTGGCGCAGGTCGTGCGGCTGCCGCGTCGGTTCGTCGATCACGGGGACAGTCTCGCCGAGCGGTCGGCCCGGCGCGGGGGAATTACTGTGGGTCCATGACGAACCGGCTCGCGTCCTCGACCAGCCCGTACCTGCTCCAGCACGCGGAGAACCCGGTCGACTGGTGGGAGTGGTCGCCCGAGGCGTTCGCCGAGGCGCGCGAGCGGGACGTGCCGGTGCTGCTCAGCGTCGGCTACGCGGCCTGCCACTGGTGCCACGTCATGGCGCACGAGTCGTTCGAGGACGCGGAGACCGCCGCGTACATGAACGAGCACTTCGTCAACGTCAAGGTCGACCGCGAGGAGCGGCCGGACGTGGACGCCGTCTACATGGCCGTCACGCAGGCCCTGAGCGGGCACGGCGGGTGGCCCATGACGTGCTTCCTCACCCCCGCCGGCGAGCCGTTCTACGCGGGCACCTACTACCCGCCCGCGCCGCACGCCGGCATGCCGTCGTTCCGGCAGGTGCTGGAGGCCATCGAGCACGCCTGGCGCGAGCAGGGCGACGAGGTGCGCGAGTCGGCCGCCGGGATCGTCTCCCAGCTGGCGGTCCAGCCCCTTCCGCAGTCCACTGTGGACGAGGAGGTGCTGTCGGGCGCGGTGGTGTCGCTGCTCGGGCACTTCGACCGGGCCAACGCCGGGTTCGGCGGCGCGCCCAAGTTCCCGCCGTCGATGGTGCTGGAGTTCCTGCTGCGCCACCACGAGCGCACCGGGTCGGTGCAGGCGCTGTCGATGGCGCGCGCCACGTGCGCCGCGATGGCCTCCGGCGGCCTCTACGACCAGCTCGCCGGCGGGTTCGCGCGGTACTCGGTGGACGCGGCGTGGGTCGTGCCGCACTTCGAGAAGATGCTGTACGACAACGCCCTGCTGCTGCGCGTCTACACCCACCTGGCCCGCCGCGACGACGACCCGGCGCACGCGCGGGTGGCGCGGGAGACCGCCGAGTTCCTGCTCCGCGACCTCGGCACGCCCGAGGGCGGGTTCGCCGCGTCGCTCGACGCCGACACCGACGGGGTCGAAGGCGCCACGTACGTGTGGACGCCCGCGCAGCTGGTCCAGGCGCTCGGCCTGGCCGAGGGCGCCCGCGCCGCCGCGCTGTACGGCGTCACGGACGAGGGCACGTTCGAGCACGGCACGTCCACCCTGAGGCTCCTCGGCGAGGCCGACCCCGAGCTGGCCGCGAGGCTGCTGGCGGTGCGGTCCCGCCGGCCGCAGCCGGGGCGCGACGACAAGGTCGTGACCGCGTGGAACGGCCTGGCCGTCGCGGCCCTGGCCGAGGCGGGCGCGGTGTTCGGCGAGCCCCGCTGGGTCGACGCGGCGGTGCGCGCGGCCGAACTGCTCCTCGGCACGCACGTCGTCGGCGGCCGGCTGCTGCGCACGTCCCGCAACGGCGTCGCGGGCACGGCGGCGGGCGTGCTGGAGGACTACGGCTGTCTCGCCGACGGCCTGCTCGCGCTGCACCAGGCGACCGGCGACGCGCGGTGGTTCGCCGAGGCGTGCGGCCTGCTCGACACGGCGCTGGCCCGGTTCGCGGGCGACGAGCCCGGCGTCCACCACGACACCGCCGACGACGCCGAGGCGCTCGTGCAGCGGCCGTCGGACCCGTCGGACAACGCCACCCCGTCGGGCGCGTCGTCGCTGGCGTCCGCGCTGGTCACGGCGTCCGTGCTGGGCGGGCCGTCGAGCTACCGGGACGCCGCGGAGGCCGCCCTGTCGCGGGCCGGGCTGCTCGTCGCGCGGGAACCGCGCTTCGCCGGGCACTGGCTGAGCGTCGCCGAGGCCCTCGCGCTGGGACCGGTGCAGGTGGCCGTGGTCGGCCCCGGCGACGACCTGGTCCGGGCGGCGTGGGCCGGGGTGCACGGCGGCGGCGTGGTCGTCTCCGGCGAACCCGGCGGCGCGCCGCTGCTGGAGGACCGGCCGCTGGTCGACGGCCGCGCGGCGGCCTACGTGTGCCGCGGCTACGTGTGCGACCGGCCCGTCACCACGGTCGACGAGCTGCGCGAGGCCCTGTCCGCGCGTCGGTGAGCCGCCGGCCCGCGGACGGGCCGTCCCGAGGTGGCCTGTTCGCCGTCGGGGAACCACCCTGGACTTCACGCGGTGCGCGCGTAGCGTCGGTTACGTCGTAATCATGTAATCGAGGTGGTGCCGGATGCGACGTGGATGGGGAAGCAAGGGCGGTTGGCCGCAGGCCGACCAGCTCCCGGCGGACGACGCGGGGGCCTGGTTCGCGGGCCGCCTGCCCGACGGGTGGTTCACCGGGGCGCCCGAGGTGAGCGTCGACCGCGAGGAGATCGTGGTGGTGGGCGTCCTGCCGCCGCTGGAGGACGGGTTCGCCGACGACGCCGAGCGCGCCGCCGCCGAGTCCGGCCGGATCAGCCGGTTCCGCGAGCAGACCCGCGAGGAGCGGATCGGGATCGCGCGCCAGGCCGAGCACCGCTACCGGCGCAAGGTCGCCTGGGGCGCCCGGCTCGGCGACACCGAGGAGCTGTTCACCACGCTGTCCGCGCCCGTGATGACGCGGCTGCGGCAGCCCGAGCGCAAGGTGCTGGACACGCTCGTCGCCGCCGGCGTCGCCCGGTCCCGCTCCGAGGCGCTGGCCTGGGCCGTGCGCCTGGTCGGCGAGCACGCCGACACGTGGCTCACCGAGCTGCGCGACGCCATGACCACGGTGGACGACCTGCGCCGCCGGGGACCCGACCTCGCGTGACGGGACCCCCGTTCCCCGGCTACTTTGGGGGACGGGGGGATCACCGTGTTCTCAGTAGACTCCTACGCGCTGACCTGGCACCTCGACCCGGCCGAACCCGAGGTGCGCGGCCGCACCACGGTCCGCTTCCGCGGTGGCCGCGACTACGTCGACCTCGCCGCCGCCGAGGTGCTCAGCGCCACGCTGAACGGCCGGCCGGTGCGGTGCGACGCCCCGCTGACCGACCTCGGCCCGGACAACGTGCTGGAGGTCGACGCGCTGTTCCCGTTCTCCGACCGCGGGTTCCGGCGCGTCACCGACCCCGTCGACGGGTGCGTCTACCTCTACGCCAGCAGCTACCCCAACGCCGCGCCGCGCACCATGTGCTGCTTCGACGACCAGCGGCTGCGCGCCCCCGTGACGCTGACCGTGACCGCGCCGCCGTCCTGGACGTGCCTGGCCAACGCGCCCCTGCGCGACCGCGCCGGCGCCGTGCGGGTGTTCGAGCCGACGCACCCCATCCCGCCGCTCGTGGTCACCGCGGCGGCCGGGCCGTTCGCCACCGTCACGCCCTCGGTGCACGTCCCGGCGTCCCGCGCGGCGGTGGACGGCGCTGTCGTCACCGAGCTGCTGGCCAGGGCCGTGCAGTTCTTCGAGGACCTGCTCGTGCCGTACCCGTACCCGAAGTGCGAGGCCGTGTTCGTGCACGAGTTCCCGTCGCTGGCGATGTCCTCGCCGGGGCTGGTGCTGTTCGACCAGGTCGTGCTCGACCGGCTCGACGTGCCGCGCTACGCGATGACCGTGGTCAGCCACGAGGTGGCGCACGCCTGGGTCGGCAACCTCGTGAGCACGTCGTCGTGGCTCGTCGAAGGGCTCGCGGTGTACCTGAGCAGGCTGTTCGTCGAGCGGTTCCTGCCCGGCGGCCGGCCGTGGGACGACCTGCCCGGCGAGCCGCTGCCGGACCGCCCCTACGCGCCCCACCTGGACCGCGTGCTGGCCGTCGAGGCGCGCGTCGGCCGACCCGCCCTGCTGAGCGGCCTGAGGTCGCTCCTGGGGGAGTTCGCGCACGGCCACGCCACGCCGGCGGAGTTCGAGGCGCGCTGCGGGGCGTGACCGCCTCCCTAGCGGGCCTGGTCGACGTCCCGGACCTGGTCGACGTCCCGGACCTGGTCCACGTCCACCAGGAACTCGGTCCGCCCGTCCGCGGCCTCGATGCCGAACGGCAGCCGCGTGGACACCGTCAGCACCTCCGTGCCGTCCGCCAGCTGCCCGCGCCCGACCACCTCGCACGCCACGTCGACGTCGACGGGGTAGGCCGTGTTCCCCCGCAGCCGCCCCTCGTCGTCGAACGCCGTGGGCTTGTCGAACAGGCTCCACTCCGCTCCGTGCGCGTCGGTCAGCAGCACCTCGACCCACCCGGGGAAGGGCTCGTCGCTCACCCACCGCACCGCACGACCGGTCACGAACGCCACAGCGGTCCCCTGTCAGGAGTAGATCGCGAACCAGATGGCGATGTAGTGGCAGATCGCCGCCACCACCGTGGCCGCGTGGAAGAACTCGTGGTAGCCGAAGACCTGCGGCCAGGGGTTGGGCCAGCGGGTGGCGTAGAAGATCGCGCCCACCGTGTAGAGGAGGCCGCCCACGACGATGAGCACCAGGGCCGCCACGCCCGCGTGGTGCAGGAGGTCGGGCAGGACGAAGACCGCCACCCAGCCCAGGGCGATGTAGATGGGCACGCCCAGCCAGCGCGGTGCGTGGGGCCAGGCGAGCTTCAGCGTCACGCCGCCCAGGGCGCCGATCCACACCACGGCCAGCACGACGTTGCCCGTGGACGGGGGCATCGCCAGCAGGGCGAACGGGGTGTAGGTGCCCGCGATGAACACGAAGATCATCGAGTGGTCGAGGCGCTTCATCCACGTGCGCGCCCGCACGCTCACCCAGTTGACCCGGTGGTACAGGGCGCTCACGCCGAACAGGCCGAGCACCGTCGCCCCGTACACGGACGTGGCGAGGGCGGCCTTGGCGGACACGGTGGAGGCTGCCAGCGCGATCAGCACGGCCCCCGTCGCCACCGAGACGACGAAGGACCAGAGGTGCAGCCAGCCGCGCAGGCGGGGCCGCAGTGAGGGCTCCGGCTGGTTCGAGTGCGTGGACGTGGTCACCTGCCCGAGGTTACGGGACCGTAAGTACGCCGGCAGCACGCGGCGGAGTGACCAGGCCCACCCGGCGTACGCTCTGCCAGCGTGGGTCTTCGCGAGCGCATCAAGGACGGGTTCCTCCTCCCGATTTACGAGTACCGGCTGACCCGGTGGCTCGACGGCAGGCAACGACCTCGCCACGTCGGCGTCGTGCTCGACGGCAACCGCCGCTGGGCCAAGGAGGCCGGGTTCACCGATGTCGCCCACGGCCACCGCGCCGGCGCGCGCAAGATCCTGGAACTGCTGACCTGGTGCCGCGAGGCCGAGGTCGAGGTGGTGACGCTGTGGATGCTGTCCACGGACAACCTCGACCGCCCGGCCGAGGAGCTGGTGCCGCTGCTCGACATCATCGCCGACATCGTCGACGAGCTGGCCGAACCCGGCAACCCGTGGCGCGTGCGGCACGTCGGCGCGCTCGACCTGCTGCCCACCGAGACCGCGGCCAGGCTGTCCGCCGCCTCCCTGCGCACGAGGGACCGCACGGGCCTGGAGGTCAACGTCGCGGTCGGCTACGGCGGTCGCCAGGAGATCGCCGACGCGGTGCGCAAGCTGCTCCAGAAGCACGCAGAGAGCGGCGGCACGATCGAGGAGCTGGCCGAGGTCCTCGACGTCGACCACATCGCCGAACACCTCTACACCTCCGGCCAGCCCGATCCCGACCTGCTGATCCGCACGTCGGGGGAGCAGCGGCTGTCCGGGTTCATGCTGTGGCAGTCGGCGCACTCGGAGTTCTGGTTCTGCGAGGCGTACTGGCCGGAGTTCCGCCGCACCGACTTCCTGCGCGCCCTGCGCGACTACGCCGTCCGGCACCGCCGCTTCGGCTCCTGAACCGGCGGACGCCGAAGGGCGGCACCCCCGGGGGAGTGCCGCCCTTCGCGACTTCAGCGCGGCTCGGTGGCCGTCGGCTCAGTGGCCGCCGTGGCCGCCGTGCGCGACCTCGGTGTCGTTGTCGTCGTTGTCGGTGTTGATGCAGAGGTTCTCGTCGTTCTGCGAGAGGATCGGCACCGCGATGACGTTGACCTCGATGTTGCAGACGTTGAGGTTGCTCAGCAGGTCGGAGTCGTTGCCGAAGTTGATGAGGCCGATCTGGTCGGCCACGTCGCCCTCCTCGCCCTCCTCGTAGTAGGCCTCGACCTCGCCGATGGCGTAGTTGCCGCCCCAGTTGTCCTCGTGACCCGGCGACGCGAAAGCCGGGGAGCCCAGCATCACGAGACCCGCAGCGGCCATGGCGATGACGCCTGCCTTCTTCAACATGTGGAACACACTCCTCTGATGGGAATTTGTGGTGACCCCCGTGTCCCTGTCGAGCATTTGGTTCGGGGAATCTGGCGGCTCAGGCGGTGATGCCCTCGCAGCGATAATTTACCGGTTTCCGGCGCTGATGCCAGTCTGCTAACACCATCGTGTGAATTATTTTTCTGTTCGTTTGCCGGCTGTCCGGCGCCGGGTATCGGTTACGCCTTCGCAGTGCCGCGCATCGTTATTTCCTGGATGTGCTTCTTCTCGATCGCGTTACCCCGGAGGGGTGATCGGCGAGGTGTTCGGCACTCTTTGTGCAGAGCTGTCCGAGGGATGGTGTTTTCCTCGGCGCTCGTGCACCCCGTCGACCGGGGAGCGCGTCTGCCGAAGTCACTCAACGCGCATGACCGGTGGGCGTGCGGCGGTCGTCGAAAAGGGAAGGTATTGCGCGCCGGCGGCGAGTGGCGTCACATTTCACCCAGGTGTGGAGCCGGAATGGACCGGTGCTCGGCGGCGGCGGGCGGCCCGCGGAAACGGTCGCCGACCTGGGCGGGGCCGCCGATCCGGCCGCGGACGCAGAGGAGCGGTGGTCCGCTTGTGCGGACCACCGCTCCCGGTGCGGCGTCGAGGTGACGGTTCCTACTCGCCCGCGGCCACTTCGGTGTCGTTGTCGTCGTTGTCGGCGTTCACGCACAGGTTCGGGTGGTCGTTCTGCGACAGCACCGGCACCGCGATGACGTTGACCTCGAGGTTGCAGACGTTCAGCTGGCTCAGCAGGTCGGAGTCGTTGCCGAAGTTGATGGCGCCGAACTGGTCGGCCACATCACCCTCCTCGCCCTCCTCGTAGGCGGCGTCCAGCTCGCCGATGGCGACGTTGCCGCCGTCGCCCGGGTGGAAGCTGTGCTCGTCGGGTTCGCCGGCCACGGCGAACGCGGGAGAGCCGAGCATCATGAGCCCGGCCACGACTGCGGCGACGGTGCTTGCCTTCTTCAGCACTTGCACTCTCCTCTTCGTGGGTTTCCCCATTGTTCAGCGCTGTTGAGAAGCCCGTAACGGGTTCGTCGCGGGCAAACTACCGAACATTCGGTACCGGGTGGGCGCTGGTGCCACCATTGTGTGATTGCGTGATCGCCGTTGTCCCCCGTTGAGGTGTTTTCCGGACGACAATTCACCCTGTTCTGCGGTCGTGTGGTAAACCGGGGCGCCATCTCGTAGGGTCTCCAGTTCGTGGACGGCGATCGGATCGTGCGGGAGTACCAGGTGCTCGGGCTGAGGCTCGGGAAGCTGGTGCCCGGACTGGTCGACGCCTTCACGGGCGACCGCGCGCTGCGCCGCCAGGTCGACAACGAGCACCGACCGCACCCGGCCGGGTTGGCGGACCGGGCGCTGCTCCTGCGCCGGGAACTGGCCGGCGCCGACGACCTGTCGGAGCAGCGGCGCAGCTTCCTCGACGCCCACCTGGTCGCGCTCGCCTGCACGGCCCGCAAGCTCGCCGGGGCGCGCGTGCCGTTCGTGGAGGAGGTCCGGGCGTACTTCCAGGTCGACGTGCGCCCCGGCCACCCGGACACCTACCGCCGCGCCCACGCCGAGCTGGACGCGCTGCTGCCCGGCGGCGGCCCGCTGGTCGAGCGGCTGGCCGACCACCGGGCCCTGGACGAGGTGCCGCCGCGCAAGCTGGAGGCCACCGTGCACGCCCTGTCCAGCGCGCTGCGCGACCGCGTCCGGCAGCGGTACGGGCTGCCCGCGCACGAGGTCGTCGAGTACGAGGTCGTCACCGACAAGCCGTGGAGCGGGTTCAACTACTACCTGGGGAACTTCCGCTCGCGGGTGGCGATCAACGCCGACCTCGGCCACCGCACGTCCAACCTGCCGCACCTCGTGGCGCACGAGTCCTACCCCGGCCACCACACCGAGCACTGCCGCAAGGAGGTCGGCCTGGTCGGCGAGCGCGGCCACGCCGAGCAGTCGATCTTCCTGATCAACACGCCGCAGTGCCTGATGTCCGAGGGCATGGCCGAGCTGGGCCTGCACGCCGTGGTCGGCGCGGGCTGGGGCCGCTGGACCGAGGCGATCGTCGGCGACCTGGGCCTGCGGATGGACGGCGAGCTGACCGAGCGCGTGGAGAACGCGCTGTCCGGGCTGCTCACCGTGCGCCAGGACGCCGCGCTGATGCTGCACGACCGGCGCGCCCACCCCGACGACGTGGTCGACTTCCTGCGCCGCTGGCTGCTGGTCCCCGAGCGGCGCGCCCGGCACATGCTGCGGTTCCTCGCCGACCCGCTGTGGCGGGCGTACACCACCACGTACGTCGAGGGCGTGCGCCTGATCCGGGCGTGGCTCGACCTGCGGCCCCCGGCGGACACCCTCGGTGACCGGTATTCGAGGCTCCTCGACGAACCGCTCGTGCCGAGCACCCTCCGGGAGGAGATCGGCGACAGCGTCCCCTGGCTGCCCCGCGACCCTGCGTGACCGCCTTCCCGGGACGGCCGAAAGGCCCCTGAGCTGCGTGGACGAGGCCGTGTTGCGCCGAGGTGACCGTTTCCGTGCGCACGCAAGCACCCGTTGTGGCCATCTTTACCCCGCTTTGCGACCAGGTGACGAATGGGCGAATCACCTGTGTGGCTGCCTGCACAAGGGGGACCTGCGGAGGTAACTTCCGGATTGGCGGGACGCGTCCACTGCGGACCGCGCAGGGAGGCCCTGATCGTGGCGGTAAGCGCGAGGGGGCCGGCACCCGGCCCTCGTGGTCGGTGCGCCAGAGCGTGACGGCGCGCCGGTCGATCGGGGTGGTGCCTGGCCCAGCGAGGAGCGGACGCGGGTGCCGCGTTCGTGAGGGAGTTGCCGTGAACGCACGACGACCCGCGAGCCGTTCCTCAGGCTCACCGCGCAGCACTTCTCGGCGCCGTGGCGCGCCCACGACCAACACGTACGTGGTGGACACGTCCGTGCTGCTCTCCGACCCCCTGGCCACCACGCGGTTCGCGGAGCACGAGGTCGTGCTGCCGCTCGTGGTGATCAGCGAGCTGGAGGGCAAGCGGCACCACCCCGAGCTCGGCTGGTTCGCCCGGGAAGCGCTGCGCCTGCTCGACGACCTGCGGCTCCAGCACGGCCGCCTGGACAACCCGGTGCCGATCGGCGAGCACGGCGGCACCCTGCGCGTCGAGCTCAACCACTCCGACCCGGAGGTGCTGCCCGCGGGTTTCCGCACGGACTCCAACGACGCGCGCATACTGGCCTGCGCCCTCAACCTCGCGGCCGACGGCGACAACGTCACGCTGGTCACCAAGGACATGCCGCTGCGCGTCAAGGCCGGTGCCGTCGGCCTCGCCGCGGAGGAGTACCGGGCGCACGACGTCACGCTGTCGGGCTACTCGGGGATGTCCGACGTGGACGTCGACCAGTCCGTGGTGGACGCCCTCTACCGGGAGGGCGTCATCGACCCGGCGCTGCACGACCTCGCCCCCGTGGCCGAGATGCCGTGCCACAGCGGCCTGCGGATGCTCGCCGGCACGTCGTCCGCGCTGGGCCGGGTCACGGCGGACAAGCAGGTCAGGCTGGTGCGCGGCGACCGCGAGGCGTTCGGCCTGCACGGCCGGTCCGCGGAGCAGCGCGTGGCGCTGGACCTGCTGCTCGACACCGAGGTCGGCATCGTCTCGCTGGGCGGACGGGCCGGCACCGGCAAGTCGGCGCTCGCGCTGTGCGCGGGCCTGGAGGCGGTCATGGAGCGCCGCCAGCACCGCAAGGTCGTGGTGTTCCGCCCGCTGTACGCGGTGGGCGGCCAGGAGCTGGGCTACCTGCCCGGTTCCGAGAGCGAGAAGATGCAGCCGTGGGCGCAGGCGGTGTTCGACACCCTCGGCGCGCTGGTCAGCCAGGACGTGGTCGAGGAGATCATGGACCGCGGCATGCTGGAGGTGCTGCCGCTGACCCACATCCGGGGCCGGTCGCTGCACGACTCGTTCGTGATCGTCGACGAGGCGCAGTCGCTGGAGCGCAACGTGCTGCTCACCGTGCTGTCGCGGCTGGGCTCCAACTCGCGGGTCGTGCTCACCCACGACGTCGCGCAGCGCGACAACCTGCGCGTCGGGCGGCACGACGGCGTGGCGGCGGTGATCGAGAAGCTGAAGGGGCACCCGCTGTTCGCGCACGTCACGCTGACCCGGTCGGAGCGCTCGCCGATCGCGGCGCTGGTGACCGAGATGCTGGAGGACTACGCGTCCTGACCCGCGGAGGGGCCTCCCACCGGGGAGGCCCCTCCCGCTGGCACCCCGTCCGCCCGTAGTCGGTGGGCGCGGGCGGGAGCCCCTTCGAGTCCGGGAGGAGTCACCAACCGGCGGGCAGGGGCCGTCCCTCGGCGAAGCCCGCCGCGCTCTGGACGCCCAGCACGGCCCGCTCGTGGAACTCCTCCACGGTCTGCGCGCCCGCGTACGTGCAGGCCGAGCGGACACCCGCCGTGATCGAGTCCAGCAGGTCCTCCACGCCGGGGCGGACCGGGTCGAGCCGCATCCGCGACGTCGAGATGCCCTCCTCGAACAGGCCCTTCTTGGCCCGGTCGAACGCGCCGTCCGCGCGGGTCCGCGCGCTCACCGCCCGCTTCGACGCCATGCCGAACGACTCCTTGTAGAGCCGGCCCTGCTCGTCGCGCTGGAGGTCGCCGGGCGACTCGTAGGTGCCCGCGAACCACGACCCGACCATGACGCTCGCCGCACCCGCCGCCAGGGCGAGGGCCACGTCCCGGGGGTGCCGCACGCCGCCGTCGGCCCACACGTGCCTGCCGAGCCGCCGCGCCTCGGCCGCGCACTCCGCGACCGCCGAGAACTGCGGCCGGCCCACCCCCGTCATCATCCGCGTCGTGCACATCGCGCCCGGCCCGACACCGACCTTCACGATGTCCGCGCCCGCCTCGACCAGGTCCCGCACGCCCTCGGCGGTCACCACGTTGCCCGCCACCACCGGCACGGCCGGCCGGGCCTCGCGGACCGCCTTCAGCGCGGCGAGCATCTTCTCCTGGTGGCCGTGCGCGGTGTCCACCACCAGCACGTCCACGCCCGCCGCCAGCAGCTGCTCGGCCTTCGCCGTCACGTCGCCGTTGACGCCGATCGCGGCCGCCACCCGCAGCCGGCCGCCCGCGTCCAGCGCCGGCGCGTACACCTCGGCGCGCAGCGCGCCCAGCCCGGTCATGACACCCGCGAGCCGGCCCTCGCCGTCCACGCCCAGGGCGACCCGCTGCGTGCCGCCGCCGAGCCGGTCGAACACCTCGCGCGGCGCGGTGTCCAGCGGCAGGGTGACGAGCGGTTCGTCGGCCACGTCCCGCAGCCGGGTGAACCGGTCGACCCCGGCGCAGCCCGCCTCGTCCACGACGCCCACCGGCCGGCCGTCGCCGTCCACGACCACCACGGCCCCGTGGGCGCGCTTGTGCAGCAGGTTCACCGCGTCGGCGACCGAGTCGTCCGGGCCGAGCGTGAGCGGCGTGTCCCACACCGGGTGCCGCTCCTTGACCCACCCGACGATCTCCCCGACCGCCTGCGGTTCCACGTCCTGGGGCAGCACGACCAGGCCGCCCCGCCGGGCGACCGTCTCCGCCATCCGCCGTCCCGCCACCGCGGTCATGTTCGCGACCACGATCGGGATCGTCGCCCCCGTGCCGTCCGGGGTCGACAGGTCGACGCCGAACCGCGAGTCCACGGCCGACCGGCCGGGCACGAGGAAGACGTCGTCATAGGTCAGGTCGTAGCTGGGCCGATGCCCTTCGATGAATCGCACAAGACTTCGACGATACTTCTCCGGCGGCGGAACCGCCCTGGTGGCGAGCACGAACGCGCACCCCGGTACGGGGTCCCGTCCTGTGCTTTCCGCCAAGTCCGCACTACAGCGGGCCCGGTGCGCCGGGCAGCAGCGCACGCACGGAGTCGATCGCGTCGGCCTCGCCCGCGTCCTTGTCCGGGCGGTAGCGCAGGACGCGGGCGAACCGCAGCGCCACGCCGCCCGGGTAGCGGGGACTGACCTGGACGCCGTCCAGTTCGATCTCGACGACCAGGTCGGGCCGGACCACGACGCCCCACCCGCCCCGGTCGGTGGCGCGGTCGAGGAGTTCGCGGGTCTGCCACCTGAGCAGCTCGTCCGTGAGGCCCTTGAACGTCTTGCCGACCATGACCGGCGGGCCGCCGTCGGGGTCGCGCGCGCCCAGGTGCAGGTTCGACAGCAGGCCCTCGCGCCGGCCGCTGCCCCACTCGACGCCGATCACCACCAGGTCGAGCGTGTGCACCGGCTTGACCTTCTGCCACGCCCGGCCGCGCCGGCCCGCCGCGTACACCGAATCGAGGGATTTGACCACCACGCCCTCGTGCCCGGCGGCCAGGGCCTGCGCCTGCACCCCGGCGGCCGTCGCCTCGTCCGGTCCCACCGCGCCCGGGACGACGTGGTCGCCCGCCACCCGGCGCAGCGCCGCCAGCCGGTCGCGCAGCGGCTCGTCCAGCAGGTCGACGCCGTCGAGGTGCAGGCAGTCGAAGAAGAACGGGCTGAGCAGCAGCTCCCGGACGTCCCCCGCCGACGTGCTCCTCCTCGCGGAGGCGGCGTCGAGCAGGGCGCCGAAGCGGCTCATCGTCTCCTGGAACGGGCGCGGCTTGCCGTCGTCGGTCAGGGCCAGCGTCTCGCCGTCCAGCACGACCGACGTGCACGGCAGGCCGCGCACCAGCTCGACCAACTCGGGGACGGTCCTCGTGATCTCGCGCAGGGTGCGGGTGAAGATCCGCACGTCGTCGCCGTCGCGGTGGACCTGGATGCGCGCCCCGTCGAGCTTGTGCTCGACCACGCAGTCGCCCAGCTCGGCCAGCGCGTCGTGCAGCGACTCGGCGGGGGAGGCGAGCATCGGGCGGACCGGGCGGCCCACCTCCAGCCGGAACGCGGCCAGCGCCGCCTCGCCGGTCATCGCGGCCACCGCCGTCTCCGGCAGCCGGCCGGACAGCATGAACGCCCGCCGCACCAGCTCGCCCGGCACCCCGGCGGCCTTGGCGACGGCGTCCAGCATCACGCCCTCCAGCGCGCCCTGCCGCAGTTCGCCGGTGAGCAGGCGCTTGAGGAAGTCCTGCTCGGCGGCCGTGGCGCGGGAGAACAGCGCGCGCAACACCTCGACCCGCCGCGCCGCCGCGCCCTTCCCCCCGATGGCCGCGTAGGCCCCGAGCGCGTCGTCCACATCGGACACGCTCAGCCCCGGCCGGGCGGCCGGCGGCACGTCCAGGTCGAGCACCGTGCGCCACCCCGCACCGATGCGCCCCTGGCTCGGCACCCCGACCAGGAACGACACGACGGCGGGTGCGGTCATCCGGCGCAGCACCCCGGCCAGCGCCTCCACCTTGGCCAACCGCGACCGCGTGGCCCCGACCGAGGCGGACGTCTCGACGACTTCGCTGAACAACACCCCCACATGATCCCCCGTCGTCCCGCCTCCCACCGGTCAACCGCGAGAGTCCAACCCCCAGGTCGCGAGAGTCCAACGCTCAAGTCTCGCGACCTGGGGGTTGGACTCTCGCGACCTGGGGGGACTCCCGGGTCAGTGGGGGGTGGCCATGCGGAGGACGTCCAGGGCCTCGTCCAGTTGGGACTCGGTCAGCTTGGCGGGGACGTGGCCGCGTTCCAGGACCACCTCGCGGATGGTCTTGCGCTCGCGCAGCGACTGCTTCGCGATGGACGCCGCCTCCTCGTACCCCAGGTAGCGGTTGAGCGGGGTGACGATCGACGGCGACGACTCGGCGTACTCGCGCATCCGCTCGACCTGGGGTTCGGCGCCCACCAGGACCTTGTCGGCCAGCAGGCGGGCCACGGCGGCCAGCAGGCGGGACGACTCCAGGACGTTGCGCGCGATCACCGGCAGCATGACGTTGAGCTGGAAGTTGCCCTGCGACCCGGCGAACGCCACGGTCGCGTCGTTGCCGATGACCTGGGCGACCACCATCATGGTCGCCTCCGGGATCACCGGGTTGACCTTGCCCGGCATGATCGACGACCCCGGCTGGAGGTCGGGCAGCGCCAGCTCGCCGAGGCCCGCGCGCGGACCGGACCCCAGCCAGCGCAGGTCGTTGGCGATCTTGAACAGGCTCACGGCGGTCGCGCGGAGCTGACCGGAGATCTCCACCACGCCGTCCTGCGTGGCCTGCGCCTCGAAGTGGTCGCGCGCCTCGGTCAGCGGCAGGCCGGTCGCCGCCGCCAGCTCCGCCGACACGGCCGCGCCGAACCCGGCGGGCGCGTTCAGGCCGCTGCCCACGGCCGTGCCGCCGATCGGCAGCTCCGCCAGGCGGGGGAGCGACGAGGTCAAGCGCTCGACGCCGTTGCGCACCTGCGTCGCCCACGCGCCGACCTCCTGGCCGAGCGTCACGGGCACCGCGTCCATCAGGTGCGTGCGACCGGACTTGACCAGCGACGTCCAGTCCGCCGCCCGGGCCTCCAGCACCGACGCCAGGTGCTCCAGCGCCGGGACCACGTCGGTCGCCACGGCCTCGGTCGCCGCCACGCGCACCGTCGTCGGGAACGTGTCGTTGGACGACTGCGAGGCGTTGACGTGGTCGTTCGGGTGCACCTCGCGGCCGAGCGCCCGGCTGGCGAGGGTGGCGATCACCTCGTTGGCGTTCATGTTCGACGACGTGCCGGACCCGGTCTGGAACACGTCGACCGGGAAGTGGGCGTCGTGCTCGCCGGCGGCCACCTCGTCGGCGGCCGCGGCGACGGCCGCCGCGACTTCGGGTTCCAGCACCCCCAGCCGCTCGTTGACCCGGGCCGCGGCGGCCTTCAGCAGGCCCAGCGCGCGGATCTGCGCGCGTTCCAGGCCACGTCCGGAGATCGGGAAGTTCTCCACCGCGCGCTGCGTCTGCGCACGCCACAGCGCGTCGACCGGCACCCGGACCTCGCCCATCGTGTCGTGCTCGACGCGGTACTCCTGTTCACCCATACCGCCGAGTCTGGACCGCCGCGCCTCCCTGGGCACGGTGGCGCGGAACACCTATGGTCGTGGTCATGGACCTTGAGGTCGACCTGCTCATCGTCGGTGCGGGCCCCACGGGGTTGTTCGCCGCCTACTACGCGGGGTTCCGGGACCTGTCCGTGGCGCTGGTGGACGCGCTGCCGGAGGCGGGCGGGCAGATCACCGCGATGTACCCGGAAAAGATGATCTTCGACGTGGCCGGCTTCCCGGCGGTGCGCGGGCGCGACCTGGTGGCCGCGCTCGTGCAGCAGGCCGACCAGTGGCGCCCCACCCACCTCATGGGCCGCCAGGCCCGCACGCTGTCCACTGTGGACGACCGCCTGCACGTGGGCCTCGCCGACGGCGCGACGGTCAGCGCGGGCGCGGTGCTCATCACGGCGGGCATGGGCGAGTTCACGCCCCGCCCGCTGCCCGCCGGCGACGGCTGGCTGGGTCGCGGCGTGGTGCACTTCGTGCCCGCCCTCGCCGCGCACACCGGCCAGGACGTCGTGGTCGTCGGCGGCGGCGACTCGGCGTTCGACTGGGCGCTCGCGCTGGCCCCGATCGCCTCCAGCGTCACGGTCGTGCACCGCCGGGCGACCTTCCGCGCCCACCCGCCGACCGTGCGGCAGGTCCGCGACCTCGGCGTGCCGATCATCACCGACGCCCAGGTGCTGGAACTGCGCGGCGACCCCCACCTGGCCGAGGTCGAGCTGGGCCTCAAGGGCGGCGACCGCAAGACCCTGCCCGCGGACACCGTCGTGGCCGCCCTCGGCTTCACCGCCGACCTCGGGCCGATCGAGTCCTGGGGCCTGGAGCTGGACCACCGGGCGGTGCTCGTGGACACCACCATGCGCACCGCGCGGGACCGCGTCTACGCGGCCGGCGACGTCGCCCAGTACCCCGGCAAGGTGAAGCTGATCGCCACCGGCTTCGGCGAGGCCGCCACCGCGGTCAACAACATCGCCGTGCTGCTGAACCCGGACGCGCACCTGTTCCCCGGCCACTCCAGCAACGCGTGACGACCCGGCGACGCGTGACGACCGGCCCCCGTCGCGGGGGCCGGTCACCGGGGGTCGATCCGCTACGCGACGACCTGGACCTGCTCGCCCGGGAACAGGTTGTCGTAGAACACCAGGGACTCCTGCGGGCCCAGGCGGACGCAGCCGTGCGACCCGGTGTTCGTGTCACCCTGGTGGAACGCGATGCCGCTCGTGGTGAAGTACACCGCGTTCGGCATCGGACCGTCGTAGGGGATGCTCCAGTCGTCCTTCACCTTGCGCAGCACCGGGTAGGTGCCCACCGGTGTCTCGTAGCCCGGCATCCCGTGGGACACCCGGACGGGGCCGTAGCTGGCGCTGCCGTCGTAGACCAGCCAGGCCTGGTTGGTGGAGAGCTGCACGCACGCGCCGTTCCGCACGGAACAGGGTGTGCCGGTCGCCGCGGAAGCGGGACTCGCGAGGCCGAAGGTCAGGGCCGCCGCGGCTAACGCCGTCGTGCCGATCGTCTTCTTCATCTCGAATCACTCCCTCACCCGTTCGTGTACCCGACCCGCGAACGGCTCAACCGCTCAGGCGGTGACCTGGACCCGGTCGCCAACGGAGAGCGCCTCGAAGTACGTCGACGCGGCCTCGCGCGACAGGTGGATGCAGCCGTGCGACTGCTCGGTGAGGCTGCCCTCGTGGAACGCGATGCCGTTGGCCACGAAGTACGTGGAGAACGGCATCGGGCCGTCGTACGGGATGCTCCAGTCGTCGCGGACCTGCCACAGCACCGGGAACGTGCCCACGGGCGTCTCGTAGCCGGGGCGGCCGGACGTCGTCGGCACCGGGCCGTAGCTCACCTCCCCGCCGCTGATCAGCCAGGACTCGTTCGTGGACAGCCGCACGCACGCGCCGTCGGTGATGTCGCACGGCGTGCCGGGCACGGTCACCGGCGGGGCCGGGGCGGGCTGCGGCTCCGGCGTCGTGGTGACCGCGGGCGCGGGCGGGGCAGACGGCGCCGGGTTGTCCGAAGTGGACGGAGCCGGGGGAGCGGGTGGGACGGACGGGGTGGTGGGCGCGGACGTGGACGAGGCCGCGGACGGGGCGGCCGTCGGTCCGCCGGCGCCGCAGGCCGTCGTCATCGTGGCCAGGACCGCGATCGCCGCCGTCACCAGTGTCTTCGCGCGCATCGCGCACCCCCGTGTGGTAGCTGTTGGTGCCCTTGATGACGCCCTTTCGCCGTGCTCCGTTGCAGTGCGCTTCACAACGAATCGGCGAGGGCCGCCCCACCCGGAGGTGGGACGGCCCTCGAACTCCGGTGCGAGCGGGTTACACCGCGCCCGCGTACTGGCCGATCCACGAGCGGAACGCCGGCACGTCCATGTAGATCGACGGGCCGGTGGCGCAGGTGGAGCTGTTGTTGCCCGCGCGGCTGGTGGCGCCGATCAGCTGCCACGTGCCGCCGACCGACTTGATCTGCGGACCGCCCGAGTCGCCGTAGCAGGCGCCCGAGTTGCCGTTGGGGTTGTTCGTGCAGATCTCGTACGAGCCGTAGATCCCCAGGCAGTTGCCGTCCGCCACGATGGACGTGTTCAGCTCCTGGAGCGTCACCGGCGCGCCGCAACCACCGCGCGGGGCGCAGGTCTGGCCCCAGCCGATGATGCGGGTGGCGGTGCCCGTGGCGCCCGAGGACGACGCCACCGCGATCGGGGTCTGGCTCACGGAGGTGGCCAGGCGCACGAGCGCGATGTCGTAGCTCGGGTGGTTCACGATCTGGGCACCCGACGCGACGGTGCCGCCGCTGGTGCGGTTGGTCGTGCCGATGCGGGCCCGGATCGAGGACGCCGAACGGCCCTGGACGCAGTGCTTGGCCGTGACGACCCAGTTGGCCTTGATCAGCGAGCCGCCGCAGAAGTGGCTACCCGCGGTGCTCTGCAGGGACACCATGAACGAGTAGGTCTGCGTGGCGTTGCCGCCGCCGACGATGAACGGGGTGACCTCGCCGTCCGCCGCCGGGGCCGCCGCCGCCCCGGCCGCGCTCGCGAGGGCCGCGCCGATCGCCACCGCGAACGCGGTGAACAGGGTACGAACCTTCATCACTTCCTCTCCGTCCCCGGCGCAGGGTGCTCGGGGACGAAAGGGAAAGTAGGGATGAACACCGTGTGATCACCACAGCCGATCGGCCGGTCCCGGTCGGTTGACCGTTGACATCCCGTTCACGAACCGTCACTCACGGCAGCGATCAGGGCAGCGGGGGAAGCGCGTCCTCGCCCGCTCGGGGGACGTCGAAGTCCACCGACGAGTACTCGCGCAGCTTCTCCAACCGGTGGAAGCCGTCGATCATCCGCACCGTGCCCGACTTCGACCGCATCACGATCGACTGGGTCGTGCAGCCGCCCGCCCGGTAGTGCACGCCGCGCACCAGGTCGCCGTCGGTGACGCCGGTCGCGCAGAAGAACACGTTGTCGCCGCGCACCAGGTCGTCCGTGGCCAGCACCTGGTCCAGGTCGTGGCCCGCGTCCAGCGCCCGCTGCCGCTCCGCGTCGTCCTTCGGCCACAGCCTCGCCTGGATCGCGCCGCCCATGCACTTCAGCGCCGCCGCCGCGATGATGCCCTCCGGCGTGCCGCCGATGCCCACCAGCAGGTCGATGCCCGTGTTCGGCCGGGCCGCCGAGATCGCGCCCGCCACGTCGCCGTCGGAGATGAAGTGGATGCGCGCCCCGGCCGCCCGCACGTCCCGCACGACCTGCTCGTGCCGCGGCCGGTCCAGGATGCACACGGTCACGTCGGAGACGTCGACGTGCTTGGCCTTCGCCACCCGCCGGACGTTCTCCGCGATCGGCGCGGTGATGTCGAGGACGTCCGCCGCCTCCGGCCCGGTCGCCAGCTTCTCCATGTAGAACACCGCCGACGGGTCGAACATCGCGCCCCGCTCGGCCACCGCCAGCACCGCCAGCGCGTTCGGCATGCCCTTCGCCATCAGCGTCGTGCCGTCGATCGGGTCCACCGCGACGTCGCAGTCGGGGCCGTCGCCGTTGCCGACCTCCTCGCCGTTGAACAGCATGGGCGCCTCGTCCTTCTCGCCCTCGCCGATCACCACGACGCCCCGCATCGACACGGTGCCGATCAGCTTGCGCATGGCGTCCACCGCCGCGCCGTCACCGGCGTTCTTGTCACCGCGGCCCACCCAGCGCCCGGCGGCCATCGCCGCCGCCTCGGTGACCCGGACGAGTTCCATCGCGAGGTTCCGGTCCGGTGCTTCGCGACGACGCTCGGACGGGCTGCTGCTCATGGGGCGCTCCCTCGTGCGGGTTGATCTCGGCCTACCGGTCGGTAGACCGATCCTCGCACGTCGCGGGGGTCGCGTCAGGGCTGAGCGACGTCCTCCTCGGTCACACTGAGAGCTTGATCGATCCTCTCGCGGGCGCCCGCCAACCGCTGTTCGCAGGTCTTCGCCAGGGCCTCGCCGCGTTCCCACAGCGCCAGCGACTCCTCCAGTGACAGGCCGCCCGCCTCCAACCGGCGGACCACCTCCACCAGTTCGTCCCTGGCCTGCTCGTAGCCCTGCTCGCTCACGTGACTGACTTCCCCAATCGGTTCTGGACGTGCACCACGACCGTGGCCACGGCCTGGTCGTAGCCGATGAACGCCTCGGCGAACTCCGCGCCGTCGCCCTCGCGCACCGCGTCGTCGATGCGGTGCTCGGCGTCGGACACCCGCCGCCGGTGCAGCGAGCCGTGCCCGAGCCACCAGCGCAGGCCCGCGTAGCCGCACGTCGCCTCGGACAGGTCGTGCAGGCTGGTGATCAACGCCTGGCGGCCCGACGTGCAGCCCGCCACCAGGGACAGCCAGCAGTCGGCCGCGGCCCGGTCGGCCGACTCGGCCCGGTCGCGCACCGCGCGGGCGCCCTCGTCGCCGGACTCGCCCGCGGCGGCCATCGTCAAGGGCAGGAACGTGGGCTCACGTGCCGGGTTCGGCACCACCGCCTCCTTCCTCCACCCCACCGCCGGGGCCTTCCACCCGGCCACCGTCCATCCGGCCACCGGGGCCGACGACCGCGTGCACGGCCCCGTCGGCCACGCGCACCCGCAGGTGGGTACCCGCCGGCGCCTGGGCCGCCGAACGGAGCACGCCGTCCACCCCGTCGGGTGTGACGAGCTGCACCACGGCGTACCCGCGGGCCAGCGTGGCGGCAGGTCCGAGGGTCGTCAAGCGCGCCGCGGTCGCCACCAGCCCGGCGGTCTCCGAGTCGAGGCGGTTGCGGATCGCCCGGCGGACCCGCTCGCGCAGCTGGTCCACCTCCTGGGCGCGCCGGTCCAGCGGCCCGTGCGGGTCCGCGAGCGCGGGTCGGGTGCGCAGCGCGGCCAGCAGCTTCCGCTCCCGGTCCACCCACCCGTGCAAGGCGCGGCGGCTGCGGTCGCGCATCTGCCGGACGCGCTCGGCCTCCTCCGCGACGTCCGGCACGACCCGCTTGCCCGCGTCGGTCGGCGTGGAGCAGCGCACGTCCGCCACGTGGTCGACCAGCGGCGTGTCCGGCTCGTGCCCGATCGCCGACAGCACCGGCGTGCGGCACTGCGACACCGCCCGGCACAGCGCCTCGTCCGAGAACGGCAGCAGGTCCTCGACGCTGCCGCCGCCGCGCGCCAGCACCACCACGTCCACCTCGGGGTCGCGGTCCAGGGTCGCGAGCGCGGTCAGGATCTCCGGCACCGCCGACGCGCCCTGCACGGCCACGTTCACCACGCGGAACCGGGCGCCCGGCCAGCGGGCGTGCGCGTTCGTCAGCACGTCCCGCTCGGCCGCCGACGCCCGGCCGGTGATCAGGCCGATCTTGTTCGGCAGGAACGGCGGCCTCCGCTTGCGCCGCGGGTCGAACAGGCCCTCCGCGTTCAGCAGCTTGCGCAGCCGCTCGATGCGGGCCAGCAGCTCGCCGATGCCGACCTGCCGGATCTCGTCCACGCGCAGGCTCAGCGTCCCCCGGTTGGGGAAGAAGTTGGGCTTGCCGTGCACCACCACCCGGCCGCCCTCGGTCAGCCCCAGCTCGCGCACCAGCCCCACCGGGGCCGTGAGCTGCATGGACATGTCCACCGACGGGTCGCGGAGGGTCAGGAACGCCGTCGACGTGCCCGGCCGCGCGCTCAGCTGCGTGACCTGGCCCTCCACCCACACGTCGCCGAGCCGGTTGATCCAGTCGAAGATCTTGCGCGCGACCGTCCGCACCGGCCACGGGTTCTCGGGACTGGACTTCTCGTCGCTCACCGGTCCTTCAGGTTCGCGAGGCGCCGGGTCAGCATCCCGGTGAACTCCGGCCGCGCGGCGTGCGTGCGCTCGTGCGCCAGCAGCTGCTCCAGCTCCTCGGCGGTCAGCGAGCGCAGCTTCGCCCGCAGCTGCGGCAGCGTCAGCGCGTCGTAGTCCGGCAGCGCGGCGGGCGGCTCGGCGGCCAGCGCCCGCTCCTCCCGCGCCCACGGGTCGCCGTCGTCGTCCGGCCCGCCCAGGTCGTCGGCGGGGTCGTCCGGCTCGTCCTCGTCGAACGTCGCCCACTCCGGCTCGTCGTCCACCGGCCGGAGCACGGACAACGCGTCGTCACCCTTGATTGCGAGTTCCGTCACCGTCTGCTGGACCCGCATGGACAGCTGCAACGCCTCGCTGACCACGGTGACCGGCAGCCCCGCGAGTTGCTGCGGCAGCTTCCTGGCCTGCTCGACGGCGGTGACCGCCAGTCCCGCGGCGAGGCGGACGGGCAACGGCAGTGGCTTCATGCCGTACAGCCTGCCGCAGTCGGGCGGCGGATGCCCACATCCGGCACGCCGTACCCTGGACGTCATGGACAAGCGAGTGCTCCTGGCCAAGCCGCGTGGCTACTGCGCCGGCGTGGACCGCGCCGTCGTGACCGTCGAGAAGGCGCTGGAGCAGTACGGCGCGCCGGTCTACGTGCGCAAGGAGATCGTCCACAACAAGCACGTCGTCGAGACGCTGTCCGCGCGCGGCGCGATCTTCGTCGACGAGACCGACCAGGTGCCCGAGGGAGCCCTGGTGGTGTTCTCCGCGCACGGCGTGTCGCCGGCCGTGCACGAGGAGGCGGCCGAGCGCTCGCTGCGCACCATCGACGCCACGTGCCCGCTGGTCACGAAGGTCCACAACGAGGCCAAGCGGTTCGCGCGCGAGGACTACGACATCCTCCTCATCGGCCACGAGGGCCACGAGGAGGTCGAGGGCACCTACGGCGAGGCGCCGTCCCACATCCAGCTGGTCGACACCGCCGAGGACGTCGACAAGGTCGTGGTGCGCGACCCGTCCAAGGTGGTGTGGCTGTCGCAGACCACGCTGTCGGTCGACGAGACCATGGTGCGCGTGCGGCAGCTCCAGGACCGGTTCCCGGACCTCCAGGAGCCGCCGTCGGACGACATCTGCTATGCCACGTCCAACCGGCAGACCGCGGTGAAGACGATGGCGCCCGAGTGCGACCTGGTGCTGGTCGTGGGGTCGAAGAACTCGTCCAACTCGGTGCGGCTGGTCGAGGTCGCGCTCCAGGCGGGCGCGCGGGCGTCGTACCTGGTCGACTACGCCCGCGAGGTCGACGAGGCGTGGCTGGAGGGCGTGACGACGGTCGGCGTGACGTCGGGCGCGTCGGTGCCGGACATCCTCGTGATGGACCTGCTGAAGTGGCTCGCCGAGCGCGGCTACGGGCAGGTCGAGGAGATCACGACGGCGAACGAGAAGATCGCCTTCGCCCTGCCGCGCGAGCTGCGCAAGGACATGGTGCGCTGACGGACCGGGGGACCGGTTCCCGATCCGGGTGAACGCGGCGCGGGCCGGCGACCGCCGATCACCGGCCCGCGCGGCCGTCCGGCTGCGCCGACGGCGAAAGCGTTTGGCGGACAACGGGGGTTCGCGTTTCCTGGTGGGATGGGTCCAGCCGGGTCGAGCACCACCAGTACCGCCACGCCGAGCGGCACCGCGCCGAGCGCCGTGCCGGGCACCACGCTGATCGGCGTCGAGAACGTCGCCACGCCCAGGTGGGCGCGCCGGCGCTCCGGCGAGACGTCCGTGAGCCTCGGCAAGGCGCTGCGCAGCCTGCCGGCGGCGGTGGCGATGGTGTCGCGCGTCGCGTGGCGCACCTCGCCCCGCCTCACCGTCCTCGCGGGCGTCGTGCACGTCCTCTCGGGCTGCGTCACGGCGTTCGGCCTGCTCGCCACGGCCGACGTGTTCTCCGCCCTCCTGCGCGACGAGCCGACCCCCGACCGGCTGGTGCAGGCGCTGCCCGCGCTCGCCGTCGTGATCGGCTCGTTCGTCGTGCGCGCCCTGCTGGACACGGCCGTGTCCGCGGTCGAGAGCAGCCTGCGCCCCCGCGTCACGCGAGCCGCCAACGACGAGGTCACCGCCGTCCTCGTGCGGGCCGAGCTGCTGGCGTTCGAGGACGCCGACTTCCGCGAGCTGGCCCGGCAGGGCGGGCGGCGGGGCGTGCGGTCGCTGGAGACCAGCCTCCGCTACCTGGCCGCGCTGCTGTCCGGCGGCATCTCGCTGGTCGCGGCGGTGGTGACGGTCGCGGTGCTCAACCCGTGGCTGGCCCCGGCGCTGCTGCTGGCGGCCTTCGCGAACGCCTGGGCGGCGGCCCGCGCCTCCAAGATGCGCTACGAGCACTTCCTCGGCTCGGTCACCCGCAACACGCGCAAGGGCGTCGTCGAGGAGGTCGCCACCGAGCGGGACTTCGCGCTCGAACGGCACGCGCTGACCCTCCAGGAGCAGCTGCTCGCGGAGCACCGGCGGATCTCCGACAGCCTCGTCGTGGACGAGATCCGCATGGCGCACCGCACGAACCTGGTCGGCCTGGTCGGGCGGGCGCTGGCGGGCGTCGGCACGGGCGCCGCCTACCTCGTGCTGGGCCTGCTGCTGCACACCGGCGCGATGGAGCTGGCGCTGGCCGGCACGGCGGTGCTCGCCATGCGCACCGGGTTCTCGTCGCTGGCGAGCACGACCCGCGCCGTGAACAGCCTGTACGAGGACTCGTTCTACATCGACTTCTACAAGAAGCTGCTGGTCGAGGGCGCGGAACGGGCCCAGGGGAGGCGGGTGCGGGGCGGTTCGCCGACCACCGCGCCCGCGGACCCGGAGCTGATCACCCTGGACGGGGTCTCGTTCACCTACCCGGGAGCGCCGAAGCCCGCGCTGCGGGACGTGGACCTGACCGTGGCGCGGGGCGAGGTGATCGCGCTGGTCGGCGAGAACGGCTCCGGCAAGACGACCCTGGGCAAGGTGCTGACCGGCCTGTACCCGGCATCGTCGGGCGCGGTGCGGTGGGACGGCGTGGACCTCGCGGAGGCGGACCCGACGTCGGTGCACTCGTCGATCGCGGTGATCGCGCAGGACCCGGCGCAGTGGCCGATGACCGCGCGGAACAACGTGACGGTGGGCCGGTTGGGGCGCGACGACGAGCGCGCCTACGAGGAGGCGGTCGTGAAGTCCGGGGCCGACGAGGTGCTCGCGACCCTGCCCGCCGGTCCGGACACGGTGCTGTCCCGGCAGTTCAACGACGGCCAGGACCTCTCCGGCGGCCAGTGGCAGCGCATGGGGATCGCGCGCGGCATGTTCCGCGACGCCGCGGTCCTGGTGGCCGACGAGCCGACGGCCGCCCTGGACGCCAAGGCCGAGGCCCGCGTCTTCGAGGGCCTGCGCGAGGCGACGGCGAGCCGCACGACGATCCTCGTCACGCACCGCCTGGCGAACATTCGCAACGCCGACCGCATCGTCGTGCTCGACCAGGGCCGCGTGGTCGAGCAGGGCACGCACGAGGAGCTGATGGCCCTGCGCGGCCACTACCACGAGCTGTTCGAGCTCCAGGCGTCCGCGTACCGGGGCGGCCTGCTCGCCCCCGCCGCCGAATGGACCGCTGAGCAGACCACCGAATAGACCGCCGAATAGGCGGTCGAATAGACCGTCCGACAGGTCGCCGGTGAATCGTCCGCAGAATTCGGGTGTGCGTCTTTTCCTTGACGGTGCTCGTCGGCGTTCAGGATGATGTCGGCGCGGCGGACGCCCGCCGGAGGGGTGTCGGTGCGAATGGGGTGGATAGCCGAGAACCTGGTTCTGATCGTCGTCGTGGAAACCGCATTGCTGCTGTGGTCGCTCACGCGACCCGCGCCGAAGTGGCACCTGACGTGGGGACGCGGGAACAGCGATGTCCGGTACGCGGCGGGGAGGCCCAGCCGGCTGTGGCGCACCGACGCGTTCCGGCAACCCGGCGGAATGGCCGCGCGCGTGGCGTTGGCGGGCCCGGCGGTGAACGTGCGCCTGGTCGACGACCGCAACTTCGCGCGCCTGATGAAGGGCAAGCGGTACGCCTACGTCGGCGGCAACGCCGTGGAGTCCCCGATCGACCTGGTGGTCCCGTGGTCCGGGAACTGGCGGTTCGTGGTCGACACCGGCTATGACCCCGGCAGGCCGACGGTCGGCGTGCGGTGGCGCGCCGAGCAGTTGCCGCCGGTGCGGACCAGGGTGCTGGAGCCGGAGCGCCGGTTGGGGATCGTCCACCACGCGCCCCGCGAGGACGGCGGGCGCGACACCGGGCGCGACGTGTTCATCTCCCACGCGAGCGAGGACACCGACGAGGTCGCCCGACCGCTGGCCGAGGCGCTCATGGAACTCGGCGTCTCGGTGTGGCTGGACGAGTTGGACCTCCACCTCGGCGATCCGCTCCAGGAGTGCATCGACCGGGGAATCGCGCGCAGCCGGTTCAGCGTCGTCGTCGTGTCGGAGTCGTTCTTCCACAAGAGCTGGACGAAGGCGGAGTACCAGGCGCTGGTCGTGCGGCACATCGAGGGGCGGCAGGTCATGCTCCCCGTGTGGCACCGGGTCACGAAGGACCAGGTCGCCGAGTGGAGCCCGCTGCAAACGCGCGTGAAAGTGGCCACGACCGGCGAATCCGGCATCGGGGAGATAGCACTGCGGATCGCCGCCGTGGTCCGGCGCGGCGAAGCCCGCCCCGTCGAGGACGGAGGCCGGCCCGACGTGGGGCTGGTGGACCAGTAGGCCGCGCCCCGCGCCGGGGTCAGGAGGCGGCGAAGTCCAGGCCGAACCCGACCGCGAAGGCGACGAACGCGAACCACTCCACGGCGTGGCTCGGCCCGGCCTTGACCAGCACGGTCGCCGCCAGCCTCATGAGGGCCGCGACGGGCGCGGTCCGCAGTCGCACCACGACCCGGAACACCGCCACGCCGCGCGGTGTGCGCGGCGGGCGGTCGGCGTCGCCCATGACCGCCGCGATCGCCAGGGCGCACAGCAGGACGGCCACGGCCGGCAGCACCGGGATCTCCGGCCCGGGGCTCGCCAGGTGGAGCATCGCCACGAGCAGCAGGACGGACAGGAGGAGCCCCACCGCCGTGAAGAAACCCTCCCGGACGTCCAGGGCGTCCTGTCCCGCGCCGCCCAGCTCCTCCCACCGCTCGGGGCCGAGCCGGTCGCGCAGGAACCCGCCCACCGCGGCACGGGCGGCGTCGACCTGCGCCTCGCACACGTCCGGCGGGTGCGGCGCGCAGGTGTGCGCCGCCGCCACGGCCTCCGCCGCACCCGCGTGCCACGCGTCGACGTCGGCCTGCGCGAGCGGAGCCGTGCCGACCGCCGGCGGCCCGCTCGTGGACACCTCCCAGCGCGCCACGCCCTCACCGCCGGGGCCGGGGTGGAAGTGCAGGTGGACCAGGCTGTCCTCCATCGCCCGCCGCAGCGATGCCAGCGGGTACAGGGCGATGGACCGCTCCGCGCGGGCCAGCGCGCGGTCCCGGCGCGCGTCCCACCCCGCGCCCCACGCGGCGAACCGCTCGGGTCCGACGAGCTTCAGCACCACGGTGGCGCCCGCGACGAACTGGAGCAGCTTCCCGATCCGCCCCCAGTTGCGCAGCGGCAGCCCCCACACGACGGTGTCGCCGGTCAGCGCGCCGTGCCACCACGCGCCCGCGAACCGCCACAGGGCGGCGGCGTTCGCTACCAGCACCACGAGGACCGCGAGCACCGCCACCCACCGGGCGACGCGCGGTAACCGGCGTCTCACGCGGTCAGTTCGAGCGTGGAACCCGCCCGCGCCTTGCGCACCCGCAACCGGGTCGGGATGCGCTGCCGCAGCTCCTCCACGTGCGACACCAGCCCCACCACGCGCCCTCCCGCCCGCAGCTCGTCGAGCGTGGTCATGACCAGCTCCAGGGTCTCCGCGTCGAGCGTGCCGAAGCCCTCGTCGATGAACAGCGTATCGAGCACCGCGCCCGCGGCCACCACGTCCGACAGGCCGAGCGCCAGCGCCAGCGACGCCAGGAACGACTCGCCGCCGGACAGCGTCTTGGCCGGTCGGCGCTGCCCCGAGTAGTCGTCCAGCACGTCGAGGCCCAGGCCGCCCCGGGTGCCGCGCGGACCCGCCTCGACCGAGTGCACGAACCGGTAGCGACCTTGGCTCATGTGCTCCAGGCGGGTGCTCGCGGCCGCCGCGACCTCCTCCAGCCGCGCCGCCAGCACGTAGGTGCGCAGCGTCATGCTGCGCGAGTTCTGGCCCCGCCCGTTGATCACGTCGGTCAGCGCGTCCAGCTCGGCGTACTCGGCCTGCACGGGCTCCAGCCGCGCCCACGCCGCGTGCAGCCGCGCGGCCAGCTCCCCGGCCCGCGCCGCGCGCCGCCGCGCCTCCTCCCACGCCCCGGACTCCCTCGTCGCCACCTCGGTGGCCTCCCGGAACAGCCGTTCGGCGCCCGCCACGTCCACCTCGGCGGAGGCGTCCACGTCGGGCAGCTCGGCCAGCGTGCTCTCGGCCGCCGTCCGCGACTTCTCCGCGTCGCGGACCCTGGCCTCCAGGGCGGCCACCACGTCGTTCGGGCGGGCCGCCGCCAGGGCCTCGGCGATGTCGGCGAACCCGGCGTCCGCCGCCAGCCGCGACACCTCCACCCGCTGCTCGGCCAACCGCTCCTCGTGCTCGGCCACGGCGACGCGCCGCACGTGCAGGTCGGCCAGCGCGTCGGCCAGGCCGGACAGGTGCGCCCGCCGGGCCACCACGTCCGGGAAGTCGCCGCGCGCCTCCTCCAACCGCGCGCCCCGCTCCTCGACGGCCGCGACCAGCTCGGCGCGCTGCGCGCCCTCCCGCGCGAGCTGCCGCTCCAGGCGACCGCGCCGGTCCTGCGCGGCCTCGACCTCGCGCTCCAGCTCCGCCAGCTCCGCCCGCCGCGCCTCCAGCTGCCCGGCCAGCGCGGCCACGGCCCGGTGCTCGCGCTCCAGCTCGTCGGGGGAGCGGTCGCCCAGCTGCTCGCGCAGGTGGCCCAGCCGGACCTCCAGCTTCTGCGCCTCCTGCTCGGCCCGCGCGCGCCGGCCCGCGGCCCGCTGCTCCGCGTCGGCCGCCGCGTCCTCGTCGGCCGCCGTCACGGCCGTCGGCACGGGTCGCGCGGGTCCGGGGTGCTTGGCCGACCCGCACACCGGGCACGCCTCGCCCGCGCGCAGCTTGCCCGCCAGCTCGACGGCCATGCCCTCCAGCCGCTCCTGCCGCACCCGCAGCAGCCCGTCCCGGGCCCGCTGGTGCTCGTCCACGGCCGCCCGCCGCGCCTCGTCGGCCGCGCGGAACGACGCCTCGACGCGCGGCAGCTCCACGGCCGCCGCCGCGAGCCCGGTGGCCTGCGTCAGCCGGGCGGCGGCCTCCCGCGCGTCGTCCACCGCCGACCGCTGCGCCGACAGCCGCGCGGGCACCTCGTCGAGCTGCGTCACCAGCGACGCCAGGTCACGCGACGCGGTCGCGATCGACTGGTCCAGGTACGCGACGCGCCGCCGGTCGTCGTCCTGCTTCAACGCCTCGGCGGCCAGGCCGGTCAGCGCGCCGGACTCCTCCCGCAACCGCTCCGCGTCGCCGCGCAGGTCGTCCGGGGTTCCGTCGTCGGCGTACCCGAACGCCGCCACCGCGCCGGCCGCCGCGCGCTCCTGCGCCACGGCGGCGTCCAGCGCGCGCGCCAACCGCGCCGCGGCGGCCTGCGCGGGCACCACGACGGCCGCCTGCCGGGCGGCGTCGCGCTCCGCGACCCACACCCGCAGTTCCGGCTCCACCCGCGCGTACCGGTCGAGGGAGCGCCGCGCCTCGCGCACCCGCCGGACCCGCTCGTCCAGCGCCCGCGCGTCCTGCCACACCCGCTCGGCCGCGGCCCGGTCCGCCAACGCCGCCGCGGCCCGCTGCTCGGCCTCCCGGCCGTCCTCGTCCACCCGCTTGAGCAGCGAGCTGAGCCACTCGTGGTCGCCCACCGGGGGCGGCTCCTCGGCCGCCGCCTCCGCGACCCGCTGCACGAGGCCCTGGTTCACCCGGCCGAGCCGCTCGACCTCCTGCCCCGCCTCCCGCCGCCGCTCCCGGAACCACCTCTCCACGTCCAGGAACCGCTCGGTGCCGAACAGCCTCTCCAGCAGCTTCTCCCGCTCGGCGGTCTCCGCGCGCAGGAACCGCGCGAACTCGCCCTGCGGCAGCAGCACCACCTGGAAGAACTGCTCGGCGGTCATCCCCACCAGGCCCTCGACCTCGCGGGCCACGTCGTCGATGCGGGTGTGGCCCTCGCCGTCCCACCCGCTGACCCAGGTCAGCGACACCTGCGCCTGCTGGCGCGTCACGCCGCCGCCGCGCTTCTTGGGCCGGTCGTACTCGGGGGCGCGGCGCAGCCGGAACCGCCTGCCGCGCACGGTCAGCTCCAGCTCCACGAACGTCGCGGTCTCGGCGCTCGCGTAGTCGCAGCGCAGCCGCTTCACGTCGCCGCGCGCCCCCGGCACCTTCCCGAACAGCGCGAACGCCACCGCGTCGAGCAGCGTCGTCTTGCCCGCGCCGGTGTCGCCGTGCAGCAGGAACAGGCCGTCACCGCCGAGCCGGTCGAAGTCGACCTCCTCCTGCTCCGCGTACGGCCCGAACCCGCTGACCAGCAGCCGGTGCAGCTTCACCTAGTCCTCCTCACGGGCCGCCGCGGCGAACGCCTCGCGCAGCAGCAGCAGTTCCCGGTCGCCGGGCCGGTCGCCGCGCACGTCCTCCAGGAAGCAGCACGCGACCTCCTCGTCGGTGCGGCCCCGCACGCGTTCGGCGAACCGCAGCTCGCCGGGCCGCCCGCCCTCCGGCCGCCACTCGACGTGCACCGCGTGCGGGAACCGCGCCTGGAGGCGGCGCAGCGCGTCCAGCGGGCGCACCCGGTCGGTCAGCGTCACGGACAGGAAGTGGTCGACGACCGCGTCGTGCTCGGGCCGCAGCAGCAGGTCGTCCAGCGCGCCGGTCAACGCCGACAGCTCCCGGGGCACCGGCAGCGCCCGCCCCTCCACGCCCGCCAGGCCCTCGGGCCCCAGTTCCACCAGCCACACCTGCTTGGTGTGCCGGGCCTCGGAGAACGAGTACGCCACCGGGCTGCCCGAGTAGCGCAGGTGGTCGGCCAGCGTCTGCTGCCCGTGCAGGTGGCCCAGCGCCGCGTAGTCGACCCCGGCGAACACCGAGCCCGACACGTCCTGCACGCCGCCGACCGCGATGGTCCGCTCCGACTCGCACGGTTCGCCACCGGTGACGAACGCGTGCGCCAGCACCACCGAACGCGCGCCCGGCCGGGCCGCAAGGTCCTCCCGGACCCGCCGCATCGCCTCGGTCAGCACGCCGCCGTGGCCCTTCGCGTCTGGCACGCCCAGCGCGTGCCGCGCCGTCTCCGGCTCCAGGAACGGGATGCCGTACACCGCGACCGGGCCGTGGTCGTCGGCGAGCAGCACCGGCTCGGCCAGCTCCGCGATCCGCGTCCGCAGGTGCAGGCCGCCGGCCTCGGCGAACGCGCCGAGGAACCCCAGCCGGGCCGCCGAGTCGTGGTTGCCGGGCGTGACGACGATCTGCGCGCCCGCGTGCCTGATCCGCTTGAGGACCCGCGAGCACACCGCGACGGCCTCGGCGTTCGGCACCGCCCGGTCGAACAGGTCACCGGACACCACGACCACGTCGACCCGCTCGTCCGACACCGCGTCCGCGAGCCCCCCGAGCACCGATTCCTGCTCTTCCAGCAGGTCACGGCCGTGGAAGGTGCGCCCCACGTGCCAGTCGGACGTGTGCAGGATCTTCACGCCGGCCACGGTAGGCGCGCGTGGGCGACACGCCCGGAACCCGACTCGGCGTGTCGCTCGAACGTGTGATCGGACACGGGTGCGCGATGATCGGGGGGTGACAGCGGTCCTCAGCACGGCGGCGGTGGTCGTGGCGCTCCTGCTCGCCGGCGCCCTCCTGTTCCTCTACCGGCTCTACCAGGACAGCGTGCGGCGCACCGACGCGGCGCTGGCGGCGGTGGCCGCCGAGCGCGAGCGCGGTGACGCCCAGTGGGCGGCCCTCCAGCGCTACGAGGTGGCGTTCTCGTCCGTGAGCGGGCGCGGT
Organism: Saccharothrix longispora; assembly: GCF_031455225.1. Lineage (GTDB taxonomy): Bacteria > Actinomycetota > Actinomycetes > Mycobacteriales > Pseudonocardiaceae > Actinosynnema > Actinosynnema longispora. The sequence goes on from NZ_JAVDSG010000001.1 coordinate 7,489,297, forward strand.
GAGCTGGGCGAGCAGGTGCTGGTGGAGACCGCGCGGGTGCTCGGCCTGCGCGAGGGCATCCACTTCAGCGTGCAGGTCGACGTGGCCGGCGGCGGCTCGGTGCGTCCCGACCTCGTGCTCAACGTCGGCGGCGGCAGGCAGGTGCCGGTGGACGCGAAGATGAGCATGGCCACGTGGGCGGAAGCGGTGGAGACCGACGACCCGAGGGAACGCGTCGACGCGCTGCGCGTGCACGTGCGCAACATCCGGTCGAGGGCCGCCGAGCTGGCCGGCAAGGGCTACCAGCGGTGGGCCGATGCGATCTACGGCACGATCATGTTCGTGCCCAACGACGGCGCGGTCGTCGCCGCCCTGGACACCGACCCGGAGCTGCTGCGCTGGCTGCTGGACCGGCGGGTGTTCCTGTGCGGGCCGACCGGGTTCGCGGTGATCGCGTCGGCGGCGATGTTCGCGGTGACCGACCGGGCGCTGGCCGAGGACGTGGAGCGGGTGCGGGACGCGGCCGGGCGCGCGCACCGGGCCGCCGACGGCGCGATCGACGCGGTCAACCTGTCGAGCACGCACCTCCAGCGGTTCCTGTCGGCGCGGCGGCGCGAGCTGGACGCGCTGGAGGGCTTCCGGGCGGCGGTGGAGCCGCTGAGCAACGCGTCGTCCGACGTCACCCCGCTGCCGCTCGTGCGCAGGAACGACGAGTCCCTCGGTGCACCCTTGGACGCCCGCGAGGCGTAATAGAGTGTGTCGGGGGTTCGTCCGGACGAGGAGTGTTGGTGACCGCTGCAACGCGCGACGACTCGCGCAGCGACCCGGAGGACGACGAGTTCGAGGACGTCGTCCGCTGGAACGACCGCGCCATGTTCGGCAGCTTCCGGGGCCTGCCCTGGTGGGCGGCGGTGGCGATCGCGTTCGTGGTGGCCGTCGTCGGCGCGTGGGTCGACCTCGGCTCGTCGGCGGCGACCGTCGGCTGGGCGTTCGGGGTGGCGTTCTTCGTGGGCTGCGTCGGCGCGGTGGTGTTCGTCGAGCGCCGCTCGATGTTCGGCCCGGTCGTGCAGCCGCCGCTGGTCCTGGCGATCGTGGTGCCCACCCTGGTGGTGTTCACCTCGGGGGTGCCGTCCGGCGGCCTCACCTCGCTGGGCCTCAACCTGGGCAAGCCCTTGATCGACGGGTTCCCGGCGATGGCCCTCACGACGGCGGTCACCGTGCTGCTCGGTGTCGTGCGGGTGTCGACGCAGAAGGACCCGAACCGGCTCACCAAGGACGAGAAGCGCGAGGCCAGGCGCAAGCCGGTCGGCGAGAAGCCGCCCCGGGAGAAGCCGGTCCGCGACAAGCCGGTCCGCGAGAAGCCCGTGCGCGAGTCTCCCGCGCGGGAGAAGGCGACGCGGGAGAAGGCGACGCGGGAGAAGCCCGCCCCCGAGGACCGCCCGAAGCGGCCCCGTCCCGCCGCGGACGACACCCCGCCACGCCGCCGGCCGCCCGCGCCCGCCGCCGACGAGGACCGGCCGAAGCGCCCGCGCCCCCGTGACGGCGCCGCCCCCGCCGACCGGCCGCGCCGCCCGGCGTCCCGCGAGGGCCGTCCCCCGCAGCGCAAGCCCCGCCCGCGCGACGAGGACTGACGCAGGTTCGCTCCGTCAGGCCGCGCGCGCCTCGTGCGCGAGCAGCCACCCCTTGACCTCCGCGCCCCAGCGGAAGCCGCCGGGGCCGTTCGCCGCCACCACCCGGTGGCACGGGACGAACAGGGTCGCCGGGTTCTTCGCGCACGCGCCCGCCGCCGCCCGGACCGCCGACGGGCGTCCGGCGAGCAGCGCGAACCCGGTGTAGCTGATCGGCTCGCCCGCCGGGACGGTGCGCAGCGCCCGCCACGCCCCCGCGGTGAACGCGCCGCCCTCCTGGCGGACCGGGACGTCGTCGATCACCGCCAGGTCGCCGTCGTGGTAGGCGCGCACGGCCCTGGTGACCGCGCCCAGGTCGGGTCGTTCGACCAGGTTCGCCGGGCGCAGGCGCGGGGCGACCTTGGACAGCAGCTCGGCCACGTCCGTCGTCCAGCCGCTCGCCAGGACGGCCCCGTCCGGGGCGACGACGGCGGTGAACGGGCCGATCGGGGTGTCGGTCGCGGACACGTTGGCGGTGGTGCGGGCGGTGGTCACGCGGTCCTCCTCAGGTGCATGGCCGCGTACGAGCGCCACGGGCGCCACGCGGGGTCTTCGCTGGTCAGGGGGATGTCCGGTGCGCCGAGGACGCGCATCACGACGTACGAGGCGACGTCCGGCCCGATGCCGGGGAACGCGGACAGCTCGGCGTGCAGCTCGTCGGCGTCCCGGCCCACGTCGACGCGCAGCGTGCCGTCGGCCAGGGCCCGCGCCACCGGCGAGTCGATCGCCGCCGGCCTCGGGTACAGGTGGGTGACGGGCCCGTCGGGGTGCTCCAGCGGTTCGCCCGGTGCGGTGTGGCCGAGGGCCCTGAGCAGGGTTTCCGCCCCGTCGACGCTGCCCGGCACGCGGATGCCCGGCCTCGACAGCACGCGCGGGCGCAGCACCGGGTCGCCCGCCAGGAAGTCGTCCACGGCCACCGGGTCGGCGTCCAGGTCGAGCAGGCGGCGGACCCGGTTGACCGCGCTGCCCAGGTCCCGCAGGTCCGACAGCCGCAGCGTGCACGCGACGTGCCCGTCCACCGGTTCCAGCAGCACGGTCGCGGTGCCGTGGGGAAGCCGCAGCGAACGTGCGTAGGCGTCTTCCGTGACGTGCTCCACGCCCGCTATGGCGGTGCTCCGGAAGTACGCCAGCAGCCCCTCGGCGTCGAACGGCGGCCGGTAGGGCAGGCGCAGCGTGATGCGGCCCGCGTTGCCGGTGGGCACGCGCCCGGCCCGCATCGCCGACGGGGTGGCCGCGAACACCGCGCGGATCGTGTCGTTGAACTGGCGCACGGACGCGAACCCCGCCGCGAACGCGATGTCGGCGAACGACAGGTCCGTCGTCTCGATCAGCAGCCGGGCCGAGTGCGCCCGGTGCGCGCGGGCCAGCGCCAGCGGACCGGCCCCCAGCTCCGCGGTGAGCACGCGGGTCAGGTGCCGCTCCGAGTAGCCCAGCCGCGCGGCCAGGCCGGGCACGCCCTCGCGCTCCACCACGCCGTCCGAGATCAGCCGCACGGCGCGGGCCGCGAGGTCCGCGCGCAGGTTCCACTCCGGCGAACCGGGCACCGCGTCGGGCAGGCACCGGCGGCACGCCCGGTAGCCGGCGGACTGGGCCGCGGCGGCGGTCGGGTAGAACTCGGCGTTGCGGCGCTTGGGCGTCACCGCGGGGCAGGACGGTCGGCAGTAGATGCGGGTCGTGCGCACCGCGAGGATGAAGCAGCCGTCGAAGCGGGCGTCGCGGGCGGCGACCGCCCGGTAGGCGCGTTCGTCGTCGAGGAGCACGCGGCCAACTCTGCCAGGGCTCCCGGGCGTGGTCTCGCGGGAATCGGACACGGCCCTGGTGCGCGTAGACTCACCCCCCGTGAGTTTGACCCTCGGTATCGTCGGCCTGCCCAACGTCGGCAAGTCCACCCTGTTCAACGCCCTCACGCGCAACGACGTGCTGGCGGCGAACTACCCGTTCGCGACCATCGAGCCGAACGTCGGCGTGGTGCCGCTGCCGGACGCCCGCCTCGGCAAGCTCGCCGAGATCTTCGGGTCCGAGCGAGAGGTGCCCGCCGTCGTGTCGTTCGTCGACATCGCGGGCATCGTGAAGGGCGCGTCGGAGGGCGCGGGCCTCGGCAACAAGTTCCTCGCGAACATCCGCGAGGCCAACGCCATCTGCCAGGTCATCCGCGTGTTCGACGACTCGGACGTGATCCACGTCGACGGCCGCGTCGACCCGGGCTCCGACATCGAGACGATCAACACCGAGCTGATCCTCGCCGACCTCCAGACCCTGGAGAAGGCCGTCCCGCGCCTGGAGAAGGAAGCGCGGATGCAGAAGGACCGGCGGCCGGTGCTGGAGGCCGCGGTCAAGGCCCGCGAGGTCCTCGACTCGGGCCGGACGCTGTTCTCCGCGCAGTCCGAGGTCGACGGCGCGCTGCTGCGCGAGCTGAGCCTGCTCACCACCAAGCCGTTCCTGTACGTGTTCAACGCCGACGAGTCGGTCCTGACCGACGAGGCGAAGCTCAAGGAGCTGCGCGAGCTCGTGGCCCCGGCGGACGCGGTGTTCCTGGACGCCAAGGTCGAGTCCGAGCTGCTGGAGCTGGACGAGGAGTCCACCCGTGAGCTGCTGGAGTCGATCGGCCAGCACGAGCCGGGGCTGCACTCGTTGGCGAGGGCCGGGTTCCACACCCTGGGCCTCCAGACCTACCTGACGGCGGGTCCCAAGGAGTCGCGCGCCTGGACCATCCCGAAGGGCGCGACGGCCCCGCAGGCGGCGGGCGTGATCCACACGGACTTCGAGCGGGGCTTCATCAAGGCCGAGGTGGTCTCCTTCGAGGACCTCGTGGAAGCCGGCTCGATGGCCGCGGCGAAGGCGGCGGGCAAGGTGCGCATGGAGGGCAAGGACTACGTGATGGCGGACGGCGACGTCGTGGAGTTCCGCTTCAACGTCTGAGCCGGTCGTCGAGGCACATCCAGTGGTACGATATCCAGTACCACTGGATGGGGGTGCGGCATGTCCATCACCGCGAGCGAGGCGCGCAGGGAACTGTTCCCGCTGATCAAGCAGGTCAACGACGACCACGACGTCGTCGAGATCGTCTCCAAGCACGGGAACGCCGTCCTGATGTCCGCCGAGGACTACGCGGCTCTCCGGGAGGGCTCCTACCTGCTGCGGTCCCCGGCCAACGCCCGTCGCCTGCTCAAGGCGTACGAGAACGCCCTCGGTGGTGTCGGCACGTCGACCCGTGAGTTGATCGACCCCGACGCGGCGGATGCGGGAGAGGGAGCCGGGTGAGGCTCGTCTTCGAGGAGCACGGCTGGGAGGACTACACCTCCTGGCTCAAGAACGACCGCAAGGTGCTCGCTCGGATCAACAAGCTCATCGAGGACGTCCTGCGTGATCCCTTCACGGGGATCGGGAAGCCCGAACCGTTGAAGTACCACCTGGCCGGAGCCTGGTCCAGGCGGATCGACGACGAGCACCGCCTCGTCTACCTCGTCGCGGAGCAGGAGATCATCGTGCTCGCCGCGCGCTACCACTACTGACCGACCGTTCCGGAACGTCGTGCGGGCCGAGCGGACTCCGCTGCCGTCCGAGCCGGACCGGTTCGTCGTCGAAGACGCCGACCTCCCGGTCGCGCAGCGCGGGCTCGGGGCGGTTGCGCTTGTCGAGGCGAATGGTCATCTCGTGATCGACGGTCAGGTCCGCCGGTGCCTGGGCTTCGAGTGCGTTGGCGATTCGGTGTGCGCGGGCGCCCCGTGCAGCCGGTCCAGGTCCTCCGCGAACCACCCCTCTTCGCTCGGTGGTCGCGTCCAGTCGGGCAGGCCGGTCATGGCCTTGCCGTAACGCGGCGGTGCGGCGTGGGCTGTGCTCACGGGTGACCTGGGCGGCCACCCCGTCCCGCCGGCCCCGGTGGGGCAGGACGGCTTCCGGACCGGTTCGACTCAGGTCAGTTCGGTGAGCCTGAGCTTGATGTCGAACGGGGCGGAGAGGACCAGTTCGTCGTCGAAGACGCCGACCTCCCGGTAGCGCTTCCCGGACCCTTCCAGCTCGTGGACGTGCACGGTCACCGTGCGATCGTCTTCCTCGACGCGCCAGAAGTGGGCGATACCGGCCTGCGCGTACTTGCGCGGCTTGATCGTGCGGTCGCGTTCCGCCGATTCGGGTGACACCACTTCCACGGCGAGCAGGACGTCGGCGGGTTCCGCCCAGGTCTGGCCCCGGGCGAACGGGGACCTGGTCACGATGATGTCGGGTTCAGGACGGTTGTGAAGGTCCAGGCGCACGGTCAGTTCGCGGGCCACGTGGATGCCGTGCGGTGCCTGGGCCCGGAACGCCGACACGAGCATGTCGATGACGTAGCCGTGCCAGAACCGCTGTGGGGCCATCATGTGGACGAGCGCTCCGTCGATCAGCTCGATGTGCCGGGGCGCCCCGTGCAGCCGGTCCAGGTCCTCCGCGAACCACCCCTCTTCGCGCGGTGGTCGCGTCCAGTCGGGCGAAGCGGTCATGGCTCCACGGTAGTCCGGTACCGCGGCGTGGGCTGTGCTCACGGGTGTGCCTCCTGGGTTGCGGGGCGCCGTGATCACCAGTGGAGCAGGGGTGTCCGCGCAGGTCCAGTGCCTGATCAGGTGGCCCGGGAGGCGCTCGGTACCGGCGGTACGGAGGTCATTCCAGCCCCACCTGGGCGGTTGCCCCACCCGGTCGGCCCGGGTGGGGCGGAACGACCTCGGGCCGGCCCACCCGATGGTGGACCGGCCCGAGGTACTGTCTGGTGTCGTCAGCGCACCTGGTTGCGGCTGTGGCGCGCGAGGGCGAAGACGCCCCCGGCCGTGGCCAGCATGCCCAGGGCCGAGACGGTGAACACGACGATGTCGGCGGTCATGCGAATCCCCTTGCGGTATTGATCTCCCACTCGTCTTGACGTCCGGGTACCCCGGTTCGTGGCCCGGTAGTCATGCAATTCACACGATCGTGGAGGTACAGGGTGGGACTGCGCGCACTGGAGAGCCGGGTGCTCGTCCTCGCGCCGTGGGTGTTCGGGCTGTCTGTCCTCGGTCACCTGGCGATGGTCGCCTTCCAGACGAAGATGACCATGGTGGACCTGATGGTCTACCGCAACGCCTCGCCCGAGCTGTTCACGGGCGGCCTCTACGAGTGGCGGCTGAAGGAGTTCTCCGACCAGTTCGCCCTGCCGTTCACCTACCCGCCGTTCTCGGCGATCGTGTTCGTGCCGCTGTCCTGGGTGCCGTGGGGGGTGGCGCGCTGGTTCTGGCAGCTGCTGAGCCTCGCCTGCCTCTGGTACCTCACGACGAAGTCGCTGAGCCTCGCGGGCAGCAACGACCCGCGCCGCGCGCTGCTGTGGACGGGCCTGTTCATCTGGGTCGAACCGGTCCGCACCACGCTCAACTACGGCCAGATCAACCTCGTGCTGGCCGCCCTGCTGGTCGGGACGCTGGTCAGCGCCACCGCCTGGAAGCAGGGCGCGGGCGTCGGGATCGCCGCCGGGCTGAAGCTGACGCCCGCGATCTCCGGCCTCTACTTCCTCGTCACCAGGCAGTACAGGGCCGCGGTGTGGTCGGTCGTCGCGTTCGCGGGCACGGTCGGCCTCGCGTGGGTCGTGTCGCCGCGGCTGTCCGCCGAGTACTGGTTCCACCTGCTCGGCGACGCCACGCGCGTCGGCCCGGTCGGGTCGGCGATCAACCAGTCGCTGCGCGGCGCGCTGAGCCGCACCCTCGGTCACGACATCCAGACCGGGCCGGTCTTCCTCGCGGCGGTCGCGGCGGCGGCGGTGCTCACCGGGTTCGCGCTGCACGCCGCCGTGAAGGCGAAGGACGTGCTGGCGATGATCGTCACCGTGCAGCTCCTCGGCCTGCTGGTGTCGCCGATCTCGTGGAGCCACCACTGGGTGTGGGCGGTGCCCGCCCTGATGTGGTCGACCTACCGCGCGCGGCACGTGCTGGCGACCGTGACGGCGTTCGCGTGGGTCGCGGCGATCGGCAGCTACCTGATCTCGTTCCTGCTCAACGCCCAGCCGTCGATCTGGGTGATCCCGCGACCCTGGTACTACTCGGCGCTGGGCTGGGTGTACCCGGCGGTGGGGGTCCTGACGCTCGTCACGATCGCCGTGGTGCTGCGGCGGAGGTCACCGGAGCCCGTCGTCGAGCACCGAGTCGACCTCCTCGGCCAGTGACACGTCGAGGGCGGTGATCCCGCCGCGCACGTGCGTCCAGCAGCGGAACGTCAGCGTGCGCCAGTGGATCGCGATGTCCGGGTGGTGGTCCACCCGCTCGGCGATCTCCGCCACCCGGTTCACCACGTCGATCGCCCGCCGGAAGCTCTCCAGCTCCACGACGCGCACCAGGGCGCTCCCCTCGGCCTTCCACGAGGGCAGGGAGGTCAGCGCGGCGGTCACCTGGTCGTCGGTCAGCAGTTCGGCCATGCACCCGATCGTGCCACCGGGCGGGGTAGGCTGCGCGTTCACCACGGGAGTCCGGTGCTGCGCCGGGCTGAGAGGAAGGCGCGCGAGCCTTCGACCGTCCACACCTGATCCGGGTCATGCCGGTGTAGGGAGAGATGATGCTTCGACGCGCATTGACCGCCGCGACCGCGTTCGCGCTGCTCACGGGCTGCTCGGTGACCACCGGCCAGGCGCCCGCGGACCGGGAGCGGGTGGTGACCCTGGTGACGCACGACTCGTTCGCGCTGTCCCAGGAGCTGCTCGACGGGTTCAAGGCCGACACCGGCATCACGGTCAAGCCGCTGGCCAGCGGTGACGCGGGCGAGGTCACCAACAAGCTGGTGCTGACCAAGGACAACCCGATCGGCGACGTCGCGTTCGGCGTCGACTCCACCTTCGCGTCCCGCGCGTTGAAGGAGGGCGTATTCGCCGAGCACGCGAGCCCGGAGGCCGACAAGGGCGCGCAGCGCTACCGGCTCGACCCGCCGAACCGGCTGCACGCGGTGGACGTCGGCGACGTGTGCCTCAACATCGACGTCGCCGCCCTGGAGGACGTCGGCGAACCCACCCAGCTCGCCCAGCTCGCCGATCCGAAGTACCGGGACATGCTGGTCGTGCAGGACCCGGCCACCTCGTCGCCGGGCCTGGCGTTCCTGCTCGCCACGATCGCCACGTTCGGCGAGGCCAACTGGCGGAACTACTGGGGGCAGCTCGCGGCCAACGGCGTGAAGGTCGTCAGCGGCTGGGAGGAGGCGTACACGCAGGACTTCTCCGGTTCCAGCGGCAAGGGGCCGCGCCCGATCGTGGTGTCCTACGCGTCCTCGCCGTCGGCCGAGATCGGCGACGACGGGCAGCCGCGCACCAAGGCGCTGCTGGACACCTGCTACCGGCAGGTGGAGTACGCGGGCGTGCTGAGCGGCGCGAAGAACCCGGAGGACGCGAAGAAGGTCGTCGACTTCCTGCTGTCGGAGGCCGTGCAGGCCGACGTGCCGGGGCAGATGTACGTCTACCCGTCGCGGGAGGGCGTGGCGCTGCCCGAGGCGTGGGCGAAGGCGGCCCCGCTGCCGACGTCGTCGCGCTCGCTGCCGGCCGACGAGGTGGACGCCAACCGGGAGCGGTGGGTGCAGGAGTGGCGCACCATCGTGCAGGGCTGATCCGCCCGCGCGTGGTCGCCCGGCCCGTCCTCGGCTGGTCCCTGGCCGCGCTGGTGCCGCTGGCGTTCCTGGGCGTGTTCTTCGCCTGGCCGGTGGCGGCGATCGTGGGCCTGGGGTTCGGCGAGGGCGGTGTCCTGCGGGTCCTCGGTGACGGCGCGACGTGGGACCTGGTCGGCTTCACCCTCGGCCAGGCCGCCGCCGCGACGCTGTTCGCGCTGGTCGCGGGCATGCCGGTGGCGTTCCTGCTGGCCCGGTGCCGGGTGCGCGGCGCGGGCGTGGTGCGGGCGGCGGTGATGGTGCCGTTCGTGCTGCCGACCGTGGTGGTGGGGTTGGCGTTCCGGGCGCTGTGGCCGGACGGCGGCGTGCTGCCGATCGTGCTGGCCAACGCGTTCTTCAACGTCGCCGTGGTCGCCCGCACCGTCGGCGGCCTGTGGGCGCGGGTGGACCGGCGGGCGGAGGACGCGGCGCGGGCGCTCGGCGCGTCGCGGCCCAGGGCGTTCACCGCCGTGACGCTGCCCGCGCTGGCCCCGGCGATCGGGTCGGCCGCGTCGGTGGTGTTCCTGTTCTGCGCCACCAGCTTCGGCGTCGTGCTGGTGCTGGGTGGAGCGCGGCACCGCACGCTGGAGACCGAGATCTACCTGCGCACGGTGGAGCTGTTCGACCTGTCCGGCGCGGCGGCGCTGTCGCTGCTCCAGTTCGTCGCCGTGGTGGCGGTGCTGCTGGTCGGCGGCGCGGCCCGGCGCAGGCGCGAGCGCGGCATGCCGCTGCGCGTCGAACCGCCGCGCCGGCCGACCGGCGGCGAGTGGGGCGTGGTCGCGGCGGCGTGGCTGGTGGTGGCGCTGCTGCTGACCCCCGTGGTGGGGCTGCTGGTGCGGTCGCTGGCCACCCGGGACGGCTGGAGCCTCGACGGGTACCGGGCGCTGGCGGGCACGGGGGAGCGCGGCACGCTCGCCGTCACCGGGCTCGACGCGGCGCTGAACTCGGTGCGCGTGGCCACCGACGCGACGCTGGTGGCGCTGGCCGTGGGCGTGCTGTCGGCGGTGGTGCTGGTGGGCCTGCGGCGGCACGGGTCGTGGTTCGCGGAAACCCTGGACACGGCGCTGATGCTGCCGCTCGGCGTGTCCGCGGTGACCGTCGGCTTCGGCTACCTGGTCACGATGGACGCCCTGCCGGGCGACTTCCGCACGTCGCCGCTGCTCGTGCCGCTCGCCCAGGCGCTGGTGGTGACGCCGCTGGTGGTGCGGATCGTGCTGCCCGTGCTGCGGGCGGTCGACGAGCGGCTGCGGCAGGCGGCGGCGACGCTGGGCGCGAGCCCGTGGCGGGTGTGGCGCGAGGTGGACCTGCCGCTGGCGTCGCGGTCGCTGGTCGCGGCGGCCGGGTTCGGGTTCGTGGTGGCGCTCGGCGAGTTCGGCGCGACGAGCTTCCTGGCCCGGCCGGACGCGCCGACGCTGCCCGTGGTCATCGCGCGGCTCATGTCGCGGCCCGGGCAGCTCAACAGCCAGATGGCGTACGCGGCGTGCGCGCTGCTGATGGTGGTGACCACGGTGGCAGTGCTCGCGATCGAGCGGCTGCGCGTGCCGAGCGGCGGGGAGTTCTGATGGCGTTGCGGGTGGCCGGCCTGACCGTGCGGTACGGGGACGTGACCGCGGTGTCCGGGGTGGACCTGGACATCGCGGACGGCGAGGTGGTGGCGCTGCTCGGGCCGTCGGGCTGCGGCAAGTCGACGCTGCTGCGGGCGGTGGCCGGGTTGGAGCCGCCGTCGGGCGGTGCGGTGTCGTGGGACGGCGCGGACCTGGCCGGGACGCCCGTGCACCGGCGCGGGTTCGGCCTGGTGTTCCAGGACGGCCAGCTGTTCCCGCACCGGGACGTCGCGGGCAACGTGGCGTTCGGGATGCGCATGGCGGGCGCGGAGCGGGAGGCGCGGGACAAGCGGGTCGACGAGCTGCTGGAACTGGTCGGCCTGGCCGGCTACCGGCGGCGGCGCGTGACCGAGCTGTCCGGCGGTGAGCAGCAGCGGGTGGCGTTGGCGCGGGCGCTGGCGCCCCGGCCGAAGCTGCTGCTGCTCGACGAACCCCTGTCGGCGCTGGACCGGGCGCTGCGCGAGCAGTTGGCGGTGGACCTGGCGCGGCTGCTGCGGGAGGCCGGGGCGACCGCGCTGGTGGTGACGCACGACCACGACGAGGCGTTCACCCTGGCCGACCGGGTGGCGGTCATGCGGGCGGGCCGGATCACGCAGGTGGGCGCGCCGACCGAGGTGTGGCGGCGGCCCGCGGACGTCGACACGGCCCGGTTCCTGGGCTGCGGCAGGGTGCTGAACCCCGAGGCGGCGCGCGAGCTGGTGGGCGTCGACGCGCGGGTCGGGCTGCGGTCCACCGCGCTGCGCGTCGACCCGGCCGGACCGCTGACCGCCGACGTGCTGGAGCGCGTGCACCGGCGCGACCACGTGCGGCTGCTGGTCTGCGTGGACGGGGAGGAGTTCGAGGCGGTCGCCCCGGTCGCCGGACCCCCGTCGCCCGGCGACCGGGTGCGCCTCGCCGTGGACCACGACGGGATCGCCCTCATCGGGTGAGCTCGTACTCCACGTCCCCCTGCTCCCAGCCCTCGATCGGGTCGGGCCACTCCTCGTGGAACGTCCGCACGTACCGCAGCCCGGCCTTCTCCAGCACCCGCCGCGACCCGGTGTTGACCGCCATCGCGGTCGCGGTGATCCGGCGCAGCCCCGTCGCGAAGCCGTGCGCCACCAGCGCCCTCGCGCCCTCGGTGGCGTACCCGCGGCCCCAGTGGTCGGGGTGCAGCCGGTAGCCCAGCTCGGCCACGCCGTCGCCCGCCGGGCTCAGCTCGAACCAGCCGACGAACCCGCCGGTCGCCCGCGCGTGCGCCGCCCACCAGCCCCCGGCGAGCAGCCTCGGCATGACCTCGGCCTCCACGCGCGTGCGCGGCACCGGCCTGCCGTCCTCGACGTACCGCATGACGCGCGGTTCGCCGAGCAGCCGGGCCACGTCGTCCACGTCGGACCCCACGAACGCGCGCAGCGCCAACCGCTCCGTCTCCACGCGCCCAGTACAGCTCAGTTGTCCTTCGTGGCCAACCGCATTGCCGCCAGCGACAGGCCGATGACGACGTAGCACCCGGCCAGCGCGGTGCTGCGCCACAGCTCCCCGGTCGGCAGCGGGTCGCGCATGACGTCGACCAGGCCCTCCCACGCCGAGGTGATCAGGTACGGGTGCAGCCAGTCCAGCGACTGGAACACGCCCAGCACCGCGAACACGATGACGCCCGCCATGGTCGCGGCCATCACCACCAGCGGGTGCTCGGTGCACGCCGAGATCGCCAGCGCGATCGCCGCCACGCCCCACACCTGCACGGTGACCAGCAGCACGGTCAGCGCGATCCGCCCGAGCGCCGCGCCGAGCGGCAGCGTCGACCCGGACAGCGTGAGCATCCCCCCGCCGCCGAACAGGACCACTCCCACGACCGCGCCGACGACCGCGATCAGGGTGACGGCGGCCAGCGTCATCGTGGCCACGCCGAACGCCTTGATCCCCAACAGCCGCAACCGGCCCACCGGCGCGATCATCAGGCCGCGCAGCGTCCCGTGCTGGGCCTCGCCGGCCAGGCCGTCGGCCGCCCAGATCGCCCCCACCAGCGGCAGCAGCAGCGGCAGCGCCAGGAACAGCGTGAACACCGGCAGCACCAGGCCATTGCCGGAGATGATCGCGGCCAGCCCCGGTCCGGCCGGACCCTCGCCGTCGACGGCGAACCACAGGCCGACGCCCGCCAGGACCGGCACCAGGCACAGCGACGCCAACCCGATCACGGTGCGGGGCCGGCGGACGATCCACCGCAGCTCCGAGCGCAGCTGCCTGCCCAGCGGCGCCCGCGCGGCGACCGGCGCGCCCGTCGCGACACCCGCGCTCATCGCGCACCCTCCTCGATCGTGTCCACCGCGGACAGGTTGTGCTCGGACTCCTCGGCCTCGGTGAGGCGCGCGAACAGGTCCTCCAGACCCGTCCGGTGCCGCCGCGCCTCGTGCACCGCCACACCCGCCCCGACCAGCGTCGCCAGCACCACGGGCGCGGTCGTGCCGATCAGCTCCACCCGCACCCCGTCGTCCGACGGGCGGGCCGAGATGCGGCCGTTGCGCAGCGCGTTCAGCGCGGTGTCCACGTCCGGCGTGGTGACCAGCAGCGAGCTGCCGTCCGCCCGCAGCAACTCACCCAGCTCGCCCTGCGCCACCACCGTGCCGCGGTGCAGCACGGCGACGTGCGTGCAGGTCGCCTCGATCTCGGACAGCAGGTGCGACGACACGACCACCGTGCTGCCCGCCTCGTGCAGGTCCGCGACGACCTTGCGCACCTCGCGGGTGCCCGCCGGGTCGAGGCCGTTCGTCGGCTCGTCCAGCACGATCAGCTCCCGCGGCACCAGCAGCGCCCCGGCCAGGCCCAGGCGCTGCTTCATGCCCAGCGAGTAGCCGCGGTAGCGGCGGTGCGCGGCGGCGCCCAGGCCGACCCGCTCCAGCGCGTCCTCCACGGCCCGCCCGATGTCGCCGGTGGCGAGCAGCGGCTCGAAGGCCGCCGCCCGCCGCAGGTTCTCCCGCCCCGACAGGAACGGGTGGAACCCCGGACCCTCGACCAGTGCGCCGACGTGCGGCAACGCCGCCGCCGCCCCGTCGGGCAGCGCCCTGCCCAGCAGCTCGACCTCCCCCTCGGTCGGTCGCACCAGTCCGAGCATCATGCGGATCGTGGTGGTCTTGCCCGACCCGTTGGGGCCGAGCATCCCGAGCACCGCCCCCCGCGGCACGTCGAGGTCCACCCGGTCGACCGCGACAGTCCGCCCGTACACCTTGCGCAGTCCCCGCGTCCGGGCCGCGAGGACCGGGGTGGAGCCGGCGGTCGCCGACTCCACCCGCGCACTGGTCGAGGTGGTCACTTGACCTGGCCGATCGCGTCCACCAGCACCTGCTCGAGCACCGCGCCGACCGCCACCCGGCCGTCGTCCGCGATCAGCACGCCACCCACCCGGGCGGTGATCAGCGTGCCGGACCCCCACGGGCCGCTGACCTGCTTGCCCAGCTGCCGGAGCATGCCCTGCACGTCGGTGTCGCCACCCATCTCGCCGCCCATCCCGGCACCCGGCCGGCGCGGACCGCGGTCGGCGGGCCCACCCTCCTGCTCGGCGAACGCCGTCAGCGCGCCCTCGGGCACCCGCGCGGTCAGCACCACGTCCCAGCCCTCGCCCACGACCTGCGGGTCCGCCTCGCCGAACACCTGCTCGGCGGCGGCCTTGTCCCGCTCCGACGGCCCCTCGACCCCGGCCTCGGTCACCGTCGCCCCGGCGGGCGGCGTGAACGAGAACAGCGCCGCGTCCTGCGGGCCGACGTTCAGCTCGGAGAACCCGACCTGCACGGCGGGCGCGTTCGTGCCGTTGGTCAGCACGGCCAGCCGCAGCGGCACCCGCAGCTCGGAGTCGACCGCCACGCGGACCTCGCGCAGCACCGTCTTCTCCGTCGGCTTCGGCGACAGCACCAGCTCGTACGCCGGGCGGTCCGCCACCCGCGCGGTGCCGTCGACGGTGACCTCGCTGAACTCCTTCAGCCGGGACACGACGTCGCGCGCCAGCGCCACCGGGTCGGCCGCCGCCGCCTCCTGCGGCTTCTGCGCCGCGCCGTGCGGGAACTTGTCCACGGTCCGCTCGGCCGAGTCCCACAGCCACCCGGTCGTGCCGTCGTCGACGAACGTCTTCTCCGCGTCCCCGGCGGGCAGCTGGACGCGCACCTTGCCGGAGCCGTCGCTCCACAGCCGCACCGCGCTGTCCCCGTCCGACAGCTGGGGCAGGCCCGCGATCGCCGGGACGCCCAGGTCGTTGGACACCTCGACGGACCCGCCGAACGCGGCGGGCTTCGCCGTGACCACCGACTCGACCAGCGACTCGGCGCTCACCTCCGGCAGCACCGGTGCCTGGCCGGCGCCGGCGGGCATCGCCAGCACCCCCAACCCGGTGACACCGGCGAGCACGCCGACCGCCGCGGCGGCCACCGTCACCCTCCTGCGGTTCATGACCCCTCCTCCTGCCGGGCAACCCCGTGCGACCCGACACCCCAGACCCTCCTCCGGCCGTCCTGAGATGGTGCTGAGAGGCTGAGAGGGCACTGAGAGCCGCACGACGATCGTCCCACCGAACGGGCATGCTGTGGGACGTGAGACCACGGGTGCTGGTTGTGGACGACGAGGTCGGCGTGCGGCGCGCGCTGGAGCGCGGGCTGTCCGCGGAGGGCATGGAGGTCGTCACCGCCGCCGACGGCCCCACCGCGCTGCGGGTCGCGCTGACCGGCGCGTTCGACGTGGTGCTGCTCGACATCATGCTGCCCGGCCTGTCCGGCTACCGGGTGCTCCAGCGGATGCGCGCCGAGGGCGTGCGCACGCCCGTGCTGATGGTGTCCGCGAAGGACGGCGAGGTGGACCAGGCCGACGGCCTCGACCTCGGCGCCGACGGCTACCTGGTGAAGCCGTTCTCGTTCGTGGTGCTCGTCGCCCAGGTCCGGGCGTTGCTGCGGCGCAACGACGCGGACTTGGCGCGCCGCCGGCTCAAGCTCGGCGACCTCGTCGTGGACCGCGCCGTGCGCGAGGTCAGCTGGGCCGGCGAACCCGTCGCCCTCTCCCCGCGCGAGTACGCCGTGCTCGACGTCCTCGCCGGCCGCGCCGGGTCCGTCGTCACCAAGGACGAGCTGCTGCGCACCGTGTGGGGCGACGAGCAGGCCGCCACCCGCAACGCCGTCGAGGTCTACGTCGGCTACCTGCGGCGCAAGCTCGACGCCATGGGCGCGGGCGAGGTCGTGCGCACCGTCCGGGGCCACGGCTACCTGGCGTCCACGCCCGACCTGGACGCCGCCCTCGGCTCGGCGGCCAGCAGGCGCAGGTGAGCCCGCGCCGCTGGTGGCCGCGACGGTGGTGGCTGCGGCGCACGCTGCGGTTCCGGATCACCGTCGTCGCCACCGGCGTCGCCCTGATGTGCCTGCTCGCGTTCACCCTCCTCGCCCCGCGCCTCATCGGGGCGGTGCAGGTCAGCGCCGTCGACGCGGAGCTGGCCAAGGCGGGGAGCACGCGCGTGCTGGACACCGCGGGCAACCCCCTCGACGGCGGGCCGCCCACCGGCCTGACCCCCGCCGACATCCGCCTGCTCAAGTCCGGCGAACCCGTCCTGCGCATCGACGGCGACAGCGCCCACCGCTGGATCGGGCGCGTCGAGTTCACCCCCGACGGCACGCCCCGCCTGCACGTCGCGGGCGACACCCTCGTCGGCTACCAGGGCGCCAACCGGCTCGGCACCCGCTGGCTGCTGCTCGCCGCCGTCCTCGTCGCCGTCCTCGTCGGCATCGCCACCTGGTTCGCCGTGCGGACCTCGCTGCGGCCGGTCGAGCGGATGCGCGTCGCCGCCGGCGAGCTGCCGCGCGGCCAACGCCTCCCCGTGCCCGCCGCCCGCGACGAGCTGCAAGCGCTCGCGGTCGCGCTGAACGGCCTCCTCGCCCGCCGCGACGAGGCCACCGAACGGCTGCGGCGCTTCACCGGCGACGCCGCCCACGAGCTGCGCTCACCCGTCACGTCCGTGCGCGCCCAGGCCGAGGTCGCCGTCGCCCACCCCGACCCCGACTTCTCCATCGAAGTCCTCGAATCCGTCGTCGAGGAGTCCATCCGGCTGTCCGAGCTGGTCGACGCCCTGCTCATCCTCGCCCGCGCCGACACCGGCGAACTGCCCCGCGCCGAACCCGTCGACCTCGTGCTCCAGGTGCAGGCCGCCGTGGACCGCCTCGGCGACACCGACCTGCTCGTGCAGGTCGCCGCCCCCATGAGCGCCTGCATGATCTCCGCCGCCCGCACCGAGGTCGAGCTGGTCGTCGACAACCTGCTGCGCAACGCCGCCCGCCACGCCCGCACGTTCATCCGGCTCTCCGTGCTGCCCGCGGCCCGCGAGATCCGGCTCGTCGTGGACGACGACGGCCACGGCATCCCCGAGGAGCACCGGGAGAGGGTGTTCGACCGGTTCTACCGCGTCGAGTCCGACCGGGGCCGCGCCACCGGCGGCTTCGGCCTCGGCCTCGCGCTCGTCGCCCACCTCGTGCGACGCCGGCGCGGCACCGTGCGCGCCGGCGAATCACCCGAGGGCGGCGCCCGGCTGGAGGTCCGCTGGCCCACCTACCGGTGATGGCAGGATCTCGCCCGTGCCCGAGCTCAGGACCACCACGCTGGTCGACGCACCCCCGCGCACGGTGGCCGCCGCCCTGCTGGACGCCCCGCTCCTGACCCGTGCCGTCCGCGGGCTGGGCGTGCGGCTGACGTCCGACGGCCCCGTCCTGCACGAGGGCGCCACCCTCACCGCCGCCGCCGGACCCGTCACCGGGGTCCTGCGCGTCACCCGCGCCGACACCACCGGCCTGTCCGCCGAACTCGTCACCGGCCCCCTGCCGCGCCTCGCCCTCGCCACCGACCTGCGGCACACCGGCGGCGGCACCGTCGTCGTGGACCGCGTCGAGTGGACCAGCCCCGGCGGGCAGGTCGGCCGCTTCGCCGACGTGGTGGTCGGCCGCGGCCTCGCGCTCAAGGTCCTGGAGGCCCGCGCCACCGCCGTGTCCCGCCGCTCCCGCGAACTGCTCGACGCCCGCGTGGTCGTGGCAGCCGCCGTCGTCCACGACGGCCGCCTCCTCGTCCAGCAGCGCGCCTACCCGGCCGACGCCGCCGGCCGCTGGGAACTGCCGGGCGGACGCGTGGAACCGGGCGAGTCCGACCACGACGCCGTGACCCGCGAGTGCGCCGAGGAACTCGCCGTCACCGTCGAGCCCACCACCCAGGTCGGTCCCGACGTCCCCCTGCGCGCCGACCTGGTCCTCCGCGCCTACGCCGCCCGCCTCCTGTCGGGCACCCCCACCCCGACCGACCACCAGGCCACCCGCTGGATCACCGCCGCCGACCTGGCCACCCTCGACTGGCTCCCCGCCGACCGGGCCCTCCTCCCCGCCCTCCACCCCCTCCTCCCGCGAGTCGTCCCCCCAGGTCGCGCGAGTCGTACGTTCAGGTCGCGAGAGTCCTACGTCCAGGACCCCTGAGTTCTACACTCGCGAGTAAAGAACTCAGGGCCCCCGAACGTTGGACTCTCGCGACCTGAACGTTGGACTCTCGCGGTCCGGACGTACGACTCGCGCGACCTGGACGTACGACTCGCGGGTCAGCCCAGGCCGGAGACGCGGAGGGCGGCGTCCAGGCGGTGGCGGGAACGTTCGCGCGAGCGCTCCGCGCCGTGCCGGCGCACGCGGTCCAGCTCTGCCGGGTCGTCGAGCAGCTCACGCGTCCGCTCCCGCACCGGCCGCAGCTCCTCGACCACCGCCTCGGCGGTGACCTCCTTCAGCTCCGCGTAGCCCTTGACCGACTCGGCCACCTCCTCCGGAGCCTTGCGCACGCACGCCGCCAGCACCTCCAGCAGGTTCGCCACGCCCGGCTGCTCCTCGGGCGCGTAGCGCACCACGCCCAGGTCGTCCGTCACCGCCCGCCGCACCTTCCGGCGCACCAGGTCCGGCGAGTCCAGCACGAACACCGTGCCCGCCGAGTCCTTCGCCGACTTCGCCATCTTCCGCGTCGGGTCGGCCAGGTCGCGCACCCGCGCCGCCGTCGGCGGCACCACGGCCTTCGGCATCGCGAACACCTCGCCGTACGTCCCGTTGAACCGCCGCGCCAACGCCCGCGCCAGCTCCACGTGCTGCCGCTGGTCGTCGCCCACCGGCACCTCCCGCGCCCCCTGGAGCAGGATGTCCGCCGCCATCAGCACCGGGTACGTGAGCAGGCTCAACCGCACCGACGACCGGCCCTTCGACTTCTCCTTGAACTGGATCATCCGCGCCGCCTCGCCGTACGTGCAGGTGCACTCCAGCACCCACGTCAGCGCGCCCAGCTCGCGCACCAGGTCCGACTGCACCGACACCGACCGCGGGTCCACGCCGGTCGCGACCAGCACCGCCAACTGCTCCCTGGTCAACGCCCGCAATCGCGACGGGTTGTGCGACGTCGTCATCGCGTGCAGGTCGCTGATGAAGTACACGTCCTCGTCGGTGCCCTCGGCGGCCCACTGCCGGATGGCGCCCAGGTAGTTGCCCAGCTGGACCGAGCCGGACGGGGTGATCGCGGACAGCCTCGTCATCGTTCTTCCCTTCGGTGGGCCCGCCGCGAGAGCCCCCGAAACGCGCGAAGGCCGCCCCAGCGGGCGGCCTGCGTTCGTGTGACGCGCAGTTCTCAGGGCCGCCGGAAGGCGGACCACCAGAACGTGTGAGAAGCGCGCATGCCGCGATCGTAGCGTGTTCCCACCGCGTCTCACCGGCCTACATTTCTCCTATGCCGCTCCCGGCGCGGCGGGGCGTCAGCCGCCCTTGCCCTTCTTCTTCATCGCCAGGACCGGGCACCGCTCGCAGCGGGGCGTGGAACGGCAGCACTTCTTCTTGACCTTCTTGCCCACGTCGGCGCCACCTCCGGTCGATCAGGCTAGGCGACACGACCGGGTGAGGCTCAGTTCACCACCGGCCGTGTGTGGTAATGACGCCGCGCCCGGTAGACTGATCGAGGCTGCGCGCGTGCTCGTGCTCTCTGTCCGGCGCCCGGCCCTCCCTCGCTCTACCTCAGCTCTAGGAGTTCCGCGTGCCCACGGCCACCGCGTCGATCAAGGAAACGCTGGTCCGCAACGACCTGCGCAACGTGGCGATCGTCGCGCACGTTGACCACGGCAAGACCACTCTGGTCGACGCCATGCTCCGCCAGTCCGGGGCCTTCTCCGCACGAGCCGAGCTCGTCGACCGGGTCATGGACTCGGGCGAGCTGGAGCGCGAGAAGGGCATCACCATCCTCGCCAAGAACACCGCCGTCCGCCGGCACACGCCCGACGGCGACGTCACCATCAACGTGGTGGACACCCCCGGCCACGCCGACTTCGGCGGTGAGGTCGAGCGCGGCCTGTCCATGGTCGACGGCGTCGTGCTGCTGGTCGACGCCTCCGAGGGGCCGCTGCCGCAGACCCGGTTCGTGCTGCGCAAGACGCTGGCCGCCGGCCTGCCCGTCATCCTCGTGGTGAACAAGGTCGACCGCCCCGACGCCCGGATCTCCGAGGTCGTCGACGAGGCCCACGACCTGCTGCTCGACCTGGCCACCGAGGTCGGCGCCGACGACTCCGTGCTCGACCTGCCGGTCGTCTACGCCTCCGCGCGCGCCGGTCGTGCGTCCCTCAACCAGCCCGAGGACGGCGGCCTGCCAGACGAGGAGAACCTCGACTCGCTGTTCGAGGTCCTGCTCAACCACATCCCGGCCCCGACCGGCGACGCCGACGCCCCGCTGCGCGCGCTCGTGACGAACCTGGACGCGTCCACGTTCCTCGGCCGCATCGCGCTGTGCCGCATCGCCGCCGGCCGCATCCGCAAGGGCGAGACCGTCTCGTGGTGCCGCGAGGACGGCAGCGTGCAGAAGGTCCGCATCACCGAACTGCTGATCACCGAGGCGCTCGACCGCGTCCCCGCCGAGGAGGCCCACGCCGGCGACCTGGTCGCCATCGCGGGCATCCCGGAGATCACCATCGGCGACACCCTCGCCGACGTCGACAACCCGGAGCCGCTGCCCCGGATCACCGTCGACGAGCCCGCCATCTCGATGACCATCGGCGTCAACACCTCGCCGCTGGCCGGCCGCAACGGCGGCACCAAGCTCACCGCCCGGGTGCTCAAGGCCCGGCTGGACTCCGAGCTGGTCGGCAACGTGTCCGTCCGCGTCCTGCCCACCGAGCGCCCCGACACCTGGGAGGTCCAGGGCCGCGGCGAGCTGGCGCTGGCCATCCTGGTCGAGCAGATGAAGCGGGAGGGCTTCGAGCTCACCGTCGGCAAGCCGCAGGTGGTGACCAAGACGGTCGACGGCAAGCTGCACGAGCCGTTCGAGCGCCTCACCATCGACGCTCCGGAGGAGCACCTGGGCGCCATCACCCAGCTGCTCGCCAACCGCAAGGGCCGCATGGAGAACATGTCCGGCCACGGCAGCGGCCGGATCAAGCTCGACTACGTCGTGCCGTCGCGCGGCCTCATCGGCTTCCGCACCGAGTTCCTGACGGAGACCCGCGGCACCGGCATCGCCAACGCGGTGTCCGAGGGCTACGGCCCGTGGGCCGGCGAGATCCGGACCAGGCACAACGGGTCCCTGGTCGCCGACCGGTCCGGTTCGATCACCGCGTACGCGATGATCCAGCTGGCCGACCGCGGCACGTTCTTCGTCGAGCCGGGCGCCGACGCGTACGAGGGCATGGTCGTCGGCGAGAACCCGCGCGCCGAGGACCTGGACGTCAACGTGTGCCGCGAGAAGAAGCTGACGAACATGCGCACGTCGACCGCGGACGTGATGGAGACCCTTGCCCGCCCGCGCAAGCTGTCGCTGGAGGAGGCGCTGGAGTTCTGCGCCGTCGACGAGTGCGTGGAGGTCGCGCCTGAGGTCGTGCGGGTCCGCAAGGTCATCCTCGACGCCAACCAGCGCGGTCGCGAGCGCAACCGCCTCAAGCTGCGCGGCTGAGGATCTTCTCCTTATATATTGGGTGTGCTGACGGCCACCTCCGGGCTTCGGTCCGGGGGTGGCCGTCGATTTCGGCGCTGTGGCCACCTGATCGGGTGAACATAGGGCCGAGGATGTACGGAAACGCCGTTACGGATCTCGGTTGAGAGCATGAGGCCCGACCGCAACCCGAGAACCACGCCGATACCGGGCCGTGCCCGCCTGGTGGGTCACGGGGTCGCTCGCGGAGCGGCCTGCTGAGTCGCCTGTCGAATCGGCGGCCGACGGCACCGAGGCCGGAACCGAGGCCGGGACCGGGACCGGGACCGGGGCGAGGGCGGGCCGGGGTGTGGCGGGCCGGGGTCGGTGTTCGGTGGGACCTGGGCGTCAACTGTCATCGCCGCATCTGGCACGCTCGTACCCATGGGGAAGCGAACGGTTGTTGCGGTGGTGGCCGCGCTGGCTCTGTCGGCTTGCACGGCGACGCCCCCGCCGCCCCTGGTGCCCTCCACGCCCGGGATGACGGTGATCCCCAAGGAGAAGGTCAACGAGGTCGTCGTCGGCGTCGACGACGTCAAGGGCGGGTACAACCCGCACACCCTGGCGTCGCAGTCCACCGTCACCACGGCGCTCGCCTCGCTGCTCCTGCCCTCGACCTTCCGGACGGACGGCGACGGCAGCCCCCGGGTGGACCTGGACCTGCTGGTCAGCGCCGAGGTGACCAGCGCCGAGCCGTACACGGTGACCTACACGATCCGCCGGGACGCCAGCTGGTCCGACTCCGCCCCCATCGCGGCGGAGGACTTCGTGTACCTGTGGCAGCGGATGCGGACCGAGCCGGGCGTGGTCGACCCGGCCGGGTACCGGCTCATCGACGACATCGCGAGCCGCGAGGGCGGCAAGGTCGTCGAGGTCGTCTTCAGCGAGCCCTACCCCGGGTGGCGGAGCCTGTTCCACGACCTGCTGCCCGCGCACCTGCTCAAGGACGCCCCCGGCGGGTGGGCCGCCGCGCTCGACGACAGCTTCCCCGCCACGGCCGGGCCGTTCGCGGTCCGCACCCTCGACCAGCCGCGCGGCGAGATCGTCCTGGAGCGCAGCGACCGGTTCTGGGAGCAGCCTCCCGTCCTCGACCGGGTGACCCTCAGACGGGCGAACCAGCACGACACGATCGAAGCGCTCAACGCCGGTGACGCCCAGGTCGCCCTCATCCGCGCCGACGCCATCGCGCTGAAGGACGTCGAGGAGCTGGGTCGGACCACGGCGCTCACCGCGAGCGTGGTCCCGAGGCCGGAGGTCGTGCAGGTCCTCCTGCGCCCGGCCTCGCCGAAACTGGAGGACGTCCGCATCCGCACCGCCGTCATGAGGTCACTCGACCGTGACGAGCTGATCGCCGTCGGTAGCCGCAGGGGCCCCAGTGCGGATCTCCGCGCCGACTCCCAGGTAACACTGCCGACCTCGGCCGGTTACACGCCGACCCTGCCGGCGCCCACCGGCGACCCCGTCCAGTTGCTCACCGAGGCCGGCTTCACCCGGACGGGTTCGCTGTGGGAGCGGGACGGGAAGCCGCTGGAGTTGACCATCGCCGCACCGGCCGGCGTGGAGCCGTACGTGACCGTCGCGAACCAGGTCCAGCGCCAACTGTCATTGTCCGGAATCGCTGCCCGCGTCCTGACAACGCAGCCCAATGCGTTGTTCGGCCAGGATCTGGCGGATACCGGCACATCCGACAACACCGTTGACATTGCTGTCGTGCCGCAGCCGGACACGGGTGATTCGGCGTCGGTTCTGGCTTCCTCATTCGGGTGTCGGACGTCACCGGAGGACGGCGGTACACCCATTCCGGCGAATCTGTCCGGTTTTTGCGACCAGGCGGTCCAACCGGTGATCGAACAGGCCCTCTCGGGCGACGTCCTGCTGGCCGACGCCCTGGCGAGCATCGAGCCGGTGCTCTGGCAGCAGGCCGTCGCGATGCCGTTGTTCCAGGTAGCAGACCTGTTGGTGGCCCTTCCGGGGGTTCAGGGCGTGACCGCGGGACCCCCGCTCGCGGGGCCCCTGAGCGAGGCCCGCACCTGGCGTCGGGAAGATCGTTGACCGTTGACCGCTACGAAACACTGGCTTCAAGATGCGTTCGCGGTGCAGTATTGACAGTATTCCACGCGTCCGGTTAACGACCGCTCCCACCCGGTAACGACGGAGTCGCGTGCTGCTACCAACGTGTCACCCTTTGGTCACGATCGGCCGGTGGGCAGTGACCGTGCCGCGTACTGGTTCTTATCGTGCTGCAACGGTGTGTCGGTTCGGGGCGCGTTTGGCACATCACGGTTATGGGTGGAAGTCGACCCAAACGGTCGCTCCAACCCAGTGCTAGGAGGGCACGTGTCGATGAGGAGATCAAAGGCTGTCTCGGCGCTCGCGCTGATGACCACCGCCGCGCTCGCGCTGAGCGCGTGCAGCGGCGGCGGCTCGGGCAGTGGCGACCAGGGTGGCGTCCAGGACGCCAACCCGGGTGAGATCGGCGGTCAGGACGAGCTGTTCAAGCGTCCGAAGGTGGAGGACATCGGCGAGGTCGCGGTCGCCGTTGAGGAGGCGTTCCACAACTACAACAACAACATCGGCGCGACCAACAACTTCTCCAGCACGATCGCGCTGTCGAACGTCCAGCCGTCGCCGTACATCACCGAGCTGATCGACGGCAAGGTGGTCATCAAGATCGACGGCGACCTGATGGACTCCGTCAAGGTGACGTCGACCGACCCGCAGACGATCGAGTGGAAGGTCGCCAAGGCGGCCGTCTGGTCCGACGGCGAGGCCATCGACTGCGACGACTTCCACCTGAAGTGGCTGGCCGCGACGAGCAAGGCCACCGTCAAGGGCGAGGACGGCACGGAGGCCTCGATCTTCGACTCGTCGAGCACGGGCTACGAGAACATCGAGAAGCTCGAGTGCGCCGACGAGGGCAAGACGATCACCACGACGTTCTTCAAGGACCAGCCGTTCGCCGACTACCGGGGCCTGTTCTCGCAGCCCGGCAGCGACAGCCTGCTCCCCGCGCACGTCCTGGAGCAGAAGGCCGGCGTCGAGGACATCACCAAGGTGCTGCCCTCGCAGAACGACGACACGGTCAAGAAGGTCGCCGAGTTCTACACCAAGGGCTGGCTGGGCTTCGACAAGAGCGTGGCCCTCTCGGGTGGTCCTTTCATCATCGAGTCCGCTGACCTGACCGACCAGACGGTCCTGGTCCGCAACCCGAAGTACTGGGGCAACCCGGCCGGGCCCGCCAAGGTGATCCTCAAGACGAACACCGACGCGCAGTCCGCCGCGCAGCAGCTCCAGAACAAGGAAGTCCAGGTCATCGCGCCGCAGGCCGACCCGGCCGTGGCGGCCCAGCTCCGCGGCGACTCGGCGTTCAACGTCTTCGCCGCCGGTGGCCAGACCTACGAGCACGTCGACTTCAACATGGCGCGCCCGCTGTTCGCCCAGAACAAGGACCTCCGCCTGGCGATCGCGCAGTGCTTCGACCGCGGCGCGCTGGTCGAGAAGCTGGTCGCGGACGTCGACCCGAACGCCAAGCCCCTGGGCAGCCTCACCATGATGCCCAACGAGGTCGGCTACGAGGACCACTACGGCGACGTCGGCAAGGGTGACGTCGCGGCGGCCAAGAAGACCCTCGAGGACGGCGGCTGGGCGCAGGGCGCCGACGGCATCTACACGAAGGGCGAGTTCCGCGCGTCCTTCAAGCTGGGCCACAAGATCGTGACCCGCCGTTCGGACACCGTCCGCATCCTGCAGGACAAGTGCAAGCAGGCCGGCATCGAGATCGTCGCCGACCAGGCCGCCGACTTCAACGACAAGCGCCTCCCGGCGTCCGAGTTCGACGCGGCCCTGTTCGCGTGGGTCGGCCAGCCGCTGAAGGCCGGCGCGTACGGCAACTACGCCCAGAAGTCCAAGGGCGGTTCCGGCAACTACAACAACTACGACTCGGCCCCGCTGACCGAGAAGTGGAAGGCCGCGAACGCCGAGCTGGACTACCAGAAGCGCATCGACATGATGAACGAAGCCGACAAGATCATGCGGGACGACCTGCACAGCATCCCGCTGTTCCAGCTGTCCGACTTCGCCGCGTCGAGCGCGGACATCGGCCCGATCTCCTACATCGGTGTCGGTGGCGGCGTGACCTGGAACCTGTACGCCTGGCAGAAGAAGTAATTCCGCCCGGTGCGCGTTGACCCGAAGGGGTCAGGTTCCGGATAGGTAAAGCACGACCCTCCGCCGGGGGGCCGGTGTCACAAGCACCGGCCCCCCGGACGGTGTCCGCGTCCGGTAGGCTCCCACGCTTGCACGCGGGGGTGCCTAGGGAGACTAGAGACTCGTCATGTTCCGTTACATAATCCGGCGGTTGTTGATCTCGATTCCGCTGTTGATCGTCGCTTCATTCCTCTGCTTCGGGCTGGTCAACGCCATGGGTGATCCCCTCGGCGAGTGGAAGCTCCAGAAGCCGCGGACCCCGGCGGAGATTTCTGCGGCATACGAGCGGACGGGCTACAACAAGCCGTTCATGGAGCGCTACGTCGACTGGGCGGGCGACTTCGTGACCGGGGACTGGGGCGAGTCCGTCGTCCCGGGCAACGCGGGCAAGCCCGTGAAGGACGACCTGCTCAAGGCGTTCGGCGTGACGCTGCGCCTCATCCTGGCGGCCGAGTTGATCGCGTTGATCCTCGGTATCGCCGTCGGCGTCGTCGGCGCGGTGAGACAGTATTCGATATTCGACTACACGGCGACCGGAATATCGTTCGCCATGTTCTCGATGCCGTTGTTCTGCGTGGCGCTGGTGCTCAAGGCCGGTGGTATCGAGTTGAACAACTGGCTGGAGGGCCTCGGCGCGGACCGGTGGATCATCACCGCGGGACCGCCGGGCGACGGCTTCGGCGGCAGCTTCGGCGAGCAGGTGTTCCAGTACAGCGGCGCCTACGTCCTGCCGACCATCTCCCTCGTGGTCATCCAGTTCGCCCTCTACAGCCGGTTCCAGCGCGCGTCGATGCTCGACACGTTGAACGCCGACTACGTGCGCACCGCGCAGGCGAAGGGCGTCTCGGAGGGCCGGGCGATCTTCAAGCACGCGTTCCGCAACGCGCTGATCCCCATCATCACGGTGTCGTCGCTGAACATCGGCGCCGGTTTCGGCGGCGCGGTGATCACCGAGACCGTGTTCGGCTGGTCGGGCATGGGCCGGTTCATCGTCCAGGCCATCGAGAAGATCGAGCCCTACCAGGTGCTCGGCTTCATGATGCTGACCGCCGTCTTCATCATCGTGTTCAACCTGATCGCGGACATCCTGTACGCCTTCCTGGACCCGAGGATTCGCCTTGACTGAGATGGGTTCCCCGCTGGCGCAGGCGCCCGCGCCCGAAAAGGCCGAGGCGAGCCAGTTCGACACGACGACCGCCCGCAAGCAGTGGCAGGTCATCCTCCGCCGGTTCACCCGGCACCGGGCCGCGCTGTTCGGCCTCATCCT
The DNA here is from genome assembly GCF_031455225.1 of Saccharothrix longispora. Classification (GTDB taxonomy): domain Bacteria; phylum Actinomycetota; class Actinomycetes; order Mycobacteriales; family Pseudonocardiaceae; genus Actinosynnema; species Actinosynnema longispora. Next base: position 7,516,590 of record NZ_JAVDSG010000001.1, read on the forward strand.
GTTCGTCGTGCTGGTGCTGGTGGCCTTCTTCGGCGGGCTGCTGTGGAAGTACCCGTACACCGACCTCGGCTTCTCCCGCTACCTGCCGCCCAGCGCCGACCACCCGTTCGGCACGGACCGGCTGGGCGGCGACATGGTCGCCCAGATCATCCGCGGCACGCAGTTCTCGCTCCAGATCGCGATCGTGGTGGCGTTCCTGTCCACCTTCATCGGCGTCATCCTGGGCGCGCTCGCCGGCTACATGAGGGGCTGGGTCGACACCGTCATCAGCCGCTTCATCGACCTGCTGCTGGTCATCCCCAGCCTGGTCATCGCGGCCGTGCTCGTGCGCAACAGCTTCGTGGTGTCGGTGGCCGGCGGCGGCAACTCCAACTGGCTGATCGTCGCCCTGTACCTGGGCCTCATCGGCTGGCTGTCCATCGCCCGCGTCATCCGCGGCATGGTGCTGTCGCTGCGCGAGAAGGAGTTCGTCGAGGCGGCCCGCGCGCTGGGCGCCGGGACGTTCCGGATCGTGTTCCGGCACATCCTGCCGAACACCATCGACGTGATCATCGTCAACGCCACGCTCGCGATCGCGCAGGCGGTGCTGCTGGAGGCGGCGCTGTCGTTCATCGGTCTCGGCGTGCAGAGCCCCGACACGTCGCTGGGCCTGATGATCAGCCAGAACAAGAACGAGTTGACGCTGCACCCGTGGCTGTTCTTCACGCCGTTCGTGTTCATCGTGCTGATCTCGCTGGCGGTCAACTTCATCGGTGACGGTCTCCGGGACGCCTTCGACCCGAGGCAGAAGAGGGTGAAGGCATGAGCGAGGTGGACGTGATGAGCTCACCGGGGTCCTCGCCCTGGGGCGGCGCGACCGGCGGCGAGAAGCTGCTGCGCGTGAACAACCTGTCGGTGGACTTCCCGACCGACGACGGCACCGTGCACGCCGTGCGGGACGTGTCGTTCACGCTCGGCCCCGGCGAGGTGCTGGGCATCGTGGGCGAGTCCGGCTCCGGCAAGTCCGTGTCGTCGATGGCGATCATGGGCCTGCTGCCCAAGACCGCCCGCATCGGCGGGTCGATCAAGTTCAAGGACGACGAACTGGTCGGCCGCACGTACAAGCAGATGCAGCCGGTCCGCGGCAACGGCATCTCGATGATCTTCCAGGACCCGATGACGTCGTTGAACCCGGTGTACACGGTGGGCTGGCAGCTCGCCGAGGCGCACCAGGCGCACCACGACGTGTCGAAGAAGGCGGCCTGGGCCAAGGCCGTCGAGGTGCTGGAGCTCGTCGGCATCCCGCAGCCCGACCGGCGCGCGTCGCAGTACCCGCACGAGTTCTCCGGCGGCATGCGGCAGCGCGTCATGATCGCCATGGCGATCATCAACGACCCGGACGTGATCATCGCCGACGAGCCGACCACGGCCCTCGACGTGACCGTGCAGGCGCAGATCCTGGACACGCTGCTGCGCATCCGGGACGAGACGAGCGCGGGCATCATGGTCATCACCCACGACCTGGGCGTCGTGGCGGGCATGGTGGACCGGGTCCAGGTCATGTACGGCGGCACGGTCGTCGAGCAGGGCACCGTGGACGAGGTCTTCGAGGCCCAGCGGATGCCGTACACGGTGGGCCTGCTCGGGTCCATCCCGAACCCGCAGATGCTCGGCAAGCGGCTCACGCCCATCAAGGGCGCGCCGCCGTCGCTGATGAACCTGCCGCACGGCTGCTCGTTCTCGCCGCGCTGCCCGCTGGCCGTCGACGAGTGCCGCGAGACCGAACCGGCGCTGCTGGAGACCGACCGGGCCGGCCACTTCGCGCGGTGCCACCGCTCCGCGCACCTGGCCACCCTGGAGAACCCGCAGCGGCTCTTCGCCCACGACGAGATCGGCGTGGTGGAGAACCCCGCGTCGTTGACCACGGCGAACCCGGACATGCCGGTCACCGAGGACGTCGCCGCGGTGGAAGCGCGGCTGCGCGAAGAGGAGAAGCCGACCTCATGACGACCCCGACCGATGTGAACCCCCAGGCCGGGGGCGCCGCTTCGGGCCCGTCCGACCGGGCGCCGCTGCTGGAGGTCAAGGACCTCGTCAAGTCGTTCCCGGTGCGCGGCGGTGGCATCATCCCGCGCACGGTCGGCCAGGTGCAGGCCGTGTCGGGGCTGAGCTTCGACCTGTACCCCGGCGAGACGCTGGGCCTGGTCGGCGAGTCCGGCTGCGGCAAGTCCACGACGGGCCGCGCGATCCTCCAGCTGCACAAGCCGACGTCCGGCTCGGTGAAGTTCGAGGGCCGCGAGCTGACCACCCTCCGGGGCAGGGGCCTGCGGCAGGTCCGCAAGGACATGCAGATCGTCTTCCAGGACCCGTACGCCTCGCTCAACCCGCGCTGGCAGATCAACGAGCTGATCTCCGAGCCGTTCAAGATCCACGGCGAGGACGGCGGCAGCGGCCGGTCGGTGCAGGACCGGGTCAACGAGCTGATGGAGCTCGTGGGCCTCAACCCGGAGCACCGCAACCGGTACGCGCACGAGTTCTCCGGCGGCCAGCGCCAGCGCATCGGCATCGCCCGCGCGCTCGCGCTCAACCCGAAGCTCGTGGTGCTCGACGAGCCGGTGTCGGCGCTGGACGTGTCGGTGCAGGCGGGCGTGGTGAACCTGCTGGAGGAGCTCCAGGAGCGCCTCGGGCTGGCCTACCTGTTCGTGGCGCACGACCTGTCCGTGGTGCGGCACATCTCCGACCGGGTTGCCGTGATGTACCTCGGCAAGATCATCGAGATCGGTGACCGCGAGGACATCTACGCCCGGCCGATGCACCCGTACACGCAGGCCCTGCTGTCCGCCGTGCCCGTGCCGAACCCGAAGCTGGAGCGGCAGCGCCAGCGGATCGTGCTCACCGGTGACGTGCCGTCGCCGGTGAACCCGCCCTCCGGCTGCCGGTTCCGCACCCGCTGCTGGAAGGCGCAGGACATCTGCGCCGTCGAGGAGCCCAAGCTGGAGCACCGCGGTGACGGCGCGGGCACGCTGTCGGCGTGCCACTTCGCCGAGGTCAAGCCGCTGCTCGTCGGCTGACCCGCGTGCCGTCGGGGCCACCGACCCCCGTTGGTGGCCCTGACGGCACGGGGCGCAGCACCCCACATCTACCCTGATCCGGTGACGCTCACTGCTCCACCACGGCTGATGCTGGTCCACGCGCACCCCGACGACGAGAGCCTGTGGACGGGCGGCACGATCGCCCGCTACGCGGCGATGGGCGTGCACGTCACCGTGGTCACCTGCACCCTCGGCGAGGAGGGCGAGATCATCCCGCCCGCGCTGCGCAACCTCGCCGCGGACGCCGCCGACCAGCTCGGCGGCTACCGCGTCGCCGAGTTGCGCTCCGCCTGCGCCGCCCTGGGCGTGACCGACCACCGGTTCCTCGGCGGCATCGGCCGCTGGCGCGACTCCGGCATGGCGGGCACGCCCGCCAACGCCCACCCGCGGGCGTTCGCGCAGGGCTCGCTCGACGAGCAGGTCGAGGCGCTGCGCGAGATCATCGCCTCCGTGAAGCCCCAGGTCGTCGTCACCTACGACGCGTTCGGCGGGTACGGGCACCCCGACCACATCCGCGCGCACCACGTCACCACGGCCGCCGCCGTCGACGTGGACCGCGTGTTCCACGCCGTCACGTCCCACGCGGCCACCACCGAGGGCATCGCGAAGCTCGCCGGGTTCGCCGACCTGCCGTGGCGGCTGCCCGAGGAGGGCGAGCTGCCCACCACCGACGACGCCGAGATCACCACCGTCGTGGACGTCTCGGAGCACCTGGTGGCGAAGCTGCGGGCCCTGCGGGCGCACTCCACGCAGGTCGGCGTGTGGCAGGACGGCGCGGGCGGCGCGTCCTACGCCCTGTCCAACGGCATCGCGCAGCCCGTCGTGTCCGATGAGTACTACGTGCTGGCCAAGGGGCCGGCGGCGGGTGCGGAGGCGGACCTGTTCGGGGGGTTGGATTGACGGACCGCCTCGCCCTGGCCGGTATCGCGGCGGCGTCGTTCGTGCTGGCCGTGCTCCAGCTGTTCTTCCTGCCGCTGAGGTTCGACGGCACGCTCCTGCCGCGGCTCGGCGACTGGCCGTTCCCGCTGACCGCGGCGCTGGCGGCGGTGACCACGCCCGCGCTGGTCGTGCTGGCCTCCCGGCACGCCCGCGGCACCCTGGGCGCCGCCTCGCCGCTGCTGGTGTGGGTGGGGACGCTGCTGCTGTTCGCGGTGCTCGGGCCCGGCGGGGATGTTTTGCTGCTCGGCGACTGGCGCACCCTGTTGCTGTTCGCCGGCGGCGCGCTGCCCGGCGCCATCGCGGTCGGGGGCTACCTGGGGAGACGAGCCGGTGTCCGAGGCGATCACCGATAGGGACGTGGTCCGCGCGCTGCGGCCGTTCGTGCGGGCCACCGGCCCGCTGCTGGACACGCTGCGCGAGGCGAACCTGCTCGGCCTGCGCGACCGCGAGGTCGAGCGCGACGCCGACCGCGGGCTCGTGGACAAGCTGTGGGACCAGCTGTCGAAGGTCAAGGTGCCGGGCACGGCCGCGTGGGCGCGCATGGACGTGCACCAGCGCGACGAGTGGTGGCTCAACCGGCTCGGGCGGTTCGTGTCGCTGCTCGCGGCGCTGCCCGGCGTCGGCGGGGCGCTCGCCGACCGGCTGCCCATCCAGGCGGCGCTCGGCGCGGCCGGCCAGGGCCTGCTGCTGTCGGCCGTCGCCGGCGAGCACGGGTTCACCTCCACCGAGGACCGGGTGCGGCTGCTCGCCCACGTGCTGTTCCAGCGCGAGGTCGACGGGACGGCGGTGGAGCAGGACGCCGCCGACCGGGAGGCCGAGGACCGCGCCACCGAGGAGCTGACCTCCGAACTGGGGGAGCGGTCCACGTTCAAGGCCATCGGCGCCACCGTGTGGAAGCTCGCCAAGGTGCTGTGGCGGCTGGAGGACGAGCTGGACAAGCGCCCGCAGGGCCGGTTCTACCACCAGGCGCTCGGCATGCTGCCGGTCGTCGGCGTCGTCGGGGACTACTTCGGCGAGCGGTCGGCCCTCAAGCGGGTCCGCGCCGCCGCCTACGCGTGGTTCGCCACCCAGTAGCGGTAGCGGTGGTGCTCCGCGCACCCCAGCGACTCGTACAGCGAGATCGCGGCCGCGTTGTGCTCGGCCACCTGGAGCGCGCACCTCGTCGCCCCGCGCCGCCGGCCCCAGTAGGCGAGGGCGCCCATCAGCTCGCGCGCCAGGCCGCCGCGCCGCGCCCCCGGCCGGACGGCCAGCCGCGCCACGTGCAGCAGGTCCCCCACCACGGCGCCGCGCACCGCCGCCAGCACCACGCCGTCGCGGGTGACCGCGCCGAACCCGACCGCGTCACCGGTGGTCAGGACGTGCCGCTGCGCCCGCGTCGGGTTCGGCTGGGCGGCCAGTTCCCACCAGCCGGGAGGTGGGACGTCCGTCACGTGCGCGCCGTCGTCGCCGGGGGTGGGCCCAGGGGAGCGCTTCGGGGTCGCGAACCCGCTCAGCGGGCCCGTCATCACGAGCGATTCCGCCCCGCCCGGGTGGTCCTCGTCGACCCGCCACCCGGCGGCCTCCACACCGGCCTCGGAACGCGACCCGACCACCACGTGCGCGGTCGGCGCGATCGAGTTCTCCCTGGCGAAACCGGTCACCCTGGCGAGCGCCTCGTCGACCGGCAGACCCGGATCGCCCGTGGTCAGAGCACTGTTCGCGCGGCCCGTGAACCCGGCCGCGGCACGCAGCCGCCACTGCCCGAGGGGTTCGTCCACCAGCGCCGGCCAGGCGTCCGCGCAGCGCTGCTCCAGAGCGGTGACGTCGTCCACCACCGCATGGTGCCCCGCCGCCACCGGCATCGTGCTGTGAGGTGGGCCACTGTCCTGGTGTGCGCCGATAAGGCGAGCCTCACCGTTGGACAATCGACTCCGCCGCGTACTCTCCGGCTTGCGCGGTGTGGACCAGGACAAGAGCAGGAGAGCGCAGTGACCTATGTGATCGCCCAGCCGTGCGTGGACGTGCTCGACAAGGCGTGCATCGAAGAGTGCCCCGTCGACTGCATCTACGAAGGCGACCGGATGCTCTACATCCACCCGGATGAGTGCGTCGACTGTGGTGCTTGCGAGCCGGTGTGCCCCGTCGAGGCCATCTACTACGAGGACGACGTGCCGGACGAGTGGAAGGAGTACACGAAGGCCAACGTGGACTTCTTCGACGAGCTGGGGTCCCCCGGCGGCGCGTCCAAGGTCGGCAAGGTCAGCGCCGACCCGGCGTTCGTGAAGGCTCTCCCCCCGCAGGCGTCCCACGAGTGACGACCGGCAGGAGGCTCCCGGACTTCCCCTGGGACTCGCTGGCCGACCACGCCGCCAAGGCGCGCACGCACCCCGGCGGCGTGGTCGACCTGTCCATCGGCACCCCGGTCGACCCGGTTCCCGACCTGGTCCGCGAGGCCCTGGCGTCGGTGTCCGACGAGCCCGGCTACCCGACCACCCACGGCACGCCCGCGCTGCGCGAGGCCGTCGTGGGGTCGATGGCCCGCCGGTACGGGGTCGACGGCCTCGACCCGACCGCCGTGCTGCCGACCATCGGCTCCAAGGAGCTGGTGGCGTGGCTGCCGACGCTGCTCGGCCTGGGGCCGGGCGACGTCGTGGCGATCCCGGCACTGGCCTACCCGACGTACGAGGTGGGCGCCCGGCTGGCCGGCGCGACGCCCGTGCGGCTGGCCGACGGCGAACCCGCGCCCCCCGGCACCCGGCTGGTGTGGCTGAACTCGCCGTCCAACCCGACCGGGCGCGTCCAGTCGGCCGCCGCGCTCGCCCAGGCCGTGGCCGACGCGCGCGCGGTGGGTGCCGTGGTGGCGTCGGACGAGTGCTACCTGGCCCTGTCGTGGACCGCGACGCCGGTGTCCGCGCTGCGGCCCGAGGTGAGCGGCGGTTCCCCGGACGGCGTGCTGGCGGTGCACTCGCTGTCGAAGTCGTCCAGCCTGGCCGGCTACCGCGCGGGGTTCGTCACCGGTGACCCGGCGCTGGTCGCGTCGCTGCTGGAGGTGCGCAAGCACGCGGGCATGATCGTGCCGCGGCCCGTGCAGGCGGCGATGGCGGCGGCGTTGTCCGACGACGCGCACGTGGCGGCGCAGCGGTCGCGGTACGAGGCGCGTCGCGCGGTGCTGCTGCCCGCGCTGGAAGCCGCCGGGTTCACCGTGGACCACTCCGAAGCCGGCCTGTACCTGTGGTCCACGCGCGGCGAGTCGGCGTGGGACACCGTGGCGTGGCTGGCCGACCGCGGCGTGCTGGTCGCGCCGGGCACGTTCTACGGGCCGACCGGTGACCGGCACGTGCGCATCGCCCTGACGGCCTCCGACGAACGCGTGGCGGCCGCGGTCGACCGCCTGACCGCCTGACCCGCGCTCACGACGTGCGGGTCGTGAGCGCGGGACACGCGGGCGGATCAGTCGTTGGCGTGCAGGGCCGCGTTCAGCTCGACGCCCGTGCCCTTGCGCGGCAGGACCTTGACCACGCCCGTCGTCGAGTCGCGGATCAGCAGCAGACCCGACATGCCGGACAGCTCGGCCGCCTTCACCACCGCGCCGTCGGCGCCGGTGACCTTCGTGCCCGCCGTGACGTACAGGCCCGCCTCGACGACGCAGTCGTCGCCCAGCGAGATGCCGACACCCGCGTTGGCGCCGATCAGGCACCGCTCGCCCACCGAGATGACCTGCTTGCCGCCGCCGGACAGGGTGCCCATGATCGACGCGCCGCCGCCCACGTCGGAGCCGTCGCCGACCACGACGCCGGCCGAGATGCGGCCCTCGACCATGGACGCGCCGAGCGTGCCCGCGTTGAAGTTCACGAAGCCCTCGTGCATGACGGTCGTGCCGGACGCCAGGTGCGCGCCGAGGCGGACGCGGTCGGCGTCGGCGATCCGCACGCCGCCCGGCAGCACGTAGTCCACCATGCGGGGGAACTTGTCGACGCCGTGCACGGTGACGTGGCCGCGGGCGCGCAGCCGCAGCCGCGTCTCCTCGAAACCCTCCACGGCGCACGGGCCGAAGTTCGTCCACACCACGTTCGCGAGCAGCCCGAAGATGCCGTCCAGGTTCGCGCCGTGCGGCTTGACCAGGCGCGACGACAGCAGGTGCAGGCGCAGCCACACGTCGTACGCCGAGGCGGGGGTGTCGTCGAGGGAGGCGATGCCGACGCGGACGCCGACGACCTCCACGTCCCGCTCGGCGTCGGCGCCCAGCTGCCTGGCGGCTGCCTCGCCGAGCGCCCCGGCGACCTCGGCGGACGACAGCAGCGCCACGCCGGGCTCGCCGTCCGAGCCGAGGGACGGCGACGGGAACCACGTGTCGAGCACGGTGCCGGAAGGGGTGACGGTGGCCAGGCCGACGCCGTACGCGCCGGTGGGGTTCGCGGTGCTCACGGGTGGCAACGGTAACGTGCGGCGGGTGGCCGACACCCTGCACCTCTCCGCCGATCCCGTCGAACTGACCGCCGCCCTCGTCGACGTGCCCAGCGTCTCGGGCGACGAGGCCCGTCTCGCCGACCTGGTGGAGCGCGCGCTGCGGGAGCAGACGCGGCTGGAGGTGGTCCGCTCCGGCAACGCCGTGCTGGCGCGCACCAACCTGGGCCGCCCGTCGCGCGTCGTGTTCGCCGGGCACCTCGACACGGTGCCGGTCAACGACAACCTGCCCTCGCGGCTGGAGGACGGCGTCCTGCACGGCCTCGGCTCGGTCGACATGAAGGGCGGCGACGCGGTGATGCTGCACCTCGCCGCGACCGTGACCGACCCGCGCCACGACCTGACGTTCGTGTTCTACGACTGCGAGGAGGTCGACGCGGTCCGCAACGGCCTGGGCCGCGTCGAGCGCGACCTGCCGGAGTGGCTGGCGGGCGACCTGGCGATCGTGTGCGAGCCGTCGAACGGCGTGGTCGAGGCCGGCTGCCAGGGCACCATGCGGATCGAGGTGCGCACGAGGGGCGCGCGGGCGCACACGGCGCGCGGCTGGATGGGCGAGAACGCGATCCACGCCCTCGGCGAGGCGCTGCGCAGGCTGGAGGCGTACGAGCCGCGGCAGCCGGAGATCGACGGCTGCCGGTACCACGAGGGCCTCCAGGCGGTGAAGGTCGAGGGCGGTGTCGCGGGCAACGTCGTGCCGGACGCGGCGGTGCTGACGGTGAACCACCGGTTCGCCCCCGACCGCAGCCCCGAGCAGGCCGAGCGGCACCTGCGCGAGGTGTTCGACGGCTACGACGTCACGGTCACCGACGTGTCCCCCGGCGCGCTGCCGGGTCTGGGCGCCCCGGTCACCCGGGAGCTGGTCGAGGCGGCCGGCGGGGAGCCGGTGGCGAAGCTCGGCTGGACCGACGTGGCGCGGTTCGCGGCGCTCGGCATGCCCGCGGTGAACTTCGGGCCGGGCGACCCGGTGCTCGCGCACACGCGGCAGGAGAACGTCCAGGTGAACGAGGTGCGGCGGTGCGTGGAAGTGCTGCGTCGCTTCCTGGGGTGACCCCGTCCCGCGGCTACACTCCCGGTGATGAGCGAGAACGGCGTTGACGAGCACCCGAAGGAGAAGCAGCGCGGGCCCGTGGTCCTGCGTCGTGGGCGCAGGGAGGAGCTGACGACCACCGACCAACGCCTGCTGGACTCGCGCGGCCACACCGACTGGGTGCACACGGACCCGTGGCGGGTGCTGCGCATCCAGGCCGAGTTCGTGGAGGGCTTCGGCGCGCTGGCCGAGGTGCCGAGCGCGGTGACCGTGTTCGGGTCCGCCCGCACGGGCCGCGACCACCCGGAGTACGACACCGGCCGCCGACTGGGTCGGGCGCTGGCCGAGGCCGGGTTCGCCTGCATCACCGGCGGCGGGCCGGGTGCGATGGAGGCGGTGAACCGGGGCTGCTCGGAGGCGGGCGGCTTCTCCGTCGGACTGGGCATCGAACTGCCGTTCGAGCAGGGCCTGAACCCGTGGGTCGACCTGGGCGTGAACTTCCGCTACTTCTTCGTCCGCAAGACCATGTTCATCAAGTACTCGCAGGCGTTCATCTGCCTGCCGGGCGGCTTCGGCACGCTGGACGAGCTGTTCGAGGCGCTGACCCTGGTGCAGACGAAGAAGGTCACCAAGTTCCCGGTGGTGCTGTTCGGGACGAAGTACTGGCAGGGCCTGTACGACTGGGTGAAGTCCTCGGTGCTCGACGGCGGCAAGGTCGGTGAGAAGGACCTGGAGCTGCTGTACCTGACGGACGACATCGACGACGCGGTGCGCGTGGTGAACGAGGCGCACAAGGCGTGGGCGGACGCGCATTGACCACCGTCACCGTGTACTGCGGGTCGTTGCGGACGGTCCCGGAGAGCTACCTGGAGCTGGCCCGGCGCGTGGGCGAGGAGATCGCGGCGCGCGGCTGGTCGTTGGCGTGGGGCGGTGGCCGCACGTCGATGATGGGCGCGGTGGCGAAGGCGGCCCGGGAGGGCGGCGCGCGCACCACCGGCGTGATCCCGCGCGGTCTGGTGGACCGGGAGGTCGCGGACGCCGAGGCCGACGAGCTGCTCGTGGTCGACACGATGCGCGACCGCAAGGCGCTGATGGAGGCGCACGGCGACGCGTTCCTGGCGCTGCCCGGCGGGATCGGCACGCTGGAGGAGATGTTCGAGGTGTGGACCTCGAAGGTGCTGGCCATGCACGCCAAGCCGGTGGTGGTGCTGGACGTGGACGGCCACTACCGGGGCTTGCTGTCGTGGCTGGGCGAGCTGTGCGAGCGCGGGTTCGTGTCCCGGTTCGCGCTGGACTCGCTCGTCGTGACGGACGACGTGACCGCCGCCCTGGACGCCTGCGCCGCCTGACGGCCCGACCGCCCGTCCCCCGGCGAGTCGCACCCCCAGCCCGCGCGAGTCGTGCGTTCAGGTCGCGCGAGTCGTGCGTTCAGGTCGCGCGAGTCCAACGCTCAGGTCGCGAGAGTCCAACGCCCAGGGGCGGTGAGTTCTTCACTCGCGAGTAAAGAACTCACCGCCCCTGGACGCACGACTCTCGCGACCTGAACGTACGACTCGCGCGGGCTGGACGTACGACTCTCGCGACCTGGGCGTACGACTCGCGCGACCTGGGCGTTGGACTCTCGCGGGGGTAGGTGGGCGGGGCCGGCACGTCCGCCAGGCGCGCGGACCGGTCGGCCAAGGCCGCTGTCAGCTGCGCGGGACGGCGAGCCACGAGTCCGCGCCGAACGCCACCGACGACCCGGGCGCGCTGGAACCCTGGTAGCGGGCGTCCACGGTGTCGACGACCAGCACGAGCCGGTTGCCCACCCCCACGTTCCACACGGTCGGCTCCAGGTCAAGGTCGACCGCACGGGTGTGCGTGCCGGTGAGCGTGACGGGCTTGTGCGTGATCAGCGCGCCCAGGCCCAGGGCGTTCACCTCGTACAGGTAGGCGAACAGGGTGGTCCTGGCGGCGCTCGGGGTCACGGTGAGGTGCGCGCGGGGCGTGCCGCTGACGGTGGTGGCGCCCCACTGCACGGGTCCGCGCCACACGGCCGCCGCGCCCCGGTCGATCAGGGGCGTGGACACGCCGACGGGCAGCCGCAGGAACCCCTGGAGGGCGCCGGACACGAGCACGGTGCCGCTCTCGGCGATGGTCGGCCACCCGGCGCCGATGCGGTCCGCGGCCAGCGGCACGGTGTCGGTGCGCGCGGTGGCCGCGGCCCACGTCGGGTGGGAGCGCCAACTGCCGCCGTTGTTGGGCTTGACCTGCACGGGGTGCTCGCGGTCGATGCCGTTGGCGACGCCCTTGAGGTGGTGGTCGAACCAGCGGCCGACGGAGTCCCAGATCTCGTTGGGCAGCCCGGCCGCGCCGAACAGCTCGGCGGTGGCGTGGTCGCCGGGGGACAGCATGAGCCGCTTGGGCGTGGTCAGGGCGGTGAAGAAGTCGGTGATCTGGCTCGGCGGGAACAGCCCGTCGTTCCACGCGTTGCCGATCATCACCGCGGCCTGGATCGAGCCGATCCTGGACATGGGCGAGCGGGGCGGCGAGATCGGCAGCACGTCCTCGAACCGCTTCTCCCGGTAGGCGGCCTCGGCGTCGCGCAGCACGGGGCCGGGGCGGCCGGTGAGCTTCCCGGCGGTGAGCAGCAGGTCGACGGCCTGCCCGCTGACCGTCTCGTTCGGGTAGAGCGAGCGGGCCAGGTCGGTCCACGTGGACAGCGCGGCGACGGCCTTCACGCGCGGGTCCGCGGCGGCGGCGAGCAGGGACTGGCCGGCGCCGTAGGAGATGCCGCCGACGCCGACCCTGGACGCGTCGCCGCGTGCCTGGGCGATGCCCCAGTCGATGACGCGGCTGACGTCGGCCACGGTGTCCGGTCCGGCGACGTCGATCTCGCCCGCCGAGTCGTGGAAGCCGCGGCTCGTGTAGCTGATCACCACGTAGCCGGACTCGTAGGCGAGGCGCGCGGCGGCGCCGACGTACTCGATGTTGTTGACGCCCCAGCTGGAGGGCAGCACGAGCAGCGGGAACGGTCCGCTGCCGCGGCCGGTGGGCTCGACGACGAACGCCTTCAGCGGGGTGCCGCCCTGGCCGGGGATGGTCCGGTAGCCCACCGCGAAGCCGGGGGCGGCCTGCGCGGGTGGTGCGAGCACGAGCGCCACGAGGGCGGCGAGCAGCAGGGGGAGTGATCGGCGCACAGGGTCCTCCTTGACCGTGACCGGGATCACGCAGGGTGTTACCGGTGAGTAAGCCATCCGTACTCGCGGGTAGCAATGGCCTGTGACACGGCTCACGCGGAGCTGTGACGTGGCACGATGCGGTCATGCTGCGGTTCGGTGCACGGGAGGTCGCGGGCGATCGCGCGTTGGTGATGGCGATCGTGAACCGGACCCGCGATTCGTTCTACGACGGGGGCGCGGCGTTCTCCGACGACGCCGCGATGGCCGCCGTGGACCGGGTGGTCGCCGAGGGCGCGGACATCGTCGACATCGGCGGCGTGAAGGCCGGTTCCAAGGGCGAGGTGGTCGACGCGGCCGAGGAGGCGCGGCGGGTCGTGCCGTTCGTCGCCGCCGTCCGCGAACGTCACCCGGACGTGGTGATCAGCGTCGACACGTGGCGGCACGAGGTGGGCCGCGCGGTGTGCGCGGAGGGCGCGGACCTGATCAACGACACGTGGGCGGGCGCGGACCCGCGGCTCGCGGAGGTGGCGGCCGAGTTCGGCGTGGGCATCGTCTGCTCGCACACCGGCGGCCTGCCGCCGCGCACCGACCCGCACCGCGTGCGCTACCCCGACGTGGTGGCCGCCGTGGTCGGCGAGCTGGTGGAGCGGGCCGAGCGGATGGTGGCGCTGGGCGTGCCGCGCGAGGGCGTGCTGATCGACCCGACGCACGACTTCGGCAAGAACACGTGGCACGGCCTGGAGCTGCTGCGGCGGTTGGACGAGCTGGTCGCCACGGGGTGGCCGGTGCTGATGGCGCTGTCCAACAAGGACTTCGTGGGCGAGACGCTGGGCGTGGACGTGGCGGACCGGGTGGACGGCACGCTCGCCGCGACCTCGGTGGCGGCGTGGACGGGCGCGAGGGTGTTCCGGGCGCACCAGGTGCGGCAGACGCGGCGCGTGGTGGAGATGGTGGCGAGCATCGCGGGCACCCGACCCCCCGCGCGGGTGCTCAGGGCGCTGGCCTGACGTCCGCCGGCGGGAGACGGGGACCGGTGCCGACGGGGTTCGCACCGCGACCGCGATCCGTAGACTGACCACCCGTGAAGTCCGACGCGCTGCGGGGCCACCTCGACGCGCTGCTGCTGGCCGTCCTCGACGGCGGCCGGCTGCACGGCTACGCCATCATCGAGGCGTTGCAGCAGCGCAGCGGCGGGGTGCTCGACCTGCCCACCGGCACCGTCTACCCGGCGCTGCGCAGGCTGGAGGCGGCCGGCCTGGTCACCAGCGAGTGGAGCACCGTCTCCGGCCGGCAGCGCCGCACCTACCGGCTCACCAGGGCCGGTGAGCGGGCCCTGGTGGCGGAGCGCACCGCGTGGCGCGAGTTCACCACCGCGATCGACGGCGTCCTCGGAGGTGGACCGTGGCCCGCGCGAGCCTGATCGACGACTACGTCACCGCCCTCGACCGCCGCCTGCGCGGACCCGCCGCCCTCAAGGACGACCTGCTCGCCGAGGCCCGCGACAGCCTCGTCGACGCCGCCGACGCCCACCGCTCCCGCGGCCTGCCCGACACCGACGCCCAGCGCCGCGCCGTCACCGAGTTCGGGCCCGTCACCACCGTCGCCCGCGACTACCAGGGCGTCCTCGGCCTCGCCCACGGCACGCGCACCCTGCGCACCGTCATCCTCGTGCTGCCCCTCGCGCACCTGCTGTGGGAGCTCAACCGCCGGTTCTGGATCGGCGCCTGGGACCCGTTCGCCGCCCCGCCGCCCGACTGGTACCTGCTGGTCGCGCGCGCCAACGACGCCGCCTCCTGGGTCGCCGCGGGCGCCGCCCTCCTGGCCCTGCTCACCGGCCGCGCCCTGGCCCGGCTCGGCGTCGGCGCCACCACCCTGGCCCGGCTCGCCGGCGCGGTCGCCGCCGTCGCCGTCGGCGCGGCCAGCACCGGCAACCTCTCGATCATGGTCGCCACCGCGCACCTGGACCCGTCGCGCCTGCTCATGCCGCCGCCCGTGCTCGCCGCGTCGCTGGTCAGCCTGCTGGTCCTGGCCCGGCTCGCCGTCCTCGCCCGCAGGTGTGTGGTGTTCTCGTCGGTCTGACCGGCGGTGGTGTGCCACGATCGTGCCGTGACCTCAGCGCTCCTCTACATCGTCGTCATGGCGCTCGTGGCGGCCGTGGTGTTCCTCCTCGCCGCGCTGGTGTTCGGCCGCGGCGAGGAGCTCGCGCCGCTGCCGCCCGGCGCGTCGCCCACCCGGCTGCCCGCCGACGACGTGACGCCCGCCGACGTGCGCGACCTCAAGTTCCAGCAGGTCCTGCGCGGCTACAAGATGACCGAGGTGGACTGGGCGCTCGACCGCCTGGCCGGCGAGCTGGAGCAGCTGCGCGCCCGCGTGGCCGAACTGGAGGCCGACCTCGGGATCGAGCCCGCCCGGCCCGCCGTCGCGGAGACGGAACGCGAGACGGAACGGGAGCCCGAACGTGACCCGGCTTGAGCTGCGCGTCGACGTCGACGCCCCCGCCGAGCGCACCTGGGCCGCCCTCACCGACTGGGCGCGGCAGGGCGAGTGGATGCTGCTCACCCGCGTCCGCGTCACCTCCGGCGACGGGGCGAGCGCCGGCAGCGAGCTGTCCGCGTTCACCGGCCTCGGCCCCCTCGGGTTCACCGACACCATGCGCGTCACCGCCTGGGAACCACCCCTGCGCTGCGCCGTCGAGCACACCGGGCGGCTCGTGCGCGGCACCGGCGAGTTCCGCGTCGTCCCGCGCGGCGCGGTCAGCGGGTTCGTGTGGGCCGAGGACGTGAACCCGCTGCTCAACCTGGCCTTCCTGCCCGGCGTGAAGCTGTCCCTGCGCCGGTTCGCCGCCTACGCCCGGGAGTACCCCGCGTGACCCCGCCGCTCGTCCGCTGCCCGTGGGGCGACAGCACGCCCGACTACGCCGACTACCACGACACCGAGTGGGGCGTGGAGCTGCACGGCGACACCGCCCTGTTCGAGCGCATGTGCCTGGAGTCGTTCCAGTCCGGCCTGTCCTGGATCACGATCCTGCGCAAGCGGGAGAACTTCCGCACCGCGTTCGCGGGCTTCGTCCCCGAGGTCGTCGCCGAGTACGGCGACGCCGACTCCGACCGGCTCATGGCCGACGCCGGCATCGTCCGCAACCGCGCCAAGATCACCGCGACCATCGCCAACGCCCGCGCCGTCGCCGACCTCGACGTGCCGCTCGACGACCTGCTGTGGTCGTTCGCCCCCGAGCACCACGTGCGGCCCGCCACCAGCCAGGACGTGCCCGCCGTCACGCCGGAGTCGAAGGCGATGGCCAAGGAGCTCAAGCGCCGCGGCTTCACGTTCCTCGGCCCCACCACCTGCTACGCGCTGATGCAGGCCACCGGCATGGTCGACGACCACATCGCCACCTGCTTCCGGGCGGTCAGCGCCCGGTGAACACCGGCTTCCGCTTCGCCACGAACGCCGCCACCGCCTCCCGGTGGTCCACCGTCGCCCCCGCCTCGGCCTGCGTGCGCGCCTCCACGTCCAGCGCCGCCGCCAGCTCGCCGGAGAACGCCATCGCCTCCTTGATCTTCGCGTAGGCCGTCGTCGGCCCGGCCGCCAGCCGCGCCGCCAGCTCCCGCGCCGCCGACAGCGCCTCGCCGTCCGGCACCACGCGGTTCACCATGCCGATCCGCAGCGCCTCCTCGGCGCCCACCGGCTGCGCCAGCAGCATCATCTCCATCGCCCGGCCGTGCCCGATCAGCCGCGGCAGCGTCCACGACGCGCCCGAGTCCGCCGTCAACCCCACGTTCGCGAACGCCATCAGGAACTTCGCGCCTGCCGCCGCGATCCGCAGGTCGCTCGCGTACGCCAGCGACGCCCCCGCCCCGGCCGCCGTCCCGTTCACCGCCGCGATCACCGGCTTCGGCATCCCCACGATCGCCTTGACCAGCGGGTTGTAGTGCCGCTCCACGGTGTGCAGCGGCGCCGGGTCGCCCGCCTCCAGCAGCGCGACGTGCTCCTTCAGGTCCTGGCCCGCGCAGAACGCCTTCCCCGCGCCGGTCAGCACCACCGCGCGCACCGCGTCGTCCGCCGCGGCCTCCAGCACCGCCTCCAGCAGCCGCTCCTTCAGCGCGACCGTGAACGCGTTGAACGCCTCCGGCCGGTTCAGCGTGAACGTGCGAACGCCCTCGGCGTCGTCGATGAGGAGTTCGGACACAGGTGGACCTCCGAGCTGGTCGTTTGTCTGGGGCAGGTCTCTCTGGGGCAGGTCGTTCCCCGGGCTCAGTCGTTGCCCAGGCTGTCGTCGACGAACTTGGCCACCGCGGGCGCCAGCCGCGCCGTGTGCCGGTCGAAGAACTCGGCCGCCCCCGTGCCGGGCCAGTCCTCGGGCAGCAGCTCGCGCGGCAGCCCCGGGTCCCGGAACAGGAACTTCCGCCACGCGTGCAGGAACCGCTGCGACGCGGCGAACGCGCCCGCCGGCGACGTGCCGTCCACAGCGGACACCACCGGCTCCCACTCCGCCACGAACCGCGCGTAGTCCTCGCCCAGCGCGCCCAGGTCCCACGCCCGCGCCGCCAGCTCCGCGTCACCGCCCTCGTGCGCCCCGCGGAACGTGCTCGCCCGCACGCCCTCCACCGCCAGCACGTCCCCCAGCTCCGCCGACGGCCGCGGTGCGACCCACGTCACCGGGCCCAGCGCCCCGTAGCCCAGCAGCTGCAACGACGACGCCAACCGCTCGCGCGACTCCCGCACCGGCAGCTCCTCCAGCACCACCACGTGCCACCGACCGTCCCACGTGGACGGCCGGGTGCGGTAGATGCGGGCCGCCGCCTCGTCCAACCGCCGCTCCGCCCGCGGTGTCATCGCGTACCCCGGGCCGCCCGCCAGGCGCACCGGCGCCAACCAGCCCTGCCGCACCGTCCGCGACACCGCCGTGCGCACCGCGGGCGCGGCGAAGTCCAGCGGCTCCAGCAACCGGACCAGCGCGGCGATGGTCGCCGCGCCACCCCGCTCGCGGAGGTGGCCGCCGTAGACGTCGAAGAGCGCGGAACGGGCTCGCACGAGAGCCGAGTCTGTCAGGGCCGGCCCGCGACACGCCACAACACCCGGAACGGTCACGACCAGGTGACGACTTCACCCGGTGGGTGGAAGTCCTTGCGGCGCGCCGATCCTGGGCCTGATCAGCGCCTCCGACAAGATCGCCGACCAGCCGCACCGGAGCCGGAAAGATCGGTTCGGTTTCGCAGGTGAGTCCGCATAGGGGAGAATGGGCGGCGTATCCGGCCCTGGTCGGACGGGGAAGATGTTGACGGAGGGAGCACGCGATGGCGGCCATGAAGCCCCGGACCGGCGACGGTCCCCTCGAGGTGACCAAGGAGGGGCGCGGCATCGTGATGCGCGTTCCGCTCGAGGGTGGTGGCCGCCTAGTCGTCGAGATGTCGGCGGACGAGGCCAACGCCCTGGGCGACGCCCTCAAGGCAGCCGCCGGCTGAGCGGCCGGAGCGAGACAGCGTTCGGCGGGCCCCGGTTTCCACTGTGGAACCGGGGCATCGCTGTCGTGACCGCCCCCCGGCCGGCACCCGTGTCCACGGGCTGTGCGCACAGGCTGTGACCAGCCCCTTTCCCGATCACCAGGAGTATTGACGTGCGTGCGCCGCTGCCCACCCCGCTGGTCGCCGTCGAGGTGGCAGACACCCCCAGGCGAGGTGTGCCGGCGGTGCTCGTGGCGTTCGCGGGCGACCCCGTGCGCCTGGCTCCCGGCGGGCCCGCCGACGTGGACACCACCGACGTCACCGGCGAGGTGGGCGCCACCGCCAAGAAGGGCGCGACCTGGGTCGTCGGCGTCGGCGACGGGGCGGTCCGCGACTGGCGCCGGGCCGGCGCGTCCCTGGTCAGGGCGCTGCACGGGGACGCGGACAGGACCGGCGTGCTCGGCTACGACGTCCACCTGCCCGCCGACCTGGACCCGGCCGCCGCGACCGCGTTCACCCTGGGCCTGTCGCTGGGCGGGTACCGCTACCGGATCACCGGGACGGAGCAACCCAAGCGGGTGAAATCCGTGCGCCTGGTCCTCCCCGCACCTTCCCCCCCGCTCACCGACGCGGTCCGGCGGGCCGCGGTCCTGGCCGGGGCGACGTCGCTGTCCCGCGACCTGGCCAACGCGCCCTCGAACGTGAAGGACCCGGCCTGGCTGGCCGCCGCCGCCGCGAAGGCCGCCGTCCCGGGCCTGGAGGTCCGGGTGCGCGACGAGAAGTGGCTGGCCGCCGAGGGCTTCGGCGGCGTCCTGGCCGTCGGCCGGGGCTCGGCCCGCCCGCCGCGCCTGGTCGAACTGTCCTGGCAGGGCTCCGGCGACGGCCCCCACCTGGTGTTCGTCGGCAAGGGCATCACCTTCGACACCGGCGGCATCTCCATCAAGCCGGCGGACGGCATGCACCTGATGCGCACCGACATGTCCGGCGGCGCGGCCGTCATCTCGGCGCTGGTCGCCATCGCCAAGCTCGACCTGCCGGTCCGCGTGACCGGCCTGGTGCCCGCCGCCGAGAACCACGTCTCCGGCAGCGCCTACCGGCCGGGGGACGTGATCAGGCACTACGGCGGCACGACCACCGAGGTGACCAACACCGACGCCGAGGGCAGGCTGGTGCTCGCCGACGCGCTGGCGTACGCGGTGCGGAACCTGGCGCCCGACCACCTCGTGGACGTCGCCACCCTGACCGGCGCGATGAAGGTAGCCCTCGGCACCCGCACCGGCGGCCTGTTCGCGACCGACGACACGCTCGCCGCCCGGATCGCGGAGGCCGGGGAGCGCGCCGGCGAGTCCTGGTGGCGCATGCCGCTGCCGGAGGACCTGGCGGAGGACGTGCGGAGCGACATCGCCGACGTGCGCCAGTGCCCGCCGGGACCGGGTGGCATCACGGCGGCGCTGTTCCTGCGCGAGTTCACCGGGGGAGTGCCGTGGGCGCACCTGGACATCGCCGGCCCGGCGCGGGCGGACAAGGCGTACGACGAGGTCGTGCCGGGCGCGAGCGGGTTCGCGGCGAGGACGCTGATCGAGCTGGCGGAGGGCTTCGCCTGAGGGGGGAGCCGCACGGCCGGGTGACCGCGGGCGGCTCGTCAGAAGTCCAGGCCCACGGTCGCCGGGGCACCGCCCGACACCGCCACCGACCCCAGTCGCGGCAGCACGACCGTGCCCGCCGTCACCGAGAACGTCACCGACCGCACGTCCTCCGGCACCTCCACCACCACCGCCACCGGGAACGCCTCGCCGCCGTGGCGCGCGCCCACCAGCGGCGCCCGCGTCCCGTCCGGCAGCGTCACCACCACCAGGTCCACCGTGATCGGCGCGCCCAGCACGGTCGGCAGGTCGCGCCCCTGCAAGCGCAGCTCCAGCAGCGCCTTCCCCAGGGCGGCGGTGGCCAGTTCGTACTGGTCGCCCGACGACACCGGCCGCTGCCGCCCCAGCCGCGCCCGCACCACCTCGACCGACCCGTTCGCCGACCCGAGCGCCACGGGCGTCGAGGCCGACGTCGACTCCGGTCCGGCCGACCGCCGCAGCACGCCCGCCACCGCGCCGACGGCCTTCCCCGACGGCACCTCGACGCGCTGCTCCAGCGACTTCGCGCCCACCGTGTTCAGCACCAGCGCCTCCGGCCCGCCGCCGACCGGCACCGTGTAGACGACGAGCACCGCCCCGTCCTTCGGCAACCGGTCCGCGGGCAGCGGGTGCCGCCGCCCCGGCAGGTCCAGCGCCAGTTCCGGGGGCTGCGGCAGCCACCCGCGCCACGGCGTCTGCAGGAACGCGCTGTCGACCTCGCCGTGCTTCACCACCCGCAACCGCAGCACGCGCAGCGCCACCCCGTGCTCGGCCCGCAGTTCGCCCTCGGCCGTCGACCACGACGGCGGCGACGCGTAGCCGGTGACCCGCACTTCCAGTTGGTCGTCGCGCACCGAGGCCGACGCCTCGTCCACGTCCTGGCCCTCGTCGGGCAGCACGGCGAGGAAGTCCGGGCCGGCCCCGCCGACGCCCTGGTCCGCGGTGGTCTCGCGGCCGTCGGTGCGCACCAGCGTGCCGACCGGCGTGCTGCGCGTGCCCTGGGCGGGCACCTGCGGCGGCCCCACCTCCAGCCGCACGCCGGACGCGCCGCGCCCGACCTCCGCCAGCGGCACCGGTACCCAGTCGGTCGTCGCGGCCGTGCCGGGCACCTGCACGGGCCCGCACCACAGCCTGGTGTCCACGTCGAACGCCCTGCCGGTGCGGGCGAACCAGCAGCTCACCGCGTCGTCGCTGGTGCGCGCCACGTACCCGAAGGACAGCGTGTAGCTCAGCTCGGCCTCGGCCCGCGCCTGCAACGAGGCCGCGTCGACGACCGGCTGACCGCCGATGGTCAACCGGACCTGCTCGGCGCTGAACGCGGGTGCGGCGCACCCGGCGCCCAGCAGCGCGAGCAGGACGACGACCCACCGCATGCGAACCCCCACCAGTAGCCCTCTGGCCCCTACTGGTTAAAGGCGGTCGCCACCGCGCCTGGTTGCACTCACCTACATGTGACGCATATCACATGTAAGTGTCGAGTGGTGTCGACCGGTCACCCGGTGCCGTCCGACGCCGCCCGGTAGACCTCCACCGTCTGCTCCGCCACGGTGGCCCACGAGAACTCCTCCACCGCCCGCGCGCGCCCCGCCCCGCCGAACGCCGCCGCCCGCGCCGGATCGCCCAGCAGCTCGTTCACCGCGTCCGCCAGGCCCTCCCGGAACGCCTCCACGTCGCGCTCGTCGTAGTGCACCAGCAGCCCCGTCCGACCGTGGTCCACCACCTCCGGGATGCCGCCCACGTCCGACGCCACCACCGCCGTCCCGCACGCCATCGCCTCCAGGTTCACGATCCCCAGCGGCTCGTACACCGACGGGCACACGAACACCGCCGACGCCGACAGCACCTGCCGCACCTCCGCCGGCTGGAGCATCCGCTGGATCCAGACCACCCCCGGCCGCGCCGCCGCCAGCTCCGCCACCGCGGCCCGCGTCTCCTCCGCGATCTCCGGCGTGTCCGGGGCGCCCGCGCACAGCACGACCTGCGCGTCGTGCGAGATCCGGTGCGCCGCCGCCACCAGGTGGCCCACGCCCTTCTGCCGCGTGATCCGCCCCACGAACGTCACGATCGGCCGCCCCGGGTCGATCCCGTGCCGCGTCAACGCGTCCGTCTCGGCGACCGGGTGGTACGCCGCCGTGTCGATCCCGTTGCGCACCACGTGCACCCGCGCCGGGTCCAGCGCCGGGTAGCAGTCCAGCACGTCGGCCCGCATCCCCTCCGACACCGCGATGACCGCGTCCGCCGCCTCGTACGCCGTCCGCTCGACCCACGACGAAACCCGGTACCCGCCGCCCAGCTGCTCCGCCTTCCACGGCCGGCGCGGCTCCAGCGAGTGCGCCGTCACCACGTGCGGGATGCCGTACATCAGCTTCGCCAGGTGACCGGCCATGTTCGCGTACCACGTGTGGGAGTGCGCGACCTGCACGTCACCCAGCGCCGCCGCCATCTCCAGATCCACCGACAGCGTCGCCAGCGCCGCGTTCGCCCGCTCCAGGCCGTGCGCCGGGTTGTGCGCCCGGGCGTCCGCGCGCGGCCCGCCGAAGGCGTGCACGTCCACGTCCACCAACTCGCGCAACCTCGGCACCAGGAAACCCACGTGCACGCCGGCGCCGCCGTAGACCTCCGGCGGGTACTCCCGTGTCAGCAGTCCAATTCGCACGGGCCCACCGTAACCCCGCTGCCGGGGGCAGCCGGGTGAACAAGCGGAGTCCGCGCCGCTTCGCCGTTGGTGGGCCGGTGCCGGCCCGGTTAGGGTCGTTCTCGTGAAAGGGCAACCGCACGTTCTAGGAATTGTCCTCGCCGGTGGCGAAGGCAAACGGTTGTGGCCGTTGACCGCCGACCGGGCAAAGCCGGCGGTGCCCTTCGGCGGTAACTACCGGCTCGTGGACTTCGTCCTGTCCAACCTGGTGAACGCCGGCTTCGTCAAGTTGTGCGTGCTCACCCAGTACAAATCCCATTCCCTGGACCGGCACATCTCGACGACCTGGCGGCTGTCCAATGTGCTCGGCCAGTACGTCACGCCGGTGCCCGCCCAGCAGCGCCTCGGCCCGCGCTGGTACACCGGCAGCGCCGACGCCATCTTCCAGTCGCTCAACCTCGTCAACGACGAGAAACCCGAGCACGTGATCGTCTTCGGCGCCGACCACGTCTACCGGATGGACCCCGGCCAGATGGTCGACCAGCACGTCCGGAGCGGCGCGGGCGTCACCGTCGCCGGCATCCGCGTGCCCCGCGCCGAGGCCAAGGCGTTCGGGTGCATCGACTCCGACGAGACCGGGCTGATCACCCGTTTCCTGGAGAAGCCCGCCGACCCGCCCCACGTGCCCGGCGACCCCGAGGTCACCTTCGCGTCGATGGGCAACTACGTGTTCACCACCGAGGCGCTGATCGAGGCGCTGCGGACCGACGCGGCCGACCCCGACTCCGACCACGACATGGGCGGCGACATCATCCCGATGCTCGTGGACCGGGGGCAGGCGCACGTCTACGACTTCGCCGACAACGCCGTCCCCGGCGAGACCGACCGCGACCGCGGGTATTGGCGGGACGTCGGGACCATCGACGCCTACTACGAGGCGCACATGGACCTGGTGTCCGTGCGGCCCGTGTTCAACCTCTACAACCAGGCGTGGCCGATCCGCACCGCGACCCCGCCGCTGCCGCCGGCGAAGTTCATCGCGGGCGGCAGCGCGGAGGACTCGATGGTCGGGCCGGGGTCGATCATCTCCGGGACCGTCCACGGGTCGGTCGTGTCGTCCGACGTGGTGGTCGAGACCGGGTCCGTGGTGCAGGGCAGCGTGCTGCTGCCCGGGGTGCGGATCGGACGGGGCGCGGTCGTGCGGCGGGCGATCCTCGACAAGAACGTCGTCGTGCCGGACGGGGCGCTGATCGGCGTCGACCCGGCGACGGACCGGCAGCGGTACACCGTGTCCGCGGGCGGCGTGACGGTGCTGGGGAAGGGCGTCACCGCGGGGTGACCGGCGGTGTGGCCGGTGTGGTCGGGGACCCCTCGTGGCGGTCCCCGACCGGCCTCAGCCGACCTTCGCCGCCACCAGCAGGCCGTCGCCGAGGGGCAGGATCACCGGCACCAGCCGCTCGTCGTCCCGCACCGCCCGCGCCACCTCGCGCATCGCCACCGTGTCCGGGTCGCGCCGCGACGGGTCGACCACCCGCCCGTGCCACAGCACGTTGTCGAACGCGATCACCCCGCCGGGCCGCAGCAGCCGCACGCCCTCCGCCAGGTACCGGGGGTACTCCACCTTCGCCGCGTCCACGAACACCAGGTCGTAGCCGCCGTCCGTGAGCCTCGGCAGCACGTCCAGCGCCCGGCCCATGATCAGCCGCGTCCGGGACACCGCCACGCCGGCCTCGGCGAACGCCGCCCTCGCCGCGCGCTGGTGCTCCGGCTCCACGTCGATGGACGTCAGCACCCCGCCCTCCGGCATGCCGCTGAGCAGGTACAACGCCCCCACCCCGGCCCCGGTGCCGACCTCGACCACGGCCCTCGCCCGCAGCGCGGCGGCGAGGAACCTCAGGGCCGCGCCGCCCCCGGCGCCGATGGGGACGCACCCCAGTCCGACACCCCTGGCGCGGGCGGCCTCCAGCACCGCGTCCTCGGGCAGGTAGCCCTCCACGTACTCGCGCGTCGGCGCATCCACGACGCGAAGGCTAACGCCGTCGGCGTCTGTCCGGGTGGTCCTCCCGACAACCAGGATTCTCAGCCTGCTCTCAGCCGACTCTAACGATGGTTATATGCGGACCGGCGAGGCTGGTCCCACGACAGCAGGACCGCGGGAACACGCCCGGCGCGCAGGGCGTTGGACCGTGCAGCAGGGCAGCCAGCCCACTGGAGGTGCTCGAACCCCCTATGCCAACGCAGCCGACCGCCGCCGCACCGACCGCGCCGATCGACGACGCGGACTGGATCGCGCCCTCGTGGGACCAAGTGGTGCGCGACCACGCCGACCGGGTCTACCGGCTGGCCTACCGCCTGACCGGCAACCAGCACGACGCCGAGGACCTCACCCAGGAGACGTTCATCCGGGTGTTCCGCTCCCTCGCGTCGTACAAGCCGGGCACCTTCGAGGGTTGGCTGCACCGCATCACGACGAACCTGTTCCTCGACATGGCCCGCCGCCGCTCGCGCGTGCGCATGGAGGCCCTGCCCGAGGAGCAGGACCGGATCGCGGGTGACGACCCGAGCCCCGAGGAGGTCTACGACGAGACCCACCTCGACCCGGAGCTGCAGGCCGCGCTCGACGAGCTGCCGCCGGAGTTCCGGGCCGCCGTGGTGCTCTGCGACGTGGAGGGCCTCTCCTACGAGGAGATCGGCGCCACCCTGGGGATCAAACTGGGTACCGTGAGGAGCAGGATCCACCGGGGCCGCCAGGCCCTGAGGGTCTCACTCGAACGCCGTCGGGGCCTTGTTCAGGAGGACTCTGCATGACCGAACTGCGAGGATGGCAACTGCCCGAGCAGCACCTGCTGCCCGACGCGGTCGTCGCCTTCGTCGACGGCGAGCTGACCGCCTCCGCGCACAGCCGGGCCTCCGCGCACCTCCAGCGCTGCCCGTTCTGCGCGGCCGAGGCGTACTCGCAGCAGCAGGCGAGGTCCGCGGTGCGCGCCGCCGAGACCCCCTGCGCGCCGGCCGGCCTGCTGGCCAGGCTGGGCGCGATCCCCCAGGAGGTGGAGCTGCCCAGCGCGCCCGACGGCCTCGCGGTCACCGAGGACGGCCAGCTCGTCACCGTGCAGCGCCCCGACCGGGTCGCGTTCGGCAGCGGGCCGGTGCTGGGGCAGTCACGCCCTTTCGGCACCGGTGGCACCGGCGGCGGCAGCCGCCTCGGTAGTGGCTGGTTCGGGGGCCGGCGCGCCCGCCACGGCGCGGGGGTCGTCGTGTCCGGCCTCATGCTCGGCGCCCTGGCGCTGGTCGTGCCCGGCGGCGAGGACCGCGCGCCCACGCCCGCGCAGGGCGGCGGCCCGGAGCCGACGCCCGCCGTCTCGCCGTCCACGGTCGTGGACCACACCGACCTGATGCGGCCGGTGGCCCAGACCTCGTCGCCCGGTCGCTGATCCCGGTCGCCGATCCTGTCGGCCGGCCCCCGGTCGGGGGACCCGCTGACGGCGACTTCACCGGTCACCGGGCACGATTGCCCCGCGACAACCTTTGGTGTGACGACGTGCGGGGAGCGATGAGCGAGCCAGAACAGGGCAACGGGACCCCCCGGTCGGGTGTCGACGACGGGGCGCACCGCAGGCTCGCGCCCCGCCCGCTCGCCCGGCCCGCGGTGGACCCCGGTCAGGCGTCCGTGTTCGGCCGGCCGAGGGGCGTGGAGGGCGCGTTCACCGCGGACCGCCCGTCGCCGAACGGCGCGAACGGCTCCGTCCGGCTGTCGCCGCCCCCGCCGGAGGCGCTGTCGACGGCGTTCGGCAGGCCGAACGGCGACGCGGGCACGCGGCTCCAGCGCCCGCCGCTGGACCTGGCGGGCGAACCCGAGGTCGAGCCGGTGTTCTGGGAGGGCAGGCCCGCGGGTGACGCGTGGCGCGACCCCGGCGCGTCGGCCGTCATCGGCCCGCCCGCGGTCACCGAGGAGCCGAAGGCCGAGGCGGCCGCCGACCCGCGACCGGGCCCGCAGCTGAGCGTGCCGGAGCTGCTGTTCGGGCGGCGCGTGAAGCCCGCGGCGCTGGCGCTGCTGCTGGCGGTGGCGCTGCTGGTGGGTGCGGCCGGCGGTGTGGTGGGCTGGCTGCTGGGACGGGTGGACAACCCGCTGACGGACGGCGGCGTGACGCTGGCCGAGGTGAAGCCGGGCAAGGAGCGGCCGGTCGGCTCGGTGGCGGACATCGCGAAGCGGGTGACGCCCAGCGTGGTGTCGATCGAGTTCAAGGGCGCGAACGTGGCGGGCGTCGGCTCGGGCGTCGTCATCGACGGCGACGGGTACGTGCTGACCAACGACCACGTGGTCGCCCCGGCGGTGCAGGACACGTCGGCGAAGCTGACGGTGGTGTTCACCGACGGCAAGCGCGCGGTCGCCGCGGTGGTGGGCCGCGACTCGAAGACGGACCTGGCCGTGATCAAGGTCGAGGTGGAGAACCCGACGGTGCTCCAATTCGGCGACTCGGACGAGCTGGCCGTGGGTGACGCGGTGCTGGCGATCGGGTCGCCGCTGTCGCTGTCGAACACGGTGACCGAGGGCATCGTGAGCGCCCTGCACCGGCCGGTGACGGCAGCGGGCGAGAACGGCGGCCCGCAGGTCACCTACGACGCGATCCAGACGGACGCCGCGATCAACCCCGGCAACTCGGGTGGCGCGCTGGTCGACTCGTCGGGCGCGCTGGTCGGCATCAACTCGTCGATCCGCACCGAGACGGGCGGGTCGGTGGGCCTGGGGTTCGCGATCTCCGGCAACTACGCGCGCAAGGTCTCGCAGGCCCTGATCAGGGACGGCGAGGTCAAGCACGCGGACATGAACGTGAACGTGCGGTCGGCGTCGGCGGAGACCGCCGAGGGCGCGCAGGTGCAGAACGTGCCCGAGGGCGGCGCGGCGGACGCGGCCGGCATCGAGGAGGGCGACGTGATCACCCGCGTCGGCGACCGGGTGGTGCGCAACGCCGCCGAGCTGACGGTCGCGGTGCGCGACCGCGAGATCGGGGAGACGGTGCCGGTCGTGCTGGCCCGGCAGGGGCGCGAGCTGACCGTGCAGGTGACGCTGCGCTCCGACTGACGGCTACGCTGGTCGTGGGGCTCATCAGGCCGGGTGGCGTGGAAGGCGGGGCACGCGGGTGTTCGAGAACATCGGATGGGTCGAGATCCTCATCATCGTCGTCGCGGGCCTGTTCATCCTGGGCCCGGAGCGGCTGCCGTCCGCGGCCGCGTGGGTGGGCCGCACGATCCGCCAGGTCCGCGACTACGCGACCGGCGCGCGCGACCAGCTGAAGCAGGAGATGGGGCCCGAGTACGAGCAGCTGCGCAAGCCGCTGGAGGACCTGCGGGAGCTGCGGAACTTCAACCCGAAGCAGGCCATCACCAAGCACCTGTGGGACGACCAGCCGGCCGAGAAGCCCAACGGCTACCCGACGACGGGCGGCGCGCCCGCGGCCATCCCGGACCGCGCCGTGGACCGCCCCCTCCAGCAGGGCGAGCGGCCGCCGTACGACCCGGACGCCACCTGATCCGCACACCGGAGAGGCCCCCGACCACGTGGTTCGGGGGCCTCTCCGGTGTGCGGGGCGGTGGGGCGTGGGTCAGCGGCCGGCGGGGGAGACGTTCAGCAGGCGGCCGGCCAGGCCGCGCGACCTCGTCGACAGCTTGCCCGCCATCTGGTCGAGCACCCGGCCCGCCGCCGACTCCGGGTGCGCCAGCACGATCGGCGTGCCCGCGTCGCCCTGCTCCCGCAGGCGCGGGTCGAGGGGCACCTGGCCGAGCAGCGGCACGTCGGAGCCCACGGCCTGGGTCAGCGAGTCGGCCACCGCCTGGCCGCCGCCCGAGCCGAAGACGTCCATGCGGGTGCCGTCGGGCAGCTCCAGCCACGACATGTTCTCGATGACGCCCGCCACCCGCTGCCGCGTCTGCAACGCGATGGACCCGGCCCGCTCGGCCACCTCGGCGGCGGCCTGCTGCGGCGTCGTCACGACCAGGATCTCGGCGTTCGGCACGAGCTGCGCCACCGAGATCGCCACGTCGCCGGTGCCCGGCGGCAGGTCGAGCAGCAGCACGTCCAGGTCGCCCCAGAACACGTCGGCGAGGAACTGCTGCAACGCGCGGTGCAGCATGGGGCCCCGCCACACGACCGGGGCGTTGCCGGGGGTGAACATGCCGATCGAGATCAGCTTCACGCCGTGCGCCTGCGGCGGCATGATCATCTTCTCGACCTGGGTGGGCTTGCCGTCCGTGCCCAGCATCCGGGGGATCGAGTGGCCGTAGATGTCGGCGTCCACGACGCCCACCGACAGGCCGCGCGCCGCCATCGCCACGGCCAGGTTGACCGTCACCGACGACTTGCCGACGCCGCCCTTGCCCGACGCGACGCAGTACACGCGGGTCAGCGAGCCGGGCTGGGCGAACGGGATGACCGGTTCCTCGACACCGCCGCGCAGCGACTTGCGCAGGTCGGTGCGCTGCTGGTCGCTCATCACGTCCAGCACGACGCGCACGCCCGCGACACCGGGCAGCGCGGACACCGCGGCCGTCACGTCGGCGGTGATCTTGTCCCGCAGGGGGCAGCCGGCGACGGTCAGGAAGATCGCCACGTCGACCACGCCGTCCCCGCCCACGACGACCTCTTTGACCATGCCGAGTTCGGTGATGGGGCGCCGGATCTCGGGGTCCTGGACACCGGCCAACGCCTTCTGGACGTCGTCAACGGATGGAAGAGTCACGGGAGCGCCTTAGGGGTTTCAGTGGTGGGAGGGCCATGCTACGACCGGCCCCGCCCCTCCAAGCTACCGGCTGGTCACCTCGTAGTCGGGGGCAGCGCGAAGCCGGTCGCGTGCTTTCCGTAACATCGGTGTCCGTGCCGGAAACCGGACCTGCCCGGTTGCCCACCCGAACCGAACTGGGGGTGTGGCGATCGTTCCTCCGCGCCCACGCGCGGCTCACTCGGGTCCTGGAAGCCGAGCTGATCGCCGAGCAGCGCCTGTCGCTCGCCGCCTACGACGTCCTCGTCCAGCTCGCCGAGGCGCCGCAGCACCGGCTGCGGATGACCGAGCTGGCCGACGCCGTCCTGCTGTCCCGCTCCGGGGTGACGAGGCTGGTGGACCGCCTCGAACGCGCCGGGCTCGTGCTGCGGGAACGCGCCGACGGTGACGGGCGCGGCGTCGTGGCCGTGCTCACCCCCGAGGGCCTGGACCGGCTGCGCGTGGCGTCCGGCACCCACCTGACCGGGGTGGCGCGGCACTTCGCCGAGGGGTTCGGCGGCGACGAGCTGGAGGCGTTCGGCCGGTCGTGCGACCGGCTCGGCTCCGTCGACCGGGACGCGACCTAGGACGGCACGTCGTCCTTGACCGGCTCGTCCCTGGCGGTCTCCCGGGGGCCGCGCCTGCGCTGCTCGCGGAAGACGCGTTCCAGCTCGCTGCGCAGGTAGTCGCGGGTCGCCACCTCGCCGACCGCCAGGCGCAGCGCCGCCAGCTCCCGCGCCAGGTACTCGGTGTCCGCCTTGGTCCGCGTCGCCCGCGACCGGTCCTCCTCCAGCGACACCCGGTCCCGGTCGTCCTGCCGGTTCTGGGCGAGCAGGATCAGCGGCGCGGCGTAGGCGGCCTGCGTGGAGAACGCCAGGTTCAGCAGGATGAACGGGTACGGGTCCCACCGGAACGACACGGCGACCAGGTTCAGCGTGATCCACACCAGCACGAACAGCGACTGCCAGAACAGGAACTTCCCGGTGCCCATGAACCGGGCCAGCCGCTCGGAGAACCGGCCGAACGTGTCCGGGTCCAGCGACAGCCGGAAGCGCCCGGGCGTGCGCGGCTGGTCGAGCCGTCGGCGCGGCAGCAGCTCAGGCATGGGTCAGCCCCGTTTCCCGCCAGTTGTCCGGCAGCAGGTGGTCGAGCACGTCGTCCACGGTGACCGCGCCCAGCAGGTGGTCCGACTCGTCCACCACCGGCCCGCACACCAGGTTGTAGGTGGCGAAGTAGCGGGCCACGTCCGGCAGCGACGCGTTCGGCGACAGCGTCCCCAGGTCGGTGTCCAGCACGCCCGCCACCAGGTCGGACGGCGGTTCGCGCAGCAGCCGCTGGATGTGCGCGCACCCCAGGTAGCGGCCGGTCGGGGTGGCCGTCGGCGCGCGGCACACGAACACCATGCTCGCCAGCGCCGGCGTCAGGTCCGGGTTGCGCACGTGCGCCAGCGCCTCGGCGACCGTCGCGTCCGGGGACAGCACCACCGGTTCCGGCGTCATCAGGCCGCCCGCGGTGTCGTAGCTGTACGCGAGCAGCCGCCGCACCGGCGCCGACTCCGCCGGCTCCATCAGCTCCAGCAGCCGCTCCTTCTCCCGCTCCGGCAGCTCGGCCAGCAGGTCGGCGGCGTCGTCGGGGTTCATCGCCTCCAGGATGTCCGCCGCGCGCTCGTCGCCCAGGTGCGCGATCACGTCCTTCTGGTCGTCCTCGGCCATCTCCTCGATGACGTCGGCGAGCCGCTCGTCGTCCAGCGCCTCGGCCACCTCGTAGCGGCGCTTGGCGGGCAGGTCGTGCAGGGCCAGGGCCACGTCGGCGGCGCGCATCCCCTCGAACACGGCGACCAGGTGCTGGGCGCCCTGCGGCTGGTCCGCGAGCTGCGTGGCGGACGGCCCCGAGATCTCCTCCCAGCGCAGCACCACCACCGGTCCGCGCCTGCCCAACCGCCCGGTGCGCTCGCGCACGGCGACCCGCGTCATCCGCCAGTCGCGGGTGCGCGACGGCTCCATCGCGGCGTCCACCAGCACCGCCGCCGCGCCCGAGGCGAGCGTGACGCGGGCGTCGAGCAGCTCGCCCACCACCAGCACCTCGTTGGCGCGCTGGTGGAACTGGCGCAGGTTCACCGAGCCCGTGGCGAGCGTCACCGCGTTCGGGTCGATCGAGGTGACCCGCAGCATCGGCACGAAGATCCGGCGGCGGGTGGCGAGTTCGAGGACGAGCCCCAGCACGCGCGGCGGCTGCCGGTCCGCGCGGAGGCCGACGACCAGGTCGCGGACCTTGCCGATGGACTCGCCGTCGGGCCCGAACACGGGCAGGCCGGCGAGCTGGGCGGCGAAGACGCGGTTCACGGAGACCACCCGATCAGGCTAGTTCGTCGGCGCGGGCGGCGCCGCGTTCCACTGTGGACCGGCGGACGGCGGCGGTGATCGCCTCCAGGGCGGGCAGCATGGCGTCGTGGCCGTCGCGCAGCGCCCACAGCCGGGTGTCGACCGCCCGGTAGAGCGTCCACGCCCGCGCCCGCTCCGCGTCCAGCTCTCCGACGTCGCACAGCGCGGCCAGCCGGTCGCGCAGGCCGCGTTCGCCGTCCAGCTCGTCGAACCTGTTCCACAGCAACGGGATCACGCCGAACTCGCGGTCGCCCGACAGCGGTTTCGGGTCGATCAGCAGCCACGGCTCGCGGTCGCCGCGCAGCACGTTCGCGTAGTGCAGGTCCTCGTTGACCAGGGTCGTGCCGGCGGTGCGCGCCAACTCCCGGCCGAGGTCGCGCGCCTCCCGGACCAGGGCGTCCGGCAGCGGTCGGCCCAGTCCGGCGTTCTCCGCCACCAGGTCGTCGACCCGGTGGCGGCGGAACCCCGGGCCCTCCAGCCGCAGCCGGCGCAGCAGTCCGCCCGCGACCGCCACGGCCTCCTCGGCGGGCACGTCGAGCAGCGACCGCGTGTGGTCCAGGCGCTCCAGCAGCAGCGCGCCGTGCTCGTCGTCGTGGTCCAGCAGCCGCACCACGCCGTCGCCGTCCCACGCCCGCAGGGCCCGCGGCTCCTGGCGGGTCTCCTCGTCGAGCCAGGTGAGCTTGAGCGCGGCCGGGTGCCCGTCCGCCCGCCGCACCGGCAGCACCACGGCGACGTGGCCGTGCATCAGCGCGCCGTCCGGGGTGAGGTCCCAGCGGGCGCAGAACCGGGTGGCCAGCGCGGGCAGCGTCGCCCGCCACGCCAGGGCCTCCTCGCCCAGGTGCGTGCCGAAGTGCGCGGGAACGGTGATCACGCGGGCTCCAGGCGGAAGACCTCGTCCCAGGCGGGGGTGGTGTTCAGGCGCGCGGCCCGCAGGGCGCCGGCGGTGTCGTCGTCCGGGTCGACGCGGCGGGCGGTGACCGGCACGTCGACCAGGTGCGAGCGCGTCGTCGGCGAGCGGACCGTGAGCGTGCAGGCGACGCCGTCGGCCAGGCCCGGCACGACCTGCTCGGACCCGCCGACCGCCACCAGCACCACCCCGTCGCGCCACAGCGCCCACACCAGCCGCGCGTCGTGCCCGTCCGGCCTCACCCACACCGCCGCGGCCTTGCGCAGCGCGGCGTCCAGCACCTGCTCGATCTCCACCGGTTCAGCCTGCCACGGCCCTGTGAGCCGGGACTCACGGAATAGCGGGCACCCGGAGGGCGTGCCAGGCTTCCCGTGCACGTAGTTACCGGCCGGTACGAGGAGGTACCCCAGTGGTCGACCAGCAGCGTCCCCGTCGTTCGTGCCTGGCCGTGCCGGGGTCGAGCCAGAAGATGATCGACAAGGCCCGCACGCTGCCCGCGGACCAGGTCTTCCTCGACCTGGAGGACGCCTGCGCCCCGCTGGCCAAGCCCGGCGCGCGCAAGACCATCGTCGCCTCCCTCAACGAGGGCGACTGGGGGTCGCGCACGCGCGTCGTCCGGGTCAACGACTGGACCACCGAGTGGACCTACCGCGACGTGACCGAGGTCGTCGAGGGCGCGGGGGCCAACCTCGACTGCGTCATGCTGCCCAAGGTGCAGACGGCGGAGCAGGTGCACGCGCTGGACCTGCTGCTGACGCAGATCGAGAAGACCATGGGCTACGAGGTCGGCCGGATCGGCATCGAGGCGCAGATCGAGAACGCCCTGGGCCTGATCAACGTGAACGCGATCGCCACCGCGTCGCCGCGCGTGGAGACGATCATCTTCGGCCCGGCCGACTTCATGGCGTCGATCAACATGAAGTCCCTGGTCGTCGGCGAGCAGCCGCCGGGGTACGACGTGGGCGACGCGTACCACTACATCCTCATGCAGATCCTGATGGCCGCGCGGGCGCACGACAAGCAGGCCATTGACGGCCCGTACCTCCAGATCCGCGACGTCGAGGGCTTCACGCGCGTGGCGGGCCGCTCGGCCGCCCTGGGGTTCGACGGCAAGTGGGTCCTGCACCCCGGCCAGATCGACGCGGCGAACGAGGTGTTCAGCCCCAAGCAGGAGGACTACGACCACGCCGAGAACATCCTCGACGCCTACGACTACTTCACGTCCGAGGCGGGCGGCAGGCGCGGGGCCGTGATGCTGGGCGACGAGATGATCGACGAGGCGTCCCGCAAGATGGCGCTGGTGATCTCGTCGAAGGGGCGTGCGGCGGGCATGTCCCGCACGAACGTGTGGTCGCCGCCGGAGGACTGACGCCCGCGGGAGCTCCCGGTCGGTAGGGTGATCGAGTGGCCGACCGGGAGCTGAGGTCGATCGAGGTGGAGGGCTACGCCTCGATCCGTTCGGCACGCGTGGACCTCGGCCGGTTGAACGTGCTGATCGGCGCGAACGGTGTGGGCAAGAGCAACTTCATCCGCGTGTTCGAACTGCTCGGACGGTTGATCGAGTCCGACCTCCGGCTCTTCGTCGGGAGGAACGGCGGCGCTTCGGCGCTGCTGAACACCGACCCGGAGGTGGAGCGGATCGAAGTCCGCCTCAACGGCGCCCTGCACGGTTACGAGGCCGTGCTGGCCCCGGGCAGCAACGACGACCTCATCTTCGAACGCGAGGTCCTGTACGAGAACCTCTCCGGCAGGCGTGACCAGTGGGACATCGCAGCGGGCCACCGGGAGACGTGGCTGCACAAGGCCGAAGGGACCTTTTTCGCGGACTGGGCCGCATATGCCGTCGATCTGCTCCGGGGCTGCCGCGTCTACCACTTCCACGACACGAGTCGGAACGCTCCCGTCAAGAGACTGGTCCCCACCTCGGACAACCTGCTGCTGCGCAGCGACGCCGGCAACCTCGCGGCCGTGCTCCTGGCCCTGTCGGAGAGCGGTGACGAAACCGACAGGGCGGCCTACCGGCGGATACTGGGGGTGGTTCGGCAGGTCGCGCCATTCCTCCGGGACTTCGTGCTGCGACCTGAGAGCGAAGACCGGCTCCGCCTCAGGTGGCGACAGGTCGACTCGGACACCGTGTTCTCCGCCAATCAGATGTCCGACGGCACCCTTCGCTTCATCTGCCTGGCGACACTGCTGCTGCACCCCGGCCTGCCCTCACTGGTCGTGCTCGACGAACCGGAACTCGGTCTGCACCCGTACGCCGTGGTGCAGTTGGCCGGCCTGCTGAGGCAGGCGTCGGCACGCGGTCAGGTGCTCGTCGCCACGCAGTCGGTGACCCTCGTGAACCAGTTCGGCATCG
This sequence comes from Saccharothrix longispora, assembly GCF_031455225.1. Classification (GTDB taxonomy): domain Bacteria; phylum Actinomycetota; class Actinomycetes; order Mycobacteriales; family Pseudonocardiaceae; genus Actinosynnema; species Actinosynnema longispora. The sequence continues at coordinate 7,551,331 of NZ_JAVDSG010000001.1, forward strand.
AGGACCTGATCGTCGTCGAGCGGGAGGACGGGGCATCGACGTTCGCCCGCCCCGACTGGGAACGGCTCGCGCAGTGGCTGGAGGAGTACTCGGTCGGCGAACTGTGGGAGAAGAACCTGATCGGGGGCCGGCCGGGCGGGCAGACGTGACCCGTGCCCTTCGGCGACTGCACCTCCTGGTCGAGGGGCAGACCGAGGAGGTGGTGGCCGACCTCGTCATCCGACCGCACCTCGAACGGCTCGGGTGGACCACCAGCCTGTCGCTGGTGAAGACGAAGCGCCCCGCCGCGGGTCCCGCGCACAAGGGCGGCATCACCGGGTGGCGGCAGGTGGAGCGGGACGTCCGACTGCTGCTCAACGGCACCAGCCTCGACGTCCTGACCACGCTGTTCGACTACTGCGCGTTCCCCGACGAGTGCCCCGGCATGGCCGATCGACCGCCGGGTGACGTCTACCGGCGGGTCGAGCACGTCGAGCGCTGCCTGGCCGAGGTGGTCGGTGATCGGCGGTTCCGGCCGAACCTCGTGCTGCACGAATCGGAGGCGTGGGTGTTCGCCGCCGCCGATGAACTGGGTCTGCTCCTCGGGCCGGAGTTGGCCGAGCGGCTCAAGCGGGACGTCGCCGCGGCCGGCGGACCGGAACTCGTCAACGACGGCCCGGCCACCGCGCCGTCCAAGCGGCTGCTCGCCTACTGCCCGACCTACCTCAAGACCTCCGACGGGCCGATCGCCGTCGAAGAACTCGGCGTGGCCCGGTTGAGGGCCGTGTGCCCGCACCTCGACGCCTGGCTGCGCACCTTCGAAGAGTGACGGGACGCGCACCCACCGCCGGCCCGCGCGGTGAGCATTCCCACAGATCAGGCCGGGGATTGGCGATCATGCCCCACCCCGTGTGCATGGTGGGGGGCGTGTCCAGACATCGAGCCGAGCGGAAGAGGCTGTTCCGGCGCAGGCCCGCCGACGACCTGCTCCAGCGCAGTTTCCGGAACTGCCCCCGCTGCACCCGCGACGTCCACGTGTTCTTCGACGTGTGCCGCCACTGCGGCGGCGCGCTGGAGATCAGCGCGTAGTCACCACCGGCATTTCGCGGACCAGCCACACGACCAGCACGACCCACAGGACGATCGCCAGCACGCCCAGCGCGGTCACGATCGCGCCGATGACCATGCCGGCGGTGGCCATGCCCCAGCCCTCCTCGCCCGTCCGGCGGATCTCGTTCCGGGCGAGGACGCCGAGCACGATGCCGGCCGGGGCGAACAGGAACGCGGTGACGAGCGCCGCGATGGCCATGCCGTTGGTGCGCCGGTACGGCGGTGGTGGCGGGTAGTGGCCGGGCTGCTGGTACATCGATCCCCCTCGCGGTGAAGGGCCACAGGCTAACCCGCTGTTTCGGTTCAGCGGGTGGTGCTCGGCACTCTCGTGGCGCGAACGAGCGTTAACCGGTCCATACTCGCCGGTAACCTCACGCGTCTACGAAGGGAACGTGCGATGGCGCGCCTTGCCCAGACCGCAGGACTCACCGACGTCCAGGAGGAGATCCTGTCGACGGTCCGCACCTTCGTGGACAAGGAGATCATCCCGCACGCCCAAGCGCTGGAGCACGGCGACACCTACCCGGCCGACATCGTCGAGGGCATGAAGGAGATGGGCCTCTTCGGGCTCACCATCCCCGAGGAGCACGGCGGGCTCGGCGAGTCCCTGCTGACCTACGCCCTCGTCGTCGAGCAGATCGCGCGCGGCTGGATGTCGGTGTCCGGTGTGATCAACACCCACTTCATCGTGGCGCACATGCTCAAGCAGCACGGCACGCCCGAGCAGAAGGCGAAGTACCTGCCGCGCATGGCCACCGGCGAGGTGCGCGGCTCGTTCTCCATGTCCGAGCCGGAACTGGGCTCCGACGTCGCCGCCATCCGCACCAGGGCCACCCGCGACGGCGACGACTACGTGGTCAGCGGCCAGAAGATGTGGCTGACCAACGGCGGCACGTCCAACCTCACCGCCGTGCTCGTCAAGACCGACGACGGCCACGACAAGCCGCACCGGAACCTCACCACCTTCCTGGTGGAGAAGCCCGAGGGCTACGGCGAGGTCGCGCCCGGCCTCACCATCCCCGGCAAGATCGACAAGATGGGCTACAAGGGCGTCGACACCACCGAGATGGTGTTCGACGGCTTCCGCGTCGCCGCCGACCAGGTGCTGGGCGGCGAGACCGGCCAGGGCTTCCGCCACATGATGGACGGCGTCGAGGTCGGCCGCGTCAACGTCGCCGCCCGCGCGTGCGGCATCGCCCTGCGCTCCTTCGAGCTGGCCATCGAGTACGCGCAGCAGCGCCGCACCTTCGGCAAGGCCATCGCCGAGCACCAGGCCATCGCGTTCAAGCTCGCCGAGATGGCCACCAAGGTCGAGGCCGCCCACCTGATGATGGTCAACGCCGCCCGCCTCAAGGACTCCGGCGCGCGCAACGACGTCGAGGCGGGCATGGCCAAGCTCATCGCCTCCGAGTACTGCGCCGAGGTCACGCAGGAGGCGTTCCGCATCCACGGCGGCTACGGCTACTCCAAGGAGTACGAGATCGAGCGCCTGATGCGCGAGGCCCCGTTCCTGCTCATCGGCGAGGGCACCAGCGAGATCCAGAAGACCATCATCAGCCGCGGCCTGCTGCGCGACTACCGGTCCAGGGGCTGAGCGGCCCGGGGCCGGACCCGCGCGGGACCGGCCCCGCGGAACTCGCCCGGGGCGGCGCAGGTCACGTTCGCGTCAGTTTCGGCTCCACCCGTTTCGCGCTGGTCGCGCGGTGTTGGCAGGATGGGGAGATCAGCACCGCGAAGAGGTGGTCACCGTGACGAGTTCCTTCTCCGGCCAGAACCGACCCGGCATGCCGCCGCGGCTGCCCACGCCCCCCACCGGGTGGCCGATCGGCTCCTACGGCACCTACGAGGAGGCGCAGCGGGCGGTCGACTTCCTCGCCGACGGCGACTTCCCGGTGCAGGAGGTGACGATAGTGGGCGTCGACCTGATGCTCGTCGAACGCGTCACCGGCCGCCTCACCTGGGGCCGCGTGCTCGGCACCGGCGCCGCGTCCGGCGCGTGGTTCGGCCTGTTCGTCGGCGTCCTGCTCAGCCTGTTCAACACCAGCCCCGGCGCGAGCCTCGGGCCGATCGTCGCGGGCCTCGTCGTCGGCATCGCCTTCGGTCTGATCTTCGCCGCCGTCGGCTACAGCTCCACCCGCGGCAAGCGCGACTTCCAGAGCGCCAGCCAGCTCGTGGCAGGCCGCTACGACGTGCTGTGCCAGCCGCGTTCCGCCGAACGGGGCCGCGACCTGCTCGCCAAGCTCGCCCTCCGGCCGTCGGACGTGAAGAAAGACTGACGTTTGCCGCTCGTGATCATGGGGTAGAGCCGGTCTGGGCTCCTGTGGTTGCGGCACCTGATCACCGGGCCTACGTTCGATCCACCGGTCGGCTCCACGTCGACCGGTGGGCACGACGAGGTGCCGGGCAGAGCGGTCTGGCTCCTCCGCCGTCGGGAAGGAGGCAGGACCGGTGAGGGGCAGAGGTCATCGGTTGGCCGCCGCAGGAGCGGTCGCGCTGGTCGCGACGTCCGTGCTGGCGGGGTGCGGGTCGGGGGACGGCGGCATCGTCGTCAACGTCTACAAGTACCCGCAGGAGAACTTCCAGAAGATCGTCGACAACTGCAACGCGGCTGCCGACGGCTACGAGATCGTCTACCACAAGCTGCCGCGCGAGGCGGACGGCCAGCGCGAGCAGATGGTGCGCCGACTGGCCGCCGAGGACCCGGGCATGGACGTCCTCTCGCTGGACGTCACCTGGACCGCGGAGCTGGCCAAGGCGGGCTGGATCAGGGAGTACACCGGGGAGGCCAAGGCCGAGGTCGAGGACGGCACCCTGGAGACGCCCCTGGAGACCGCGCGCTACGAGGGCAAGCTGTACGGGGCGCCGGACAACACGAACGTGCAGCTCCTCTGGTACCGGGGCGACCTGGTGCAGACCCCGCCGGACACCTGGGCCGAGATGATCCGGCTCGGGTCCGAACTGGAGTCCCGGGGCGAGCCCGGCCTGGTCGAGGCGACCGGCAAGCAGTACGAGGGCCTGGTCGTGCTCTACAACTCGCTGGTCAACTCCGCGGGCGGGCAGATCCTCGACGAGAACGGCACCAAGGCGGTCGTCGACGAGGGCGCGGTCAAGGCGCTGGAGGTGCTCAAGACCTTCGCCACCTCCGACGTGGTGGACCCGTCGTTCTCCAACGCCGCCGAGGACGACGCGCGCCTGGCCATGGAGGCGGGCGACGCCGCCTTCATGATCAACTGGCCGTACGTCTACGCCGCCGCGCAGGAGAAGCCCGAGTTCGCGAAGAACCTCAAGTGGGCGCCGTTCCCGGCGGTCGAGGGCGGCGAGTCCACGGCCACCGTCGGCGGGCTCAACTACGCCGTCAGCGCGTTCACCGAGCACCCCGACGAGTCGTTCGACGCGGTGCTGTGCCTGCGCAACGCCGAGAACCAGAAGTTCCAGGCCGTCAACGACGGCGTGCCGCCCACCATCGAAGCGGTGTACGACGAGCCGGAGATGGCGGAGGCGTACCCGATGAAGGACGCGATCCTGGAAACGCTGAAGAACGCGAGCGCCCGCCCGAGCAGCCCCGCGTACCAGAACGTCTCCACGGTCATCTCCACGATCCTGTCGCCGCCCGCGAACATCGACCCGCGGGCGACCGCGGACCGGCTCCGCTCGGAGCTCCAGGACGCGCTCGACTCCAAGGGGGTGCTGCCGTGAGCCAGTCGATCAACGCCGAACCCGTCCGCGACGCCGAGCTCGCAGACAGGGGCGAACCGGCGCTCCCGCCCAGGGCGAAGGCCGCGCTGAGCGAGGGCAAGAAGGCCGAGCGCCGCCTGGGCCTGCTGCTGTGCGCGCCCGCGATCCTCATCATGGCGGCGGTCGCGGGCTGGCCGATCATCTACTCGGTGTGGCTCTCGCTCCAGCGCTACGACCTGAAGTTCCCGGACCGCACCGAGTTCGTCGGCCTGGACAACTACGTCACGGTCCTGTCCAACTCCTACTGGTGGAACGCCGTGTGGATCACGATCGTGATCACCGTGGTGTCCGTCGTCGTCGAGCTGGTGCTGGGCATGGCGCTCGCCCTGATCATGCACCGCACGCTGGTGGGCCGCGGCATCGTGCGCACCGCCACGCTCATCCCGTACGGCATCGTCACCGTCGTCGCCGCGTTCTCCTGGCGGTACGCGTGGACACCGGGCACCGGCTACCTCGCCGAGACCATCGCGGGCGGCGACCCGGTGCTCACCCAGAAGATCCCGGCCATCATGGTCGTGATCCTCGCCGAGATCTGGAAGACCACGCCGTTCATGGCGCTGCTGCTCATGGCGGGCCTGGCCCTGGTGCCGGACGACCTGCTCAAGGCCGCCGCGATGGACGGCGCCGGCGGCTGGCAGCGGTTCACCAAGGTCATCGTGCCGGTGATGAAGCCCGCGATCCTGGTGGCGCTGCTGTTCCGCACGCTCGACGCGTTCCGCATCTTCGACAACCTGTTCGTGCTCACCGCCGGGTCGCAGGGCACCGCGTCCGTCTCGATGATCACCTACAACAACCTGATCAAGGGCCTGAACCTGGGCATCGGCTCGACCATGTCGGTGCTGATCTTCCTCGCGGTGGCGATCATCGCGTTCATCTTCGTCAAGCTGTTCGGCACCGCTGCCCCCGGCAGCGACGGCGGGGGGAGGCGCTGATGGCGGGCATCGGCGGAGCCGAGACCACGGCGCGCAAGGCGCGCTGGACGGTCCTCAACGTCCTGGTGGTGGCCTACGCGCTGTTCCCGGTGCTGTGGATCGCGTCGCTGTCGTTCAAGACCAAGGAGACCCTGGGCGACGGCAACTTCATCCCCCGCGCGTGGACGCTCGACAACTACGCGTCGATCTTCTCCACCACCGAGTTCGTGCGGGCGCTGGTCAACTCGATCGGCATCGCGATCATCGCCACCGCGATCGCCGTGGTGTTCGGCACGATGGCCGCCTACGCCATCGCCCGGCTCGACTTCCCCGGCAAGAAGGCGCTGGTGGGCGTCTCGCTGCTGGTGGCGATGTTCCCGCAGATCTCGCTGGTGTCGCCGCTGTTCGAGATCGAGCGCACGCTCGGGCTGTTCGACACCTGGCCCGGGCTGATCCTGCCCTACATCACGTTCGCGCTGCCGCTGGCGATCTACACGCTGTCGGCGTTCTTCCGCGAGATCCCGTGGGAGCTGGAGAAGGCCGCGAAGATGGACGGCGCCACGCCGGCGCAGGCGTTCCGCCGGGTCATCGCGCCGCTGGCCGCGCCCGGTGTGTTCACCACGGCCATCCTGGTGTTCATCTTCTGCTGGAACGACTTCCTGTTCGCGATCTCGCTCACCTCGACCGAGGCGTCGCGGACCGTCCCCGTGGCGCTGTCGTTCTTCACCGGCAGCTCCCAGTTCGAGGACCCGACCGGGTCGATCGCCGCCGCGGCGGTGGTCATCACGATCCCGATCATCCTGTTCGTGTTGTTCTTCCAGCGTCGGATCGTCGCCGGGTTGACCTCCGGCGCCGTCAAGGGGTGAGTCAATGGCCGAGATCGTGCTGGACAAGGTGACCAAGCAGTACCCCGACGGTGCGGTGGCCGTGCGGGACGTGGACATCGAGGTCGCCGACGGCGAGTTCGTCATCCTGGTCGGCCCGTCCGGCTGCGGGAAGTCCACGACGCTGAACATGATCGCGGGGCTGGAGGACATCACCTCCGGCGAGCTGCGCATCGGCGGTGAGCGCGTCAACGAGCGCGCGCCCAAGGACCGCGACATCGCCATGGTGTTCCAGTCCTACGCGCTGTACCCGCACATGACGGTGAAGGAGAACATGGCCTTCCCGCTGCGGCTGGCGAAGGTCGACGACACCACCGTGGAGAAGAAGGTCCGCGAGGCGGCCGAGATCCTGGACCTCACCGGGCACCTCGACCGCAAGCCGTCGAACCTGTCCGGCGGCCAGCGGCAGCGCGTGGCCATGGGCCGGGCGATCGTGCGCAGCCCGAAGGCGTTCCTGATGGACGAGCCGCTGTCCAACCTCGACGCCAAGCTGCGGGTGCAGATGCGCACGTCGGTGTCGCGGCTGCAGAAGCAGCTCGGCACCACCATGGTCTACGTGACGCACGACCAGACCGAGGCGATGACGCTGGGCGACCGGGTGGTGGTGATGCGGGGCGGATCGGTGCAGCAGATCGGCGCGCCGCAGTTCCTCTACGACCACCCGGCGAACCTGTTCGTCGCCGGGTTCATCGGCTCGCCGTCGATGAACTTCGTGCCGGCGGCGCTGGAGGACAACGTGCTCCGCTCGCCGCTGGGCGACGTGCCGCTCACCGACCGGGTGCGCGGGCTGCTGGAGGCCGGCGACGCGCCCCGCGAGGTGATCGTGGGCCTGCGTCCCGAGCACTTCGAGGACGCCCGGCTCGTGGAGGACCACGTCCGCTCGTCCGGCGCCACCTTCACCAGCCAGGTCGACGTGCTGGAGTCCATGGGCTCCGACAAGTTCGCCTACTTCAGCCTCTCGGGCGAGCAGGCGACGTCGGCGGAGCTGGCCGAGCTGGCCGCCGACGCGGGCACCGCGGACGTGCCCGGCGACGGCGTGCCGCTGGTGACCCGGATCTCCGCGGCGTCCTCGGCGGTCGAGGGCGAGCCGGCCGAGATCTGGTTCGACGCGGACAAGGTGCAGCTGTTCGACCCGAAGAACGGCCGCAACCTCACGTACAACGGCTGATCCGCGACGATCGGACGCACAACCGCCGAAACGGAGCGAAAAGGGCCGTCCCCGATAGGGGGGCGGCCCTTCGTGATTGCACGATCAATAACACTACTGGGCGTTACTGACCTGCCGGGATCATCGGTCGGGACGAAGTGCATGGGCCATTCAGCGCATCAAACGCGCACCTGGGCGCTTTAGTGGCGCTGCACCCGGTGGCGATCCCCACCCTTGGTCGAAGGCGGGGCCGACCACGACCGAATGGAGTCGGGGCAGGGGAGTCCGCCGAGCACAGAGAAGAGCGCTGAGATGGGGATTCTTGACGGCAAAGCAGTGGTGATCACCGGAGCGGGCCGGGGGCTGGGCGAGGCGTACGCGATGCACGCGGCGCAGGCGGGCGCGGCCGTCGTCGTGAACGACGTGGACGGCGACCTGGCGGACCAGGTCGCCGAGCACATCCGGGCTTACGGGGGACGGGCGGTGGCCAGCGCGCACACCGTGGCCGACCCCAGCGAGGCGGAGAAGATCGTGGGAATGTGCCTGACCGAGTTCGGTCGGGTCGACGGCCTGGTGAACAACGCCGGCCTGAACTACGAGAGCCGGCCGTGGGAGGACGACCCGGACACGATCCGACGGACCGTCGAGGTGAACCTCCTGGGAGTCATCTACACCGGCATGGCCGCCATGCGGGCGATGCGCGAGCAGGGCGGCGGTTCCATCGTGAACATTTCCTCCGGTGCCTTCCTCGGGCAGCGGAAACTCGGCACGTACTCGGCGACGAAAGGCGCCGTGGCGTCGTTGAGCGCGTCGTGGGCGCTCGACCTGGAGAGCGAGAACATCAGGGTGAACGCCGTCTGCCCGGTCGCGCACACCCGAATGGTGTGGAAGTCGGAGCGCTCGCTGCGCGCCATCCCCGCCGACCGCACCCCCGGCAAGGTCGCGCCGCTCGTGCTGTTCCTGCTCAGCGACGACGCGGCCGGCATCACCGGGCAGGTGGTGCGGTGCAACGGCCGCCAGCTCCACCTCATCGGCCACCCGTACTTCAAGCAGCCGATCCTGGAGAGCGACGCCTGGGACACCCCGTCGGTCAAGCGCGCCTTCGACGGTGTCCTCCAAGCCCACCTCGAACCGTACGGCCTGGAGAAGCGCATGCCGCCGCGCCTGCGCGAACTCGTGGAGCCCGGCCGCACGGCGTGACCTGGTCGGGGGGAGTGCCGCGGGCGTTCCCCCCGATCACCCGATGAGCGGTCCGCGCAGGTCGGGAGGGGTGTCACCATGGTCGTCATGGCCGCGCGCACGCCCCGCGTCACGGATTGGCGACTGGTGGTCCAGTCGCGGCTGTCCCGCGTGCGCGCCGACCTCGCCGCCCTCGGGCCGCCGGACCCCCTCGACCAGGAGGGGCAGCGGTGGCGCGAGGTCGCCGAGGTGGAGGCCGCCGTGGTCGAGGACATGATCACCCGCGAGGAGCCGCGCCGGCGGGCCGTGGCGTCCTGGTGGTCCGGGTGGCACATCGAACGCGCCTGGCGGTCGCTGCACGAGGCCGAGATCGCGACCGTCGCGGCGGGCAGCGGGTTCCTCGGGCGGCTGCCCGGCCTCAAGGCGCGGGTCGCGGAGAACCTGGACGAGGACGACCCGCGGCGCGTCGCCCTGGAGGAGATGCGGCCGGGGGAGTACCCGCTGCCGATCGAGCGGGAGCTGGTGGTCGACGCGCTGCGCGCCTCGTTCGACAAGTCCGACTTCGCGCACGCCGGATCGCGGGCGCTGCGCAACAAGCTCATCGCCACGTCCGTGGTGCTGTTCCTGGTGAACACGCTGCTCGGCGTGATCGGGCTGGTCAAGCCCGGTCTCGTGCCCATGTGCGTCGGCTCGGAGCGGCTGCCCACGGTGTGCCCGGCGGGCAAGGTGGCGGGCGGGGCCGACGTGTGGCTGGTGCAGGTGCTCGGCGCGTTCGGCGCGGTGCTGTCGGCGGTCGTGCTGCTGCTGCGGCGGCGGCCCAGCCTGTCCCCGTACGTGATGGTCGGCTACCAGGCGTTGATCAAGGTGCTGCTCGGCGCGGCGCTCGCCGTGGTCGGCATCCTCGCCCTGGGCGCGGGCGTGACCACGGGGTTGATCGGCGTCGCGTCCCAGGCGGCCCTGCTCCTGTGGGCCGTCATCCTCGGCTACGGCCAGCAGGTAGCCACCCGCCTCCTGGACAGCTACACCGACCGCGTGATGGACCAGGCCCGCCCCCTCCCCAAACTCGAATCCCCCCGCTGACCCCCGAGAGCCCACCCCCCAGGTCCCGCGAGTCGTACGTCCAGGTCCCGCGAGTCGTACGTCCAGGAGCTGTGAGTTCTACGTTCGAGCCTCACGGCGTTAGTCCCGAATGTAGAACTCACAGCTCCTGAGCGTTGAACTCTCGGGACCTGGACTTACGACTCGCGCGGCCTGGACGTACGACTCGCGGGACCTGGACGTACGACTCGCGCGGCCTGGGCGTACGACTCGCGGGTGGGTCAGCGGCGGGCCCGGAGGGTGGTCATCACGTCCGGGTCCCAGCGGTGGGTGCGGATCAGGCGGTAGCGCTCGGCCGCCACCCACAGGTAGGCCTCGGTCTCCGTGCGGTCGCCCACCAGGTCCGCCTGGCGCAGCATCTCCACCACCGGCACGTACTCCTCCGCGTACCAGCGGGCCGCGACCGAGGCGCGGTCCAGGAAGCGGCCCTCGTCCTGCATCAGCCGGAACCCCCACGCCTCCACGTGCTCACCCAGCTCCGCGTAGTCCCACGGGTCCGACAGCGCCACGGCCGCCCGCGCCCGACCGCCCAGCGGCACCCGCTCCAGGAACAGCCGCCGGTAGTCCTTCACGATCAGGTCGCCGCGGTGCCGGATGCCGTGCGCCGCCACCCGCGTCAGGACCTCCGTCACGTAGGCGTCGATGACCTCCAGGCCCAGCGCGTGCGCCACCGACACCCGGTGGTGCCCGTCCTGCACGAAGTGCAGGTCGCCCACCCGGTACAGCTCGACCGGCGGCACCGCCTCGCCGCGCCGCTGCGCGATCGCCAGCCGCTCCCAGCGCGCCCGCACGCGTGCCGACGTGGGCCGGAACCGGCGGTCGAAGTCGCGGGTCCGGTCCACGCTGCCCACGATCGAGTCGAGCCGGACGGTGCACAGCCCCAACCGCTTCTCGCCGACCACGCCCAGCGCCTCCACGACCTCGTGGAACGGCAGCGTGATGTTCACGTCGTCCGGTTCCCGCCGCAGCCACGCGGCCAACCGCGACAGCACCTGACGCCGCCGCGCGCGCTGGAAGTCGTTCTCCGCGTCGGCCCGCGGGAACCCGGTGTCACCGCGCACGCCGCACCCCCTCCCCGGGCACGGCCACGCCCGCCGGGACGTCCAGGACCTTCCAGCCGACCACGTTCACCACCCGCGTCGCACCCAGCTCCCGGTCCGGTCGCGGCACGCCGTGCGGGTGCACGTGCCCGTGCAGCATCAGCGGCGGGCGCAACCGCCGCACCGCGTCGTGCAGGCACGCGAACCCCCGGTGCGGGGCGTCCGGCTCGTCGCCGCACCCCAGTGGCGGGGAGTGGGTGAGCAGCACGTCGACGCCGCGCCCGTCGCGCAGCCGCCGCCACCGGGCGAGCCGCAGCACCCGCCGCAGCCGCCTGGCCTGCTGCCGCTCCGTCCACTGGTTCGGCCCCGCGTTGTACCGGATCGACCCGCCGAGGCCCGCGATCCGCAGCCCGGCCACGTCCACCACCCGCTCGTCGGCGTTCACGCCGCCCGCCGGTCCCGGCCACCGCGCGGGCAGGCCCGCCCGCGTCCACAGCCCGCGCACGTTGGCGTACCCGCCCAGGTCGACGTCGTGGTTGCCCGGCACGAACACGCACGGCCGGTCCAGCACCGACGACAGGTGCTCCAGGTAGTCGAACGGCAGGTCGCCGGCCGCGAGCACCAGGTCCACGTCGAGCGCGCGCACCCGGTCGGTCCACAGCCGCTCGACCACCTCGTCGGACACCGCGAGCACCTTCGGCACACGACGAGCGTAGGCGCTGTCCGCGCAGGTGACACCTCGTCGGTGAAAGGGTGAAATGCGCCGGCGGTCCTTCCGCCGCGCGGGGGGAGTCGGGCTAGCGTGACAGGGGTGCTCGCCGAGCTGTTCCTGGACGCCGCCCGCTCCTGCCGGACACACAGCCCCCTCACCCACGCGCTGCTCGTGAGGGCGGCCGACGACCTGGTCCGCGGCGGGATCACCGCGCGGGTGATGGCCGGCGCCGAGTGCGACCGCCAGGGCAGCGTGCCGGGCCTGCGGTTCGCGAGCGCCCTGCACCGGCTGGTCCTGGAGGGCCGGGCGCCGACGCTGGCCAGGCACTACCCGACCGCGGGCGGCACCCCCGACCTCGGTGCCCTGTGGGACGACGCCCTGCCCGTGCTGCACGAGCACACCGACGAGCTCCAGGCGGCGATCACCAGGACGTTCGTGCAGACCAACGAGCCGGGCCGCAGCGCGCCCCTGTTCGGCGGCCTCCAGACCGCCACCCACCTGGCCGCGGCGCAGGCCGGCAGGCGCACGCCGTTCCCGGTCCGGTTGCTGGAGGTCGGCGCGTCCGGCGGGCTGAACCTGCGTCCGCACCGCATCGCCTACCGCGTCGACGGCGTCCGCCTCGGCGACCCCGGCAGCCCGCTGACGCTCGACCCCGGGTGGACCGGCCGGCCGGCGGTCGCCCTGGACCACAACCTGCGGCTCGTCCGCCGCGCCGGCTGCGACCTGCACCCCGTCGACGTGTCCGCGGAGGACGGCAGGCTGCACCTGTCGTCGTTCGTCTGGGCGGACCAGCCGGCCCGGCTGGAGCGGCTGCGGGCCGCGATCGACCTGGCGCTGCTCGACCCGGTGCCCGTGCAGCGGGCGACCGGTCCCGAGTGGCTGGCCGAGCAGCTCGTGCGGCCCGAGCGGGACGTGCTCACGGTCGTGTGGCACTCGGTGGTCTGGCAGTACGCCTCACCCGCCGACCGGGCCATGGGCCGGGCCGTGCTCGCCGAAGCCGCCGCCCGTGCCACGCCGATGGCGCCGCTCGCGCTGCTCGTGTTCGAACCGCGCCGCACCCACCGGCCGACCAGGTACCAGTTCCAGCTGCTGCTGAAGCTGTGGCCGGCCGGACTGTCGCTGCGGCTGGGCACCGGTGTGGGCCACGGCATCCCGTTCACCTGGGACACCAGGGCGTGGGACTGACCGCGTCCGGTCCGGTGTGGACGGTCAGGCGCCGTTGGCGATGAGCAGCGTCACCGTGGCGAGCCAGCCCAGCAGGAAGGTGAGGATCCAGAACCGCAGGTTGGTGAGCATCCGGGTCATGTCGACATCCCGTCGGAGGAGAAGGGTCGGAGGTCCTTACAGCCACTCGTTCCGGCGGAATATTCGGTACAGGGTCAGGCAGACCACGATGATCACGGAGATCACCATGGGGTAGCCGTAGCGCCAGTGCAGCTCCGGCATGTGGTCGAAGTTCATGCCGTACACGCCGACCACCATGGTCGGCACGGAGATGATCGCCACCCACGAGGCGAGCTTGCGCATGTCCGAGTTCTGCTGGAGCGTGATCTTCGCCAGCACGGCGTTGACCAGCGTCGTCAGCAGCTCGTCGAAGTTCATGACGCGCTCGGACACCTCGGTGAGGTGGTCGTCGACGTCGCGGAAGTACGAGCGCACCTGCTCGGGGATCAGCGGTGTGTAGCCCTCGGCCAACCGGCGCAGCGGCACGGCCAGCGGCATCACCGCGCGGCGCAGCTCCAGCACCTCGCGCTTCATGAGGTAGATCTGGTCGGCGCTCACCCGGCTGCGGGGCTGGAAGACCAGCGCCTCCATCGAGTCGATGTCGTCCTCGATGTGGTCGGTCACGTCGAGGTAGTTGTCGACCACGTGGTCGGCGATCGAGTACAGCACCGCGGCCGGCCCGACCTTGAGCTTGTCGACGTCGCCCTCCAGCTCGCGGCGCACCGCGGCGAGGCCCGAGTGGTTGCCGTGCCGGACCGTGACCACGAAGTCGCGGCCGAGGAACACCATGATCTCGCCCGACTCGACGATCTCGTTCGCCGCGTCGGGGGAGGCGTTCTGGATGTAGCGGACCGTCTTGAGCACCATGAACAGCGTGTTGTCGTAGCGCTCCAGCTTCGGCCGCTGGTGGGCGTGCACGGCGTCCTCGACGGCCAGCTCGTGCAGGCCGAACGTGTCGGCGACGCCCTGGATCTGCTCCTCGTCCGGCTCGTGCAGGCCGATCCAGACGAAACCGTCACCGCGCTTGCGGACCTCCTCCACCGCGTCGGTGTGCGACCAGCGGCCGGGCAGGCGCGCGCCGTCGACGTACACGCCGCAGTCCACGACGTACGCCGACAGCGGCACGGGGACGGGCAGGGCGGGGCGTTCCGGCACACGGCCTCTCAGGCCGCCGAGCGAGGGCAGGCTGCGCACGAGGAACCTCCAGTGGGGGGAGCGTCGACTCGGAACAACGACGACGGCACGTCCCCGACCGGTGGTGCTGGGCCTGTCCCGGGGAGCTACCCCCGGAGAGCGGACCCCCCGATGAGGACGCGCGAGGTACTCGCAGGATGGGGGTCGTTACTCATCGGTAGTCCTCACCTCCTCGGGTTTGCGGTCGCGGCGGTGGAGTCGCTCACAGACCGGTTGCCGAGGGTACTCCCCCGGTGCTCACACTGTCGTCCCGGTCCAACGAGAGCCGGACCACGACAGCCAACGGAGGCCGCGGTGCAGTTCGGGCGCTACTACGAGGAGTTCGAGGTCGGCGAGGTCTACAAGCACTGGCCGGGGAAGACGGTCACCGAGTACGACGACCACCTGTTCTGCCTGCTGACCATGAACCACCACCCGCTGCACATGGACGCGCACTACGCGGCGGGGACCACCGACTTCGGCAGGAACGTCGTGGTCGGCAACTACGTCTACTCCCTGCTGCTGGGCATGTCCGTGCCCGACGTGTCCGGCAAGGCCATCGCCAACCTGGAGGTCGAGTCGCTCAGGCACGTCAAGCCGACGTTCCACGGGGACACCATCTACGGTGAGACCGAGGTGCTGGACAAGACCCCGTCGAAGTCCAAGGACGACCGGGGCGTGGTCTACGTGGAGACGCGCGGGTACAAGCAGGACGGAACGGTCGTCTGCGTCTTCCGGCGCAAGGTGATGGTCCCCAAGCGCTCGTACGGCGACGCGCGCGGTGGCGAGCAGCCGGGGCGGCCCGAGCCGGTGCTCTGAGCCCGCGGCCGGGTTCGGCACCCCGGGTTCGGTGTCCTGAGTCGGAGGAGTGACGTGACCTCGTTGGACCTGGTGCGGCAGCGGCTGTCGGCGTTCGCGGAGGAGGAGGCGCACGGCGTCTCCCCGCTCTACGAGCACCTGTCCGCCCGCGCCGCGGACGACCCGGAGGTCGCCGGCCTGCTGACCGCCGCCCCGGAGCGGTTCGCCCACCCGACCCTGCTCCTGGCGGCGGCGCACCGGCTGGTGCAGGCCGAGCCGTTCCACCCGCTGTCGCGCTACTACCCGTCGCTGGGCGGCACGCACGGCCCGGACGACGAGACGTGGCCGCTGTTCCGCGAGTTCCTGCTCGACCGGGCCGACGGGGTCCGCCACCTGGTGTCCACGCGCAGCACGCAGACCAACGAGGTGCGCCGAGCCGCGCTGCTCTACCCGGCGCTGGCGCGGGTCGCGGGGCCGGTCGGGCTGCTGGAGGTCGGCTGCTCGGCCGGTCTGCTGCTGGGCCTGGACCAGTACGGCTACCGCTACCAGACCCAGCAGGCCGGCCAGCTCGTCGCGGGGCCCGCCAAGGCGGCGCTCGGCCTGCACTGCGCGCTGGAGCTGGCGCCCGGCGCGGAGCTGCCGAAGATCCCCAGGTCGGTGAAGGTCGCGGCGAAGGTCGGCCTGGACCGGGCGCCCGCCGACCTGGCCGACGAGGAGACCTACGTCTGGCTGGAGGCGTGCGTGTGGGCCGACCAGCCCGAGCGGCTGCGGCTGTTCGGCGTGGCCGCGACCGTGCAGCGCAAGTCGCCGCCGGAGTTCGTCACCGGTGACGCGGTCGCCGACCTGGGCGCGGCGGCCGCGCGGGTTCCCGAAGCGCTGCCGCTGGTGGTGATGACGAGCAACGTGCTGCCGTACCTGTCGGGGGCGGAGTTCGTCGAGGCGCTGCGCGGACTGGGCAGGCCGCTGTGGTGGCTGAGCCACGAGGGCTACGGCGCGGCCCTGGAGCACGTCCTGCCGGACCGCGCCGACCTGCGGCCGGGCGTCGGGGAAGCGGCGTTCGGCGTGGTCGGGCTGGTCCGGTTCGAGGACGGCGCGGTGCGCTCCGCCCGCGCCCTGGGGCGCACGGCCCCGCACGGCCAACGGCTGACGTGGCTCCCCTGATCGGGCGAACGTGATCAGCTCCGGGGCAGCTGCCCCCACGCTTCGAGGGTGTCCCGGAGCATCTCGGTGAGTGGGAGTGTGGCCAAGATCGCAGCGGTCACCCACCGTGCGTCAACAGCGTCGTCGCCCGGTCGGAGGGTGCCGGATCGCACCTGGCAGGCGTAGTCGTGGATCTCGTAGAGGCCCCGCGGGCCCGGTCGGGTGACAGATCCGATCAACGCCCCGACGGTCACGGAGAGTCCCGTTTCCTCCTCCAGTTCCCGCACAACTGCGGTCTCGTCGGATTCGCCCTGCTCCACTCGTCCGCCGGGGATCGACCACAGTCCCTCACCTGGGGGATTGCCGCGACGCACGAGCAGCAGTCGCCCTGTCGGGTCATGTGCGATACCGCCGACGCAGCGGATGCGAAGGTCCCGTTCAGCCGTCACAGTTACTCAGTGTAGTCACCCCGGGTTGGCGGTGCAGACCACTGCCCCGAGTGCGGTACAAATCTCCCGAGGTGCCGCCGGGTGCGGTACAACGGTTTTCACTGGCGCCAAACGGGTGCGGGTAGCGAACGGGGTTGATCACCGTGAATCTGAAGAAGATTCTCACTTTCGCCGGGGTCGGCTTGGTCCTGTTCTTCCTGATCGCCGAGCCCCAGCAAGCGGCTCAGCTGGTGCAGAACATCCTGGGCACGCTCCGGGAAGCCGCTGAGGCGCTCATCACCTTCGTGAAACAATTGTTCTGAGTCGCCCGGCTCCTCCACCCGGCGAGAGGTCGAAGGCATGTTCGCACCACGGGACCCCGACGAGTACCTGCTCCCCACGGAGCGTCGGGTCATCCGGGTACGCAGGCACTGGAGCTACCTGCTCTGGGATCTCCTGGAGGCGGGGGCGCTGCTCGCGGGCGCCATGATCATCTCCTACCTGCTGCCCGACAACGCGGGCATCATCCAGAACATCCTCTGGTATGCCTCACTGTTCGTGCTGCTCAGGCTGGCCTACTTCGTCATGGAGTGGTGGGTGGAGCGGATCGTCGTGACCGACAAGCGGTTCATGATCTCCTCGGGGGTCTTCGAGACCAAGGTCGCCATGATGCCGATCAGCAAGGTCACCGACCTCACGTACGAGCGGACGGTGCTCGGGCGCATGTTCGGCTTCGGCACCCTGGTGGTGGAGTCGGCGGGTCAGATCCAGGCCCTCAACCGGATCGAGTACCTGCCGAACCCCGAGGAGGTCTACGACGCCATCTCGGAGCTGACCTTCGGCGACAAGAAGGCGCAGGCGGAGCGCTTCTCGATGATCAAGGCGCAGCGGGCGGCGCGCGGCAAGAAGATGGTGCCGTAGTAGAGACTGGGCGGGTGCGAATCGACCTGCACACCCACTCGACCGAGTCCGACGGCACGGACACGCCCGCGCAGCTCGTGGCGGCGGCAGCCGCCGCGGGCCTCGACGCGGTCGCGCTGACCGACCACGACACAGCCGCCGGCTGGGCGGAAGCGGCCAACGCGCTGCCACCCGGCCTGCGGCTCGTGCGCGGTGCGGAGCTGTCCTGCGCGTCCGACGACGGCAGTGGGCGTCGCATCACCGTCCACCTGCTCGCCTACCTCTACGACCACACGTCGCCGGCCCTCGTCGAGGAGCAGCTGAGGCTGCGCCTGGAGCGGCGGCAGCGGCTGCGCGTGATGGCCGAGCGCATGGTCGAGGACGGCTTCCCCATCGACCCCGACGAGCTGATGGCGGCCATGCCCGCCGACGCGCCCGCCGGACGGCCCCACCTGGCGATGGCGCTGATCCGGGCCGGCGTCGTCACGTCGGTGGACGAGGCGTTCGCCCGCTACCTCACCGGCGGCCGGTACTACGTGCCGCGCACCGACACGCCCGTCGCGCGCGCCATCGAGATGATCTCCGAGGCGGGCGGCGTGACGGTCCTCGCGCACCCCTTCGCCTCCTCGCGCGGCCCCATCGTGTCCGAGCAGGTCGTCGCCGACCTGGCCGCGCTGGGCCTCGGCGGCGTCGAGGTGGACCACCCCGACCACGACCCCGCCACCCGTGCCCGCCTGCGCGGACTGGCCGGCGAGCTGGGGCTGCTCACCACCGGGTCGAGCGACTACCACGGCACCAACAAGACGGTGGAACTCGGCGCGGAGACCACGTCGCCCGACGTGCTGGACGCCCTCGCCGACCGCGCGACCGGGTGCAAGGTCATCGTCGGTTGAGGTAGCCGCGCGGATTCCGTCGGTGCCCCTCTGTAGCTTGGGGTGCGTGCAGGAGCAGCTGGGGTTCGACTTCGGGGCGATGCCCAAGAAGCTGGTGAAGGTCACACCGGCCAAGCTGGCGACGTGGGCCGACTGCCCGCGCCGCTTCCGCATGGCCTACCTCGACCGGCCGACACCCCCGCGTGGTGGCGCGTGGGCGCACAACACCCTCGGCGCCGTCGTGCACAACGCGCTCAAGGCGCTGTTCGACCTGCCCGCCGACCGCCGCACCCCCGACCAGGCCGTCGCCCTGCTGCACCGCCAGTGGAAGGACGACGGGTTCCGCGACGCCGACCAGGCCGCCACCTACCGCGACCGCGCCGAGGGCTGGCTGCGCGACTACGTCGGCGACCTCGACACCTCGATCGAACCCGTCGGCATCGAGCGCTGGGTGTCCACGCCCACGTCCAGGATCGTCGCCGAGGGACGGGTCGACCGCATCGACCTGCGCGCCGGCGAACTCGTCATCGTCGACTACAAGACCGGCCGCCACGCCCTCACCACCGACGACGCCCGCGGCTCCCTCGCGCTCGCCCTCTACGCCCTCGCCGCCCGCCGCACCCTGCGCAAGCCGTGCCACCGCGTCGAGCTGCACCACCTGCCCACCCGGTCGGTCGCCGTGTGGGAGCACACCGACGAGAGCCTCGCCCGGCACGTGACGCGCGCCGAGGAGTCCGCCGACGACATCGGCCTCGCCACCGACACCCTCAAGGCCGGCGGCGACCCGGAGATCCTGTTTCCGCCCCGCACCGGCAACCAGTGCACCTGGTGCGACTTCCGCCGCTCGTGCCCCGAGGGGCAGCAGGCGGCGCCGACACTCGACCCGTGGGCGCTGCTCGCGCCGTAGAGTTGACCGCGTGACGATGGTGGAGAGCAGACCCGAACCGCGCCTCGCCAGGCTGTGGCGCGGAGTCAGCGGCGCGCTCGCCGTCGGCCTCGCGCTGCTGGCCCTGGCCATGATCGGCGTGCAGGTCTACGCGAGCGTCCACGACCTGCCCGGCCCCGGCCTCGACGTGGTCCTCGGGCACGTCGCCGCCGCGACCGCCGCGGTGGTCGCCCAGGTCGTCGCCGACCGCAAGCGCGGTGCGGTCGTGGCCGTGTGCGGCCTGGCCGTCGTGCTGCTCGTCGCGGTGACCCTGTGGTTCTTCTGGTGGGCCTGAGCCCCGGCTGGGCCTGAGCGGTCGACCGCGCGGTACAGGCGGCTCAGGACAGCCAGGACCGCCACGTCGGCAGCAGCGTCGCCAGCAGGGCGTCCGGCGCCTCCGTGTTCGGGCTGTGCATCACGCCCGACAGCACGGCGAAGTCGGCGTCCAACCGCTCGGCCATGTCCCGCTGGCTCGCCGCCGACCACGCGTCGTCCTGGTCGCCGCACACCACCAGGCACGGCACGCCCGACGACCGCAGCGCCCGGGCCAGCTTCGCCACCAGGTCCGGTTCGCTGCGCAACGCCTCGCCCATGCCCAGCAGCGCGGCGGGGGACGAGCGCACGAACCGCTCCCGGTAGAAGTCCTTCAGCTCCCGCGACATCGACCGCCACCGCGGGTTCATCGCCTGCCGGGCCTCGTTGACCTGCTGCGACGCCTCCAAGCCCTGCTCGCGCAGCACGACCTCGCCGTAGTCCAGCGCGGTGCGGCGCGCACCCGGCGGCAGCTCCGACGGACCCGACGCGAGCAGCGTCAACCCCGACACCGGCGCGCCCGCGAGGACCGCGCCCCGCGCCACCAACCCGCCGTAGGAGTGGCCCAGCAGCAGCACCCGCCTGCCCTCGGCGGCCAGCTTCGCCACCAGGTCGGCCAGTGCCGCGCCCAGCGCCGCCGGCCGGTACTCGGCCTCCGCGACCGGGCCCACCGACTCGTACTGGCCGGGCAGGTCGATCGCGACCACCTCGATCCCCGCGTCGGAGATCGGGTCCACCAGCGGCGCGAAGTCCTCTTTGGACCCCGTGTAGCCGGGCAGCAGCAGCGCCGTGGCGCCGAGGTCGCGCCCCGCCGCCGGGGCGCGCAGGGCCGCGACGGGACCGTGCCGGCCGGGCAGGTCCACGCGGTCCGCGCGGTGCGGGCTGAACTGCGAGTGCACGCGGCAAGTCTGCCGCACTCGCGGCCGGCGCGCGTTACCGGAGCGCGACGAGCGTGTCGCCCCGCTGCTCCAGCACCACCGGACCCTCGGTCGCCATCTCCACCGGCCCGCGGTAGTCGCCCCGGTCCACCGGGATCTCCGCGACCTGCCCGCCGCTGACCTGGTCGACCACCTTCAGCCCCGTCGGCGTCGGCACCAGCAGCTGGCCGGCGAGCGTCGTGCCCGCGCCCAGCGTGCCGTCCACCACCCACAGCGGGGCCAGGTCCGCCGACGACAGGGCGATCGTCTTCGAACCGGTGAACCAGTAGGTGTTCGCGGTGCTGGTGAACGTGGGGACGACCCGGCCGGGCGGGTCGCCCTCCAGTTCGGCGGCGGTCACGTCGACCGCGTGCTCCGACACCAGGCCGCCCGTGTCGGCGTCGAACACGACGAGCTTGCCCGGCATGGCCACCGCGACCCGGGTCGCCGTCACGGCCACCACGCGGGTGCCCTTCTCGCCGACCACCGTCGTGCTGATGACCTGCGGCTCGTCGGACTTCTCGGGGTTCGGCTTGAGGACCGTGAGGCGGTCCGACGGGTCCTGCGAGTAGCAGCGCTCCAGCACCGCCACCTTGCCGCCGGTGACGGCGAACGAGCCGTAGGTGCAGTCGGGGCGCGGCTGCTTGCCGGCGTTCACGATCGCGCGCAGGCGGCCGTACTCCATCGAGCGGACCAGGTCGTCGCGCCGGTAGACCTCGACGAACGACTCGCCGGTGGTGAGGACGTGCGAGCCCTCGTTCAGCAGGCGGGTGCCCAGTTCGGCGTCACCGTTGCGCTGCGGGCCGCGCTTGCCGGACGCCGCTTCCAGCGTCGTGACCTCGGAGCAGTTGGTGTCCTTGCGGTGGACGGCGAACACCCGGCCCCAGGCGGTGGAGACCGTGCACAGCGGCCAGTCGCGGGCGTAGCGCCACCGCACCTCGCCGGTCCGCGCGTCGCGGCCGACCACCTCGCCGCCGTCGCCGGTGACGACCACCGAGTCCAGGTTCACCGGGACCGGGGTGGCGCTGCTGGGGGCGCGCCAGCTCTCGGCCAGCGACGGGGGCAGCACGGTGACCGGCTGGAGCGGGTTGACCTGCGAGGAGCCGACCTGGCTGACCGTGTTGCGGGCGTCCGAGGTGAACCAGACGACCAGCGAGGCGACGACGGCGACCACGGCGACCACGGCGACGCCGACGAAGTCCCCGGTCGTGCGCCAGGAGCGCTCGGGCAGCGGCTCGAAGTCGTCGTCGCGGCCCTCCCCGTCCTCCTGGGTGGCGCTCTCGCCGGGCTCCCGCAGGACGTCTTCGTCCAGCACGACCTGCCCGTTCGACTCCGCCTGCTCCGGCTGGCCCACTGCCCGGCTCCCCGATGGTCGGTGATCACGTGCGACTCGTTCAGGCGACATGCTCCCACCACGGGGAAGAGGTCGGTGTGAGGCCGTGGTCCGGGACCGCGCGGGCGGTCGCGTCCGGCGGGCCGCGCGGGGCGGGCACGGGTGTGACGCGGCGTGTGGGCACGGGTGTGGGCGCGGGGGTGCGCCACCCCGGGCGGGCGTTCACCGGGGAGGGGCGGGGCAGCCCCTCCTTCGATCCTGTCCGCGGCGACTCCCGCACGTGGCCTGGAGTGCGTCGCCGGGGTGGTCTCGGCGGTCCGATTCTCTCAACCGATAACCGTAACGGCGTTTCCGTACATCGAGCGGGCCGTGATCACCCGATCGTGTCTCCACCCCGGTCGGGCAGCGGCTGCGTCGGCCGGCTGCCCTCCTCGGGGGAACCTGCTCGGGGAAGCTACTCGGACGCGGGGGCGTCCGCCGCGTCCGCGCTCCCGGTGGCCGGGCGGCGGCGGCGACGCCTGCGGGGGCGAGCCGGGTCCGTCGAGTCCTCCGACGCGGACGGGGCCGACGCGGACGAGGCCGACTGGGCGTCGGAAGCGGGCTCGGCCGAGCTCTCCGCGGCGCCGGTCCCCGCGCCCTCGGTCGCGGTCGCGGTCACGCCACCGCGGCTGCGGCGACGGCGACGGCTGCGCGGCGCGGACGACTCGTCGTCGGACGACGGCGAGGACGAGGGCGACGAGGGGCTGGACTTGGGCGAGGTCTCCTCGACCTCACCGTCGTCGCCGCGCCCGGTCCGCCGCCTGCGCCGCGACTTCTTCTCGCCCTTCAGGTTCTCCTCGGGCTCCGCGTCCAGGCCGGCGCGGGTGCGCAGGCCCAGCGGCAGGCGCCCGGTCGAACCGGACGGGATGTCGAGGTCCGTGAACAGGTGGTCGGAGGTCGAGTACGTCTCCACGGCCTCCGGCTTGCCCAGGCCGAGGGTGTCGCTGATCATCTTCCAGCGCGGCTCCTCGTCCCAGTCCACCAGCGTCACGGCGACGCCCGTGCGCCCCGCGCGGCCGGTCCGGCCGATGCGGTGCACGTAGGTCTTCTCGTCCTCCGGGCACTGGTAGTTGATGACGTGCGTGACGCCCTCGACGTCGATGCCGCGCGCGGCCACGTCGGTGGCGACCAGGACGTCGACCTTGCCGGAGCGGAACGCGCGCAGCGCCTGCTCGCGGGCGCCCTGGCCGAGGTCGCCGTGCACGGCCGCCGCGGCGAAACCGCGTTCGACCAGGTCGTCCGCGACCTTCTGCGCGGTGCGCTTGGTGCGGGTGAAGATCATGGACAGGCCGCGCTCGCGGGCCTGGAGCATGCGGGCCAGCAGTTCGGTCTTGTCCAGCGCGTGCGCGCGGTAGACGAACTGCTCGGTGCGCTCGTGGATGGCGCCCGCGTCGTTCTCCTCGGCCCGCACGTGCGTGGGCTGGTTGAGGAACGTCCGGGCGAGCGTGATGATCGGCCCCGGCATGGTCGCCGAGAACAGCATGGTCTGCCGCTCGTCGGGCACCATGCGCAGGATGCGCTCGATGTCGGGCAGGAAGCCCAGGTCGAGCATCTCGTCGGCCTCGTCCAGCACCAGCCCGCGCACCTTGCCGAGCACGAGGTGCCGCTGCTCGGCGAGGTCGAGCAGCCGGCCGGGGGTGCCGACGACGACGTCCACGCCCTTGCGCAGCGCCGCGATCTGCGGCTCGTACGGCCGGCCGCCGTAGATGGCCAGCACGCGCACGCCGAGGTGCTTGGCGGCGTCGGTCAGGTCGTGGGTGACCTGGAGGCACAGCTCGCGCGTCGGCACCACGACCAGCGCCTGCGGCGTGCCGTCACCCGGCACGGTGATGCGCTGGAGCAGCGGGATGCCGAAACCCAGGGTCTTGCCGGTGCCCGTGCGGGCCTGGCCGATGACGTCGTCGCCGGCCAGCGCCAGGGGCAGCGTCAGCTCCTGGATGGCGAACGTGCGGTGGATGCCGGCCTCGGCCAGCGCGCGCACGATCTCGTCGCGGACGCCCAGCTCGGCGAAGGTGGGTGCGTCGGGCTTGACCGGCGCGTCGGCCACCAGCGGGTGCGAGACGTCCTCTTCGGGGACGCCCGCCTCGCTGTGCTCCAGTTCCACCGGGTCGATGTGCGTGTCTTCGTTCGTCGCGGTCAGGGTGATCGCCTCTCTCGTACCAGCGCGCACGGCCTGTACGGGCCGCTCGACCGCGTCACCGCCACTCGGCCTGCGAAAGAGGACCGGGCGGGTCGCGGGAGGGCCAGCGAGGTGTGTGCGCGCACCCTCTCCTGGCGGCACGGTGCCGCCGCAGTTCAGCCTTCGGCACCGCTGCGAGCCCCCACTGGGCCGCGCCGCGCCGGGCGTCGAGTAGCGAGTCTACCCGGCAGCTAGGCCGATCGTGGTGCAACGACCTCGTCGGCTGCGGGTTCACGTGCGCGGGGTGTCGTGGAGGACACCCGACTAGGCTCGCCGCCATGAGCGACGCGGAGGCCGGTGGGGCTGTGGTGGGGGGTCGGGTGGCCGAGGGGGTCGTCGACCTGATGGGTGCGCTGGCCTACGGCGAGCTGTCGGCGTTCGACCGGATGGCCGAGGACGCCCGGACGGCGCCCACGCTGGCCGGCCGCGCCGCGCTCGCGCGGATGGCCGCCGCCGAGATGGGCCACTACGCGCTGCTGGAGGCCTACCTGGCCGAGCGCGGTCACTCGCTGGAGGAGGCGATGCGGCCGTTCGCGGCGGGCTTCGACGCCTTCCACGCCTCCACGGCGCCCAAGTCGTGGCCGGAGTCGCTGGTCAAGGCGTACGTGGGGGACGGCTTGGCGGCCGACTTCTACCGCGAGGTCGCCGAGTGGCTCGACGAGCCGACCAAGGAGCTGGTGCTGGCCGTGCTGGCCGACACGGGGCACTCGGCGTTCGCCGAACGCGAAGTCCGGGCGGCCTGCGCGAGCGACCCGAAGCTGCGCGACCGGCTCACGCTGTGGGGGCGCCGGCTGCTCGGCGAGGCGTTGACGCAGGCCCAGTACGTGGTGGCGGAGCGGGACGGGCTGGCCGAGCTGATCGTGCGCGGCTCGGGCGACCTGGCGGGCATCGCGGCGCTGTTCCGGCGGCTCCAGCAGAGCCACACGCGGCGCATGTCGGCGCTCGGGCTCGGCTAGGGTTGGGTTCGAAAGCCGTCAAACGCGTGCACGGAGGTCAGCGTGGAGGTCAGGGTCGGCATCGCGGACAGCCCGCGGGAGCTCGTGGTGTCCAGCGGTCTCACCCCCGAGGAGGTCGAGTCGCAGGTCGCCGACGCCCTCAAGGCGGGCACCGGGCAGCTCGTGCTGGTCGACCAGAAGGGTGCCCGCTACGTGGTGCCCGCGGCGCGCATCGCGTACGTGGAGATCGGTCCGAGCGACGCCCGCAGGGTCGGCTTCGTCTCCGGCGACTGAGGTCGTCGGTCCGGGACACCGGAAGGGGCACCCGATCGGGTGCCCCTTCCGCCGTTTCGGAGGTTCTTGCCGGCGGTCGTCGGCGGGGGATCGCCGGCTGGAATCGTCGCCGGGAATCGCCGGTGGGGCTCAGTCGACGGCGAACGGCGGCGTGGACGTCCCCGACACCCGGTAGCGGGACCACGGGTCCGGGTCCGTCAGCGACCCGGTCGCCGAACCGGTGGGGGTGCGCAGCAGCGCGGTCCGCGCCCCACCCTCGACCAGCGCCGTGACCTCGTCGTTCGCGGCGATCCGGCCGTACCAGTGATAGCGGCCGTCGATGGGCTGGAAGAAGCCGCGCAGCTCGACGTCGACCGGCACCTCACGCCGGTCGAACACGAGCACGGCGTCGCCCCGGTACCCGTCCTCGTGGTGCTCCCGCTCCTCCGGTGGCATCACGCCTCCCCGGCGTCGACCAGCCGCAGCCGGGGTTCGTCGGCGGAGAAGTCGGCGACCAGCGGCGCGTCCGGGTCGAGTTCGACGCCCGCGGACCGGAGCAGGCCGTCGAGGGCGTGCCAGATGATCTCGGTCAGGTAGCCGCTGAGGCTCGCGCGGGTCATCGACTGCCGGTCGAGCCACCAGTCGCCCGCGTTCTGCACCATGCCGACCAGGGCGTGCGCCCACGGCTCGGCGCCGCCGGAGTCCATGCCGAACGCCCGCAGGTAGTCGCCGAGCAGCCGGGCCAGGGCGTTGGCGATCATGGTCTTGTCCTCCGTGACCACGTCCTGCTCGACCGGGCGGTCGGTGAACGACTTGCGCACCACGAACCGGTACAGGTTGGGGTGCTCCTCGATCACCGACAGGTAGGCGTCGACGATGCGCTTGATGCGCGCGCGGATGGGGCCGTCGAGGCCGATGGCGGGGCCGAGCCGCTCCATCAGCATCTCGGTGCCGCGCTGGCCGACCGCCAGGTACAGGTCCGACTTGTCGGCGAAGTGCCGGTAGAGCACCGGTTTGCTCACGCCGGCCTCGGCCGCGATCTCGTCCATGCCCACGTCGGGGCCGTGCTGGGCGACCGCGCGGATCGTCGCCTCGACGAACTCGGCGCGACGCGCCTCGCGGTGACCCCTCCACCGCTCGCGGCGCGCGTCCGTCCCGCCCTTGACAGTTCGAGCCATGTGACGCACGCTACCAGAAGTAACTGTTACCTGTAGTAGCAGTAACCGGGAATGACACCACCGGGGAGGGGTTCGATGACGAGGGCCTTGAAGGTCGCGGACCGCGAGAAGACCGCGGAACGGCTGCTCAACTCCTCGGCGGACAGGTCCTACGACCCCGAGGTGGACATCGACTGGTCCGCGCCCCTGGTGGACGGCCTGCGCTACACCCCCGAGCACCGCTGCTCGCTGTACGGCACCGCGCTGTGGGAGCGGATGAGCCCCGAGCAGCGGGTCGACCTGTCCCGGCACGAGGTCGCGAGCATCGCGTCCGTCGGCCTGTGGTTCGAGGTCCTGCTGATGCGGATGCTGCTCAAGGAGGTCTACCGGTCCGACCCGACGAGCAGGCACGCGCAGTACGCGTTGACCGAGGTCGCCGACGAGTGCCGGCACTCCACGATGTTCGCGCGCCTGGTCGAGCGCATCGGTTGCCCGCCCTACGGACCGCGCCGGCACGCGTACCAGCTGGGCAAGCTGCTGCCGGTGATCGGCTACGGGCCCGCGCTGTACGGCTCGATCCTGGTGGCCGAGGAGGTCCTCGACCGCCTTCAGCGCGAGGCGATGGCCGACGAGGGCGTGCAGCCGCTCGTGCGCATGGTCAACCGCATCCACGTGCTCGAAGAGGCCCGGCACGTGCGGTTCGCGCGCGAGGAGGTCGTGCGCGGCATGGCGGACCTCAGCCGTCGGGAGCTGCCCTACCAGCGGTGGCTGATCGCGAACACCTCCATGTTCGTCACCCGGTCCCTGATTCACCCGGACGTGTACGCGGCGGTGGGGCTGAACCGGGACGAGGCGCACCGGGCCGCCCTGGGCAACCCGCACTGGCAGGGGTCGTTGCGGTGGGCGGGCGAGCGGATCATGGCGTTCCTCGACGAGGTCGGCCTCGTCGGCAAGCCGGGGATGGGCGCGTGGCGCCGGTCGTTCCTGGTCGGGTGACGGATCGGTGAGGGATCGGGTGACGGGGTCGATGAAGGTCCGGACGAGGGGGACGCGGGTGGGAGCGCCCTGGGAGGCGGCTGTGCGGAACCGGTTCGTGACGTCCGACGGCACCGCGCTGCACGTCGTGGACACCGGTCCGCGCGACGCCGGGGTGACGACCGTGCTGCTGCACGGCTGGACGCTCGACCACACCTCGTGGGACGAGGTGGCGGCGGCGCTGCCCGGTCGGGTGCTGCGCTACGACCACCGGGGGCACGGCGGCTCGGCGCCCGCGCCGGTCGGCGGCGCCACGATCGCGCGGCTCGCCGACGACCTCGCCGAGCTGCTGGAGGACCGCGTGCCGACCGGGCGGGTCGTGCTGGCGGGGCACTCCATGGGCGGGATGACCATCATGGCGTTGGCCGAGCAGCGTCCCGACCTGCTGGAACGCGTGGCGGGCGTGGCGCTGGTGGCGACGTCGTGCGGTGAGCTGGCGGGGTCGACGCTGGGGCTGCCGGACGCCCTCGGGCGAGCGTTCCTGGCCGGCGAGAAGGCGATGAACCGGCGGATCGCGGCGTTCCGGCGACCCGAGCTGCTGCGGCGCACGGAGGTCGTGCGGCCGGGGCTGAGGTGGCTGCTGTTCGGCGAGCGACCGTCGTGGGCGCACGTCGCGCGCACCGCCGCCATGGTCGGCCGCTGCCACCCGGTGAGCATGGTGGCGTTCCGCGACTCGTTGGACGAGCACGACCGGCGCAAGGCGTTGGCCGAGCTGGCGGGGATTCCGTGCGTGGTGCTGTCGGGGGGCGCGGACCGCCTCACCCCGCCGCGCCACGCCCGCGTGCTGGCCGACGAGCTGCCGCACGCCGAGCTGGTCACCTACCCCGGTGCGGGCCACATGCTGACGCTGGAGCGCGCGGCCGGGGTCGCGGCGCACATCACCGCCCTGCACTCGACCTGAACGCAGAACTCACGGCTCTCGAACGTAGAACTCACGGCTCCCGAGCGTTGGACTCTCGGGTCCTGAACGTTGGACTCTCGGGTCCTGGACGTACGACTCTCGGGTCCTGGACGTACGACTCGCGGGGCGCGGACGTACGACTCGCGGGGCGCGGACGTACGACTCGCGCGAGAGTCCGACGTTCGGGACCCGCGAGTCGTACGTTCGGGAGGCTTGAGTTCTGCGTTCGGGTGCCTTGGGCGGGGCGGGTCAGTGCTGGAGGGGGAAGCCGCCGCCGATGCCGCGCCACGCCAGGTTCGAGATCAGGGAGACCGCGTCCTCCTTCGCGAGCTGGCGGTCGTCGGCCAGCCAGGCGCGGGCGGTCACCTGGGACAGGCCGACGAGGCCCACGGCCAGCAGGCGGGCCCGGTGGGGGTCCAGGCCGGTGTCGGCGGTGATCGTCTCGGTGATCGCGTCGACGCTGTCGGTGGTGGCCCGCTCCACGGCCTGGGCCACGGCCGGCTCGCCGCGCAGGTCCGACTCGAAGACCATGCGGAACGCCTGGCCCTCGCCGTCCACGAAGTCGTAGAACGCGCCGACCGTCGCCTTCACCCGCTGCTTGTTGTCCGTGGTGGACGCGAGCGCGGTGCGCACCCGGTCCACCAGCTCGTCCACGTGGGACTCCAGCAGCGCCATGTACAGCTCCAGCTTGCCGGGGAAGTGCTGGTAGAGCACCGGCTTGCTGACGCCCGCGCGCTCGGCGATCTCGTCCATCGCCGCGGCGTGGTAGCCGTTGGTCACGAACACGTCCTGCGCCGCGGCCAGCAATTGGGCACGCCGGGCCGTGCGGGGAAGTCGAACACCCCGTCCCGCAGCGCCGCCGTGGTGCCCGACCGCAGTCTGGGCCGTCTCCGTCATGGTGCCTCCAGCCAACCAATCATCGCGGAACCGAAAGGGGGGTGCCCCGCCGGCTCGTCGGCAACACTACTCGCTGGTAGCAGCCTCACGGGAAAAGCTTCTCGTTTCGCGAGACGCCCCAGCAGGCATCCTGGTGGGGTGACCCAGACGCAGGAGCCGACGAGAACCTCCATCACCCACGTGCCCCTGTCCACCTCGCCGCTGCCTCCCCTGGACACAACGATCGGACCGTGGCCGGGTGACTGCCGGGAGGTCGCGGGCCACCGGGTGCACGTCCGCCACACCCCGGGCGACACCAGCGAGAAGGCCGTCTACGTGCACGGACTCGGCGGTTCGGCGACGAACTGGACCGACCTGGCCGCCCAGCTGTCGAACCACGCCGAGGGGCACGCGCTGGACCTGCCGGGCTTCGGCCGCTCCGAACCGATCCACGGCTACGACTTCCGGATGACCACCCACGCCGAGGTCGTCATCGAGTACGTCGAGTCCCTGGGCGGTGGTCCCGTGCACCTGCTCGGCAACTCCATGGGCGGCGCGATCACGCTCATGGCCGCCGCCAAGCGCCCCGATCTGGTGAAAACGCTGACCCTGGTGTCACCGGCGGTGCCCGACCTGCGGCTCAGCCTGCGCCGGGTGTCCGACCGCCGGCTGCCGCTCGCCTTCCTGCCGGTGGTGGGCGCGAAGGTGCGGGCGCAGCTGGCCACCCTGACGGCCGAGGAGCGCACCCGGCAGATGCTGCGGCTGTGCTTCGCCGACCCGTCGCTGGTGCCGCCGAACCGGATCGCGCAGAGCGAGGAGGAGTACGCCGAGCGCTCGGCCCAGGCGTGGGCGGGCAACGCGCTCAACGCCTCCACGATCGACCTCATCCGCACCTGGCTGGTGCCCCGGTCGAAGTCGATGTGGCTGCTCCCGCCGCGGATCACCGCGCCGACGCTGGTGGTGTGGGGCACGGAGGACCGGTTGGTCAGCGCGCGCAAGGCACCCCGGGTGGCCCGGCTGCTGCCGCGCGGCAGGCTGCTGGTGCTGCCCCGCACCGGGCACGTCGCGCAGATGGAGCGGCCGGTGTCCGTGGCGCGCGCCGTGCTGGGCATGTGGGAGTCGGTCGACCGCGGGGAGTGGTGAGCGCCGGGACGCGGTGGATCGGTTCAGTGACCTGGTCAACCGAAGTCCGCCACAGGGGTCCGGTTGTGGCACCCTGGTCGCCGTGAACCGGACGACGCAGGACCCGTCGCCCTCCTCCGGCGACCGCCCGTCGCTGTCCGAAGACCGCTACCGCCGGGGCGCTCGCCGCACGGGTGGCGAGCCGCTCGCCGCCTCGTGGACACCGGCGGGGCGCAGGGCGCGACGTCGCGGGCGCGGCCTGAAAGGCCTGATCGCGAACTACGGCTGGCGCATCTACGCCCTCCCCGTGCTGCTGGTGCTGACCGCGCTGGTCGTGCTCGACACGGCCGCGCCGACCACGTTCGGCACCGCGACCGACCAGGCGGCCGAGGGCACGCCGACCGGCGACGCGGCGGCGGCGTCCACCCCCCGGTCGCCGGTGGCCAGCGAGAAGCCGCCGCCCCAGATCGACCTGAAGAACTTCCCGACCGCCGTGCTGCCGGAGGGGCCCAGGTTCTCGGAGCAGGGCGCCGGCACGTGGCAGCTCGTCCCCGGTTCCATGCCGCAGCAGGTCGGCACCGGCACGCTCTACCGGTACGACATCGCCATCGAGGACGGGGTCGAGGCGGCGGACTACGGCGGCGACCGCGACGCGTTCGCCCGCACGGTCGACGCGTTCCTGGCCGACCCGCGCAGCTGGGTCGGCACCGGCCAGGTGGCGATGCAGCGCGTCGAGGGCGGCGACGTCGACTTCACCATCAGCCTCACCACGACGAGCACCACGCACGCCATGTGCGGCTTCTCCATCCAGTTCGAGGCGTCGTGCTGGCACCCGCCGTCGGGGCGCGTGATCATCAACGCCGCCCGCTGGGTGCGCGGCGGGAAGGCGTTCGGCAACGACATCGGCGCCTACCGCACCTACGCGATCAACCACGAGGTCGGGCACGCGCTGGGCAACCGGCACGAGGGCTGCGCGGTCGACGGCGGACCCGCGCCGGTGATGATGCAGCAGTCGTTCGGCGTGGCCAACGACTACGTCGCGCAGCTCAACTCGGTGGACGGCGGCGACCGCAACGCGGTGGCGGCCGACGGCAAGGTCTGCACGCCCAACCCGTTCCCGGTGGCGCCCCAGTAGGGCGTGTCCCGCGCCTTGGGACGGCTTCCCATCCGGGAAGACGGACGGGCAGGCTGGTGTTGTCCCTCGGTAGAGGACATGTGTGGTCGAGGAGGACTGGAGATGGCGCTTCCGCCGCTCGTTGAGCCCGCAGCGGAGCTGACGAAGGAAGAGGTCGCGCGGTACAGCCGCCACCTGATCATCCCGGACGTCGGGGTCGACGGTCAGAAGCGGCTGAAGAACGCGAAGGTCCTGATCGTCGGCGCGGGTGGACTGGGCAGCCCGGCCCTGCTGTACCTGGCGGCGGCGGGGGTCGGCACGCTCGGCGTCGTCGACTTCGACATCGTCGACGAGTCGAACCTGCAGCGGCAGGTCATCCACGGCCAGTCGGACATCGGCAAGCCCAAGGCGGAGTCGGCGCGCGACTCGGTCGCCGAGATCAACCCGTTCGTCAAGGTGGTGCTGCACCAGACCCACCTGAACTCGGAGAACGCGCTCGACATCTTCCGCGACTACGACCTGATCCTGGACGGCACGGACAACTTCGCCACCAGGTACCTGGTGAACGACGCCGCCGTGCTGCTGGGCAAGCCGTACGTGTGGGGTTCGATCTTCCGGTTCGAGGGCCAGGTCAGCGTCTTCTGGGAGGACGCGCCGAACGGCCAGGGCCTGAACTACCGCGACCTCTACCCGGAGCCGCCGCCGCCCGGCATGGTGCCGTCGTGCGCCGAGGGCGGCGTCCTGGGCGTGCTGTGCGCGTCGATCGGCTCGATCATGGTCACCGAGGCGATCAAGCTGCTGACCGGCATCGGCGACCCGCTGCTCGGCCGGCTCATGGTGTACGACGCCCTGGAGATGTCCTACCGGACCATCCGCATCCGCAAGGACCCGGAGAGCCCCAAGATCACCGAGCTGATCGACTACGACGCGTTCTGCGGCGTGGTGTCCGACGACGCCCAGCAGGCCGCGGCGGGCAACACGATCACGCCGCTGGAGCTGAAGCAGAAGCAGGACGCCGGTGAGGACTTCCTGCTGGTGGACGTCCGCGAGCCGCACGAGTACGAGATCGTGAGGATTCCGGGCTCGGTGCTCATCCCGAAGGACCGCATCCTGTCCGGCGTGGCGTTCGCCGAGCTGCCGCAGGACAAGCAGGTCGTGCTGCACTGCAAGTCGGGCGCCCGCTCGGCCGAGGCGCTGGCCGCCCTGCACCGGGCCGGCTTCTCCGACGCCGTGCACGTCGGCGGCGGTGTGCTGGCCTGGGCGCGCGAGATCGACCCCAGCCTGCCGACCTACTGACCGCACGCGGTCCGATCCGCCCCGGCGCCGGGACGGATCGGACCGCGTGACGGCCGTCACGCGGGTTACCGCCGATTGAGACCGCAATAATGCGGCTAGGCTGAATGTGTGGACACCACACCTCCGGGCTCCGAGGTCCACCAACCGAGCGCCCGGTGCAGGTAGCGTGCCGGCCGTGAACCCGTCGTCGCCACCGGAGCCGCCACCGTCGCACGTGCGCGCCGCGTTCGGCGCGCGCGACGCCGAGCCGGAGCTGATCGACGGCGGACCGGCGTGGCGGTGCGGCGACGCGGCCATCCGCCCCGCGGGCAAGCCCGCCGAGGCCACCTGGGTCGCGAAGACCCTCGACGCGCTCGACGTGGACAACCTCCGCGTGGCCAGGCCCCTGCGCTCCACGGACGGCCGCTACGTCGTCGGCGGCTGGGCGGCGACCAAGTACCTGTCCGGCCAGGCCGAGCCGCGCCACGACGAGGTCGTCGAGGTCGCGGTGAAGCTGCACCAGGCCACCGCCGGACTCACCCGGCCCCGGTTCCTCGACACCCGGACCGACCTGTTCGCCACCGCGGACCGCTGCGCGTGGGACGAGGAGAAGGCCGAGCTCGCCCCGGACCTCGGCGGCCGGCTGTTCGAGCTGTACGCGGCCCACCGCACGCCGGTCACGGCGAAGCCGCAGGTCGTGCACGGCGACCTGTTCGGCAACGTGCTGTTCGCGGGTGACGCCACCCCCGCGATCATCGACTTCACCGCCTACTGGCGGCCGGGCTCCTACGGGGCCGCCGTCGTCGCGGTCGACGCCCTCGCCTGGGGCGGCGCGGACCACGGCATCCTCGGGCGCTGGGCGCACCTGGAGGAGTGGCCGCAGGTCGTGCTGCGGGCGGTGCTGTTCCGGCTCGCCGTGCACGCGCTGCACCCCCGGTCGAGCGTGCAGT
Organism: Saccharothrix longispora; assembly: GCF_031455225.1. Taxonomy (GTDB): domain Bacteria; phylum Actinomycetota; class Actinomycetes; order Mycobacteriales; family Pseudonocardiaceae; genus Actinosynnema; species Actinosynnema longispora. The sequence continues at coordinate 7,585,004 of NZ_JAVDSG010000001.1, forward strand.
CGCTGACGGGCCTGGAGCGCGCGGCGGCACGGGTGGTCGAACTGCTCTGAACGCGTGACCTCACCCGCGCGGCAGGTGGCTTGAGCAGTCAAGTTCGCGCGGACGAAACATGCCGCGGTCCGCCGTTAACAGCCCGTTCCTACCGTCGGCCCGTGACCCGAACCGACGCGCCGAAGACGGACACCCACTGCCCGTACTGCGCGCTCCAGTGCGCCATGTCCATCGCGGACGGCGTGGTGTCGCCCCGGGAGTTCCCCACCAACCGCGGCGGGCTGTGCCAGAAGGGCTGGACGTCGGCCGAGCTGCTGACCTCGCCCGCCCGGCTGACCACGCCGCTGGTCCGCCGCGACGGCGAGCTGCGCCCCGCCGCCTGGGACGAGGCGCTGGACGTGGTCGCCGCGAAGCTGCGGGCGCTGCGCGCGGAGCACGGGCCGGACTCGGTGGGCGTCTTCGGCGGCGGCGGGCTGACCAACGAGAAGTCCTACCTGCTGGGCAAGTTCGCCCGGGTCGCCCTCGGCACCTCGCAGATCGACTACAACGGCCGGTTCTGCATGTCCAGCGCCGCCGCGGCGGGCCTGCGGGCGTTCGGCCTGGACCGGGGCCTGCCGTTCCCGGTCGCCGACCTGGACCGCGCGGACGCCGTGCTGCTGGTCGGCGGCAACCCGGCGGAGACCATGCCGCCGTTCGTGCAGCACCTCAGGGGCGCGCGGCTGGTCGTGGTCGACCCGCGCCGCACGGCCACCGCCGAGCTGGCCACGCTGCACCTCCAGCCCGCGCCGGGCACCGACCTGGCGCTCGCGCTGGGCCTGCTGCACAGCGTCGTCGCCGACGGGCACCTGGACGAGGAGTACCTGGCCGAGCGCACCACCGGCTTCGACGAGGCGTGGCGGATCGCCGCGACCTGGTGGCCGGAGCGGGTGGAGCGGGTCACCGGCGTGCCGGTCGCGGACCAGCGCGCCGCCGTGCGCCTGCTGGCCGAGGCGGAGAACGCCGTCGTGCTCACCGGCCGCGGCACCGAGCAGCACGCCGGCGGCACGGACACCGTGTCGGCGTGGATCAACCTCGCCCTGTCCCTGGGCCTGCCCGGCCGCCGGTACTCCGGCTACGGCTGCCTCACCGGCCAGGGCAACGGCCAGGGCGGCCGGGAGCACGGCCAGAAGGCCGACCAGCTGCCCGGCTACCGGAAGATCGACGACCCGGCGGCCCGCGAGCACGTCAAGGGCGTGTGGGGCGTGGACGACCTGCCCGGCCCCGGCCGGTCGGCCTACGAGCTGCTCGACGCCCTCGGGCAGCCCGGCGGGCCGAGGGCGCTGCTGGTGTTCGGCAGCAACGTGGTCGTCTCCGCGCCCCACTCGCGGCACGTCGCCGACCGGCTGGCGGCCCTGGACCTGCTGGTCGTGGCCGACCTCGTGCTGTCCGAGACGGCCGCGGTCGCCGACGTCGTGCTGCCGGTCACCCAGTGGGCCGAGGAGAGCGGCACCATGACCAACCTCGAAGGCCGCGTGCTGCTGCGGCAGCGGGCCGTGGCCCCGCCCGAGGGGGTGCGCGGCGACCTCGACGTGCTCCAGGGCCTCGCCACCCGCCTCGGCCAGCCCGCCGAGCGGTTCCCGACCGAGCCCGAGGTGGTGTTCGAGGAGCTGCGGCGGGCGTCGGCGGGCGGCCCCGCCGACTACTCCGGCGTCACCTACCGGCGGCTGCGGGACGGCGAGGCGCTGCACTGGCCTGTCGCCGCGGGCGGACCGGCCGAGCCCGGGACGATCGGGCGCGGCACGCCCCGCGTGTTCCTCGACCGGTTCGCCCACCCCGACGGCCTGGCCCGGTTCGTCCCGGTCGAGCACCGGGGCCCGGCCGAGCCGCCTGACGCGGAGTACCCGCTCCAGGCCACCACGGGTCGGGTGCTCCAGCACTACCAGTCGGGTGCGCAGACCCGGCTGGTGGCCGAGCTGAACGCGGCCGAGCCCGAGGCGTACGTGGAGGTCCACCCGGACACCGCGACCCGCGCGGGCCTCGCGCACGGCGACCGCGCGGCTGTCGTGTCGCGGCGCGGCCGGACGCTGGCGCGGGTGCGCTGCGTGCCGTCCATGCGCGTCGACGTGGTGTTCCTGCCCTTCCACTACGCGGGGGAGGGGCGCGCGAACCTGCTGACCAACCCGGCGCTGGACCCGACCAGCCGGATGCCCGAGTTCAAGGTGTGCGCGGTCCGATTGGAGACGGTATGAGGAACGTGGTGGTCGTGGGCTACGGCATGGCCGGCGCCCGACTGGCCGACGAGGTCCGCCGTCGCGACCCGGGCGGGGAGCGGGTCGCGCTGACCGTGCTGGGCGACGAACCGCACCCGGCGTACAACCGGGTGCTGCTCTCCAGCGTCGTGGCGGGCTCCCTCACGCCGGACGCGGTGCGCCTGCACGCCCCCGACTGGGCCGCGAAGCACCACGTGGACCTGCGGCTCGGCGGCGCGGTCACCAAGGTCGACCGCACCCGCCGGGTCGTGCACGTCGACGACACCGAGGTGCCCTACGACGCGCTGGTGCTGGCCACGGGCTCGCGGCCGTGGGTGCCGCCCACGCCGGGCCTGCTCGACGGCAACGGCGCCCTCGCTCCCGGCGTGGTGGCGTTCCGGTCGTTGGACGACTGCGCGCGGATCGTGGCGAAGGCGTCGCCGGGCACGCCGGTCGCGGTCCTCGGCGGCGGCCTGCTCGGCCTGGAGGCGGCCCGCGGCCTGGCCGGTCGCGGCTGCCTGGTCACCGTCGTGCACCCGGTCGGGCACCTGATGGAGCGCCAGCTGGACGCGGGCGCGGGCCGGGTGCTCGCCAGGACCCTCCAGGGCCTCGGCATCGAGTTCCGGCTCGGCACGCCGGCCTCGCGGTACGCGCCGGGCGAGGGGCTGGAGCTGGCCGACGGCACGCACGTCCCCGCGGACCTGGTGGTCGTGTCGGCGGGCGTGCGGGCGGAGACGGCGCTGGCCGAGCAGGCGGGCCTCGACGTCGACCGGGGCGTCCTGGTGGACGACGCGCTGCGCACCAGCGACCCGCGCGTGCACGCCCTCGGCGACTGCGCCCAGCACGTGGGCACGGTGTCCGGCCTGGTCCAGCCCGCGTGGGAGCAGGCGGCCGTGCTCGCCGACCGGCTCACCGGCGTCGCGCCCGCCGCCCGCTACGCCGGCACCACCGTCGTGACCAGGCTCAAGGCCCGGGACGTGGACCTCGCCGCGCTCGGCGACGCGCACGTGGAGGTCGACTCGGCCGACGCCGAGGTGCTGTGCTTCCAGGACCCGGCGCGCGGCCGGTACGCCAAGCTGGTGCTGCGCGACGACCGCGTCACCGGTGCCATCGTGCTCGGCGCCCCGGACGCCGCGGCGGCCATCGTCCAGCTCTACGACCGCGGCCTGCCCGCGCCCACCGACCGGCTGGCGCTGCTGCTCGGCCGCGCCCTGCCCGCCGGGGGCGCCGAGGCGAGCCCGGCCGACCTGCCCGCGTCCGCCGTGGTGTGCCGCTGCAACACGGTCAGCAAGGGGCAGCTCGTCACCGCGTGGCGCGCGGGCGCCACCTCGCTGTCGGCCATCGCGGACGCCACCCGCGCGAGCACCGGCTGCGGCGGCTGCAAGGACGCCGTGTGCGGCATCGTCGACTGGCTCGCGGCCTCACAGCCCCAGTCCGCGTGATGTGCGCCGGAGTTGCCGGCGGCGACACGTGGTCGCACGCCTCGGTAACCGGCCGTTCCTACCGTTGGCACGCAACGAGAACCGCTGTCCTGGAGGTCCGATGAGCACGGTCGTGGAGACGGGGGACGCCGCGTCGCCGGCGAAGCGCGGCGGGCGGTGGATCGACCACTGGGAGCCGGAGGACCCGGCGTTCTGGGAGACCACCGGCAAGCGGGTCGCCCGCAAGAACCTCGTGTTCTCGATCCTGGCGGAGAACCTGGGCTTCACCGTGTGGAGCCTGATGTCCATCGTGGTGGTGAGCCTCGGCACCGTCGGGTTCTCGTTCGGCGTCGGCCAGGTGTTCTGGCTGCTGATCGTGCCCAACCTGGTGGGCGCGGTGCTGCGCATCCCCTACACGTTCGCGGTGCCGCGCTTCGGCGGGCGGGCGTGGACCGCGATCAGCGCGGGCCTGCTGCTGGTGCCGTGCGCCATGCTGGCGATCGCGGTCTCCGACCCGGGCACGCCGTACTGGTTCTTCCTGCTCACGTCGGCCGCGATGGGCTTCGGCGGCGGCAACTTCTCGTCCTCGATGGCGAACATCTCGTTCTTCTACCCGGAGGGCAGGAAGGGCCTCGCGCTCGGCCTGAACGCGGCGGGCGGCAACCTGGGCGTGGCGATGGTGCAGCTCGTCGTGCCGATCGTCATCTCGATCGGCACCGGCGTGAACCTGGCCTACGCGGCGCTGTTCTGGATGCCGTTCATCGTGGTCGCCACCGCGTGCGCCTGGTTCTTCATGGACAGCCTCACCCAGGCCAAGCCGGACGGCACGTCCTACCGCAGGGCGCTGTCCAACAAGCACACGTGGGTGATGTCGTTCCTCTACATCGGCACGTTCGGCTCGTTCATCGGCTTCTCGTTCGCGTTCCCGTCGCTCATCAGGATCAGCTTCGCCGACCACAAGGGCTTCGTCGCGCTGGCGTTCATCGGCGCGCTGATCGGCTCGGTGAGCAGGCCGCTGGGCGGGTGGCTCGCCGACCGGTTCGGCGGCGCGCGGATCACCCTGGCCACGTTCGTCGGGCTCGCCGCCGGCACGGTCGCCCTGCTGGTGAGCATCGAGGTCGGCAGCTTCGCGCTGTTCTTCGGCTCGTTCGTCGCCCTCTTCGTGCTGGCGGGCGTGGGCAACGGCTCGACCTACCGGATGATCCCGGCGATCTTCGCCACGCAGAGCGACGACGTGCGCTCGGCCAAGCGGCAGGCGGCGGCGGTGGTCGGCATCGCGGGCGCGATCGGCGCGTTCGGCGGCGTGCTCGTCAACCTGGTGTTCAAGTTCTCCCTGGAGGGCAGCAGGACCCTCGCCCCCGCGCTGACCGCGTTCCTCGTGTTCTACGGGCTGTGCGTGACCACCACGTGGTGGTTCTACCTGCGGCGGCGCGTCCTCGTGCGCGTGCCCAGCCTCGCCTACGCGGGGGTGTGACGCACACCGCTCCGACGTGCGGCGTGAGCGTCCTTTAACGCCTGCGCAACATTCGCGACCTTGGCACGACACGGTGCCCGGTGAGCATGGCCGGGCAGGAGGAAGGGATTGGTCCCATGACGCGAACGCTCGTGGTGGTGGGTCACGGCATGGTCGGCCACCGCCTCGTGGAGGCCCTCCGCGAGAAGGACGCGACCGACCGGTGGCGGGTCGTCGTGTTCGCCGAGGAGACCCGCCCCGCCTACGACCGCGTCGCCCTGTCGTCCTACGTGGACGCCTGGGACGCCTCGGCGCTGGCCCTCGCGCCGCACGACGGCGCGGTCGAGCTGGTGCTCGGCGACCGGGTCGTGGAGCTGGACCGGACCGCGAAGGTGGTGCGCACGGCGAGCGGCCGCGCGCAGCCCTACGACGCGCTCGCGCTGGCCACCGGCTCGGTGCCGTTCGTGCCGCCCGTGCCGGGCCGCGACCTGCCCGGCTGCCACGTCTACCGCACCATCGACGACCTGGACGCCATCCGCGCCACCGTGGAGGGCGCCCGGTCCGGCGGCCGGCGCGCGGGCATGGTGCTCGGCGGCGGCCTGCTCGGCCTGGAGGCCGCCAACGCGCTGCGCGGCATGGGCGTCTCCCCGCACGTCGTGGAACTCGGTCCGCGCCTGATGCCGCTCCAGGTCGACGAGGGCGGCGCGGGCCTGCTCAAGCGGCTGGTGGAGAAGCTCGACCTCACCGTCCACACCGGCACGTCCGCGTCGTCCATCGGGCGCGACCACCGCGGCCGGCTCGTGGCGGCGCTGTCCAACGGCGTCGAGCTGGACCTCGACGTCGTCGTGTTCTCCGCGGGCATCCGGCCGCGCGACGAGCTGGCCCGCTCCGCCGGCCTGGCCGTCGGCGACCGGGGCGGGATCGTCGTGGACGGGGCGTGCCGCACGTCCGACCCCGACGTGTACGCCGTCGGCGAGTGCGCCAACCTCGACGGGGTGGTCTACGGGCTGGTCGCGCCGGGCTACTCGATGGCGGAGGTCGTCGCGGACCGGCTGCTCGGCGGCTCCTCGGCGTTCCCGGGCGCCGACCTGTCCACCAAGCTCAAGCTCCTCGGCGTGGACGTGGCCTCGTTCGGCGACGCGCACGCGAAGCAGGAGGGCGCGCTGGAGGTCGTGGTGAACGACGCCGTCGCGGGCACCTACGCCAAGGTCGTGGTGTCCGACGACGCCAGGACCCTGCTCGGCGGCATCCTCGTCGGCGACGCCTCCAAGTACCCCCTGCTGCGGCCCCTGGTCGGGCGCGCGGTGCCCGGCGACCCGGTGGCGCTGATCGGTCCGTCGGGGGGCGTCGAGCTGTCCCTGCCGCACGACGCGCAGGTGTGCTCGTGCCACGCCGTCACCAAGCAGCGGGTCGTGGACGCGGTGGCCTCCGGTGACGCGGTCGACGTGCCGGGCATCAAGGCGTGCACCAAGGCGGGCACCGGCTGCGGCTCGTGCGTGCCGATGCTGAAGAAGCTGCTGGCCGAGTGCGGCGTGGAGCAGTCCAAGGCGCTGTGCGAGCACTTCGACCAGTCCCGCGCCGAGCTGTTCGAGATCGCCCGGTCCACCGGCGCCACCACGTTCACCGGGCTGGTGTCCCGCTTCGGCCGCGGCCGGGGCTGCGACATCTGCAAGCCCACCGTCGCCTCGATCCTCGCCTCGCTGGACAACGGGCACATCCTCGCCGGCGAGCAGGCCGCGATCCAGGACACCAACGACCACTTCCTGGCCAACATCCAGCGCAACGGCACCTACTCGGTCGTGCCGCGCATCCCCGGCGGCGAGATCACCGCCGAGAAGCTCATCGTCATCGGCGAGGTCGCCCGCGACTTCGGCCTCTACACCAAGATCACCGGCGGGCAGCGGATCGACCTGTTCGGCGCGACCGTGGACCAGCTGCCGCGGATCTGGAGGCGGCTCGTGGACGCGGGTTTCGAGTCCGGCCACGCCTACGGCAAGTCGCTGCGCACGGTGAAGTCGTGCGTCGGCACCACGTGGTGCCGCTTCGGCGTGCAGGACTCGGTGTCGCTGGCCATCGAGCTGGAGCTGCGCTACCGGGGCCTGCGCTCGCCGCACAAGCTCAAGTCCGCGGTGTCCGGGTGCGCCCGCGAGTGCGCCGAGGCCCGCGGCAAGGACTTCGGCGTCATCGCCACCGAGAACGGCTGGAACCTGTACGTGGGCGGCAACGGCGGCTTCACCCCGCGCCACGCCGACCTCATCGCCTCCGACGTGGACACGGCGACGCTGATCAGGCTCATCGACCGGTTCCTGATGTTCTACATCCGCACGGCGGACCGGTTGCAGCGCACGTCCGCGTGGATCGAGGGCCTCGACGGCGGCCTCGACCACCTGCGCGCGGTGGTCGTGGACGACAGCCTCGGCATCTGCGCCGACCTGGAGGCCGCGATGGCCAGGCACGTGGACAACTACGCGGACGAGTGGCGCGGCGTGCTGGACGACCCGGAGAAGCTCGCCCGGTTCACCTCCTTCGTCAACGCGCCGGGCACGCCCGACCCCACGATCTCGTTCCGCGAGGAGCGCGGGCAGAAGGTGCCGGTCCTGCTGGGGGTACCAGCCCTGAGCGGAGCGAACGACCCAGCGGAGGTATCGAGATGACACCCGTGTGCGAGTTGAGCGCCCTGCTGCCCGACCGGGGGGTGGCCGCCCTGCTGCCGGACGGCTCGCAGGTGGCGGTGTTCCTGACCTCGGCGGGCACCGTGCACGCCCTGGGCAACATCGACCCGTTCAGCGGCGCGGCCGTGCTGTCGCGGGGCATCGTCGGCGACCGCGGCGGCGTGCCCGTCGTGGTGTCCCCGGTCTACAAGCAGGCGTTCGAGCTGACCAGCGGCACGTGCCTCGACGACCCGTCGACGGGCGTGCCCGTGCACCCGGTGGTCGTGGCCGACGGCGTCGTCCAGGTCGGGTCCCCGTGACCGCCGCCCCGCTGGCCGGGTACACGGTCGGCGTGACCGCCGCCCGGCGGGCCGACGAGCTGGGCGCCCTGCTGGAGCGCAAGGGCGCGACCGTGCTGCACGGCCCGGCCATCCGGATCGTGCCGCTGCCGGACGACACCGAGCTGCTCGCCGCCACCCGCGCGGTGGTGGAGGAGCCGGTGGACATCGCGGTGGCGACCACCGGCATCGGCTTCCGGGGCTGGTTCGAGGCCGCCGAGGGCTGGGGCCTGGCGGCGCGGCTGCTGGGGAGGCTGTCGGCGGCGCGGGTGCTGCCGCGCGGCCCCAAGGCCAAGGGCGCGGTGCGGGCGGCGGGCCTGGTCGAGGCGTGGTCCCCGGAGGGGGAGAGCAACGCCGAGCTGCTGGACCACCTGCTGCGCGCCGGGGTGGCGGGCAAGCGCGTCGCGGTGCAGCTGCACGGCGAGCCGCTGCCCGACTTCACGTCCACCCTGCGCGAGGCGGGCGCCACCGTCATCGAGGTCCCGGTCTACCGGTGGACCGGCCCGGCCGACCCGGGGCCGCTGGAGCGGCTGCTCGACGCGGTCCTCGCGGGCCAGGTCGACGCCCTGACGTTCACCAGCGCGCCCGCCGCCGCGTCCGTGCTGCGCACCGCCCGCGCCACCGGCAGGTACGACGAGCTGGTCGCGCTGCTGCGCGGCGACGTGCTCGTCGTGGGCGTCGGCGCGATCACCGCGGGGCCTCTGGTGGCCGCCGGCGTCCCCGTCGTCCAGCCGGCCCGCGCCCGCATCGGCGCGCTGGCCCGCGAGCTGACCCTGCAACTCCCCGCCCGCGCGACCCGCCTGAGCATCGCCGCCCGGGAGGTCGAGCTGCGCGGCCAGGCGGTCGTCGTGGACGGCGAGCTGCGGCCCGTGCCGCCCGCCCCGATGGCCGTGCTGCGGGTGCTGGCGGCGGCGCGCGGCCGGGTCGTGTCCCGGCGCGACCTGCTCGCGGCCCTGCCCGGCGGCGGCGAGGAGCACGCCGTGGAGACCGCGATCGGCCGGCTGCGCACCGCCCTCGGCGAACCGCGCATGGTCGCCACCGTCGTGAAGCGCGGCTACCGCCTCGCCACGGACCCCGCCGGGGTGGCCGTATGACCCTCGTCCTCGTCGCCCACGGCACCCGCGACCCGGCGGGCGCCGAGGTGGTCGAAGAGATCGCCTCCCTGGTCCGGGCGCGGCTCGGCGGGGTGCCGGTGCGCGTCGCCTACGCCGACGTGCGGCGGCCCGACGTGACGTCGGTGCTGTCGTCGGTGCGGGGTCCGGCCGTGGTGGTGCCCGCGTTCCTCGCGGCCGGCTACCACGTGCGGGTGGACATCCCGGCCCAGGTCGAGGCGTCCGGCCACCCGGACGTGGTGGTCGCGGACCCGATCGGGCCCGCGCTGGCGCCCGCCGTGCTGGCCCGCCTGCACGAGGCCGGCTACCGGCCGGGCGACTCGGTGGTGCTGGCGGCGGCCGGGTCGTCCGACGCGCGGGCGCTGGCGGACGTGCGGGCCGTGGCCGACGCCCTGGCGCGCCGGGTCGGGCCGGTGGCCGTCGGGTACGCCGCGACCGCGTCGCCGCGCGTCCCCGAGGTCGTGGGGCGCGCCCCGGGACGGGTGGCGGTGGCGTCGTGGCTGCTGGCGCCGGGGCTGTTCCACCGGGCGGTCGCGGCGTCGGGGGCGGACGTGGTGGCCGCGCCGATCGGGGCGCACCCGAGGGTCGTGGAGGCCGTGCTGCTGCGGTACTACGAGGCCCGGTGCTTCCGGGGCGTGGCCTGACCCCTACTCGCGGTCCGCGCGCGAGAAGAAGTACCAGGTGGCGGTCAGCGCGGCGACCTGCGTGGCGGTGAAGGGCAGGACCAGCAGGCCGGAGTACCAGTCGTCCGCCAGGAGGGCGAGCAGCACGTGCAGCGCGGCGGGCACGCCGACGAGCAGCACCCGCACCGGGATCGACCACCGCCGGGACGCGCCGACCAGCACCGCGCCCGCCAGGTGCCCGAAGGGCACCAGCACCGCGCCGACCAGCAGCAGCGCCAGGCCCAGGACGTCGAGGACCCGCAGCGGCTCGCGCGCGGGCTCCCAGTCGTCCGGGTCGGCGCGGCGGGTGTCGGCGGGGGCCTCGGCGTACGCCTCGGCGAGTTCGGTCGACACGACGTCGCCGGGTGTGCCCAGCCGGTCCAGCAGGTCGCGCACGTCGTCCTCGGCGGCGTCCTCCGGCAGGGTGCGCGCGAGGTAGGCGCGGACCTCCTCGTCCAGTTCCGCGCGGCGCTGCTCGGGCAGGGCCACCGACTGCCGCCGCAGGGCGTCCAGGTAGGTGGCGACCAACGGGTGGTCGACGATCGGGCTGTTCATGTGACGCCCCCTCTCCTCGGGGCATCTTCCCCCATCCGCGCGGCCTCGTGGTGACGGCGGGTGGCGGAATAGTTGAACTCTCAATCAGGTTGACACGGTCGAGGCCACCGCACCGGGTGGCCGGCCCGAAGGAGGCAGCCATGCCCGCCGTCACCGCCGACACCCTCACCCTGCCCCGCCTCCCCGCCCTGCCCGACGCCACCACCGCGTGGCGGCCGGTGAAGCGGGTCGTCCGGGCCCGCAGGTCGCTGGAGGGCGAGGGCTTCCAGGTCCGCCGCCCCTTCCCGGGCGTGGACCTCGCGCTCGCCGACCCGTTCCTGCTCCTCGACCACATGGGCGCCGTCGAGTACGGCCCCGGCGAGGCGAAGGGCGCGCCGTGGCACCCGCACCGCGGGTTCGAGACCGTCACCTACCTCATCGACGGGGCCTTCGAGCACAAGGACTCGGCGGGCGGCGGCGGCCTGATCACCGACGGCGGCACGCAGTGGATGACGGCCGGCTCCGGCGTCCTGCACTCGGAGCTGCCGCCGCAGGACCTGGTGGCCAGGGGCGGGCTGTTCCACGGCGTGCAGCTGTGGGTCAACCTGCCGAGGGCCGCGAAGTGGACGCCGCCGCGCTACCAGGACATCCGGCCCGCCGACGCGGTGCTGCTGGCCGGCGACGACGGCGGCGCGCTGGTCCGCGTCATCGCCGGTGACGTCGCGGGCTTCCGCGGCCCCGGCGCGACGCACACGCCGATCACCTACCTGCACGCCACGCTCGCCCCCGGCGCGCGCCTCCGGCTCCCGTGGCCGGAGGAGTTCAACGCCATGGTCTACGTGCTGCACGGCCGCGGCACGGTCGGCCACGAGCACCGGCCGCTGGAGGAGGGGCAGCTCGCGGTGCTCGACCGCGGGCGGGCGATCACCCTCCGGGCGGAGACCGACCAGGACGTGCTGGTCCTGGGCGGGCTGCCGCTGAACGAGCCCGTCGCGCGCTACGGCCCGTTCGTCATGAACACGCGCGCCGAGATCATCGAGGCCATCGAGGACTTCCGGGCAGGGCGGCTCGGCGGGACGCACGTCCCGCACGCCGGCCCCGCGGACGAGAAGATCGACCAGTAGGAGGACGACGTGATCAGCGAACTGCTGCGCAAGGGGCGGATGTTCCTCGCCGCCGGCGACCCGAGCGGCGCCGCCCGCTACCTCGCGGAGGCCGCCGAGCAGGCGCCGACCGACCGCACCGTGCTGACCGAGCTGGCGCTGGCGCACTTCCGGTCCGCCTCGCTGGGCAGGGCGGAGGAGGTGCTGACCAGGCTGGTCGAGCTGGACCCGTCCGACGGCTACGCCCGCCTGCTGCTCGGCCGCACGCTGAGCAGGCGGAGCAGGCACGCCGAGGCGCTGCCGCAGCTCAAGCTCGCGGCCGCGCTGACGCGGGACCCCGACGTGCACGCCGAGGTGGCCCGCGTGCGGGCGCGCCTCGACGGGCGTGACCGCGCGGTCACCACAGGCCGGGAGGCTCCTCCTTCTCCTTGACGGCGTCCTCCCACCGGTACGCGCGCAGGTCCACCTTGCCGTCGAGCGACGGCACCCCCTCCTCGCGGAGCAGCCGCAGCTGCTCGTCGGCGAGGTGGGGGGCGCACGTGCCGTTGGCCTTGAGCACCCGGTGCCACGGCAGGTCGTGCCCGTCCTGGTTGAGGACCGCGCCGACCATCCGGGGCGACGGGGCGCGGGCGATGTCGGCGACGTCGCCGTAGGTGGCGACGCGCCCGCTGGGGATGGAGCGCACGACCTCGCGGACCATCTCGTGCAACTGTTCGTCCACGCCGACAGCTTTCCACGAGGTGCCCGTGCCGCCCCTGTCGGTGCGACGTGGTTGCATCTACCGCCGTGGTGGTGAACAGGGCTCCGTCGCTGGTGCGCCCGGAGCGGCGGGAGGAGCCCCGGCACGACTGGGAGCCCGCCGCGCGCCGGGTGTTCGAGCACCCCGGCGGTCCGCTGCGCGTGCTCGGCGGACCCGGCACGGGCAAGACGACGCTGATCGCGGAGGTCGTGGCCGACCGCGTGCTGCGCCGGGGCGCGCACCCCGAGCGGGTGCTGGTGCTCACCGCGAACCGCCGCGCCGCCGAGGCCATGCGCGCCCGGATCACCCGCCTGCTGACGGCGCGGACCGCCGACGACGGCGTGCTGCCCACCACGCAGGAACCCCTGGTCCGCACGGTCCACTCGTACGCGTTCGCCGTGCTGCGCAACCAGGCCGCGCTGCTCGGCGAGGAGCCGCCGCGCCTGCTGGCCGGCCCCGAGCACGACGCCGTGGTGCGCGAGCTGCTGGAGGGCGACGTGGCGATGGGCGCGCCGAAGTGGCCGGAGCGGCTGCGCCCCGCGCTCACCCTGCCCGGCTTCGCCGCCGAGCTGCGCGACCTCGTGCAGCGCGCCACCGAGCGCGGCCTCGCCCCCGAGGAGCTGACCGAGCTGGGCCGCAAGCAGTCCCGCGAGGAGTGGGTCGCGGCCGGCCTGTTCGCCACCCAGTACGAGCAGGTCAACCTGCTGACCAGCAGCGGGCAGGGGCACGCGCCGTCGTACGACGCCGCCGAGCTGGTCGACAACGCGCTGCTCGCGTTCGAGACCGAACCGGGCGTGCTCGACGGCGAGCGCCGCCGCGTCCGCCACCTCCTGGTCGACGACGCCCAGCACCTCGACCCGCTCCAGCTCGCGTTCCTCGCGAGCCTCGGCTCCACCGCCGACGAGTTCATCCTGGTCGGCGACCCGGACCAGGCGATCTTCTCGTTCCGCGGCGCCGACCCGACCCTGCTGGCCGACGCGGACGCGCCCACCGCCGTGCTGCGCGAGGGCCACCGCATGGCGCCGGAGATCCGGACCGCCGTCGGCCGCCTGGCGCTGCGCCTGCCCGGCGCGTCGCCGACCCGCGAGGTGAGCCCCGTCGACGGCGAGGGCCACGTCCGGGTGCGGCTGTTCGCGTCCGGCGCGCAGGAGGCCGCGTGGGTGGCCGACCAGCTGCGCCGCGCCCACCTGATCGACGGGGTGCCGTGGTCGCGGATGGCCGTCGTCGCGCGGTCCGCCACCCGCGTCCTGCCCGTGCTGCAGCGGGCGCTGCTCGCGGCGGGCGTCCCGGTCGCCGTCCCGCACGACGAGCTGCCGCTCGCCCAGCAGCCCGCGGTCATCCCGCTCCTGGCGCTGCTGCGCTGCGCCGCCGTCCCCGGCAGCCTCGACGAGGACACCGCCGCGATGCTGCTGTCCTCACCGCTGGGCGGCGCGGACCCGTTGGCGCTGCGCCGGTTGCGCCGCGGCCTGCGGCGGCTGGAGCTGGCCGCCGGCGGCGACCGGTCCAGCGGCGAGCTGCTCGCCGAGGTGATCGAGACCGCCGACCGGCTCGCCGCGCTGGAGGACGCCGAGGCGCAGCCCGCGCGGCGCGTCGGCGGGCTGCTGCGCACCACGCGCAAGGCCATCGCCGACGGGTTGAGCGTCGAGCAGGTGCTGTGGGAGCTGTGGCGGGCCACCGGCCTGGAGAACCGCTGGGTGGCGCAGTCCGCCCGGCACGGCACCACCGGCATGCAGGCCGACCGCGACCTGGACGCCGTCGTCGGCCTGTTCGAGGCCGCCGCCAAGTACGTCGACCGGCTGCCCGGCGCCGGTCCCGAGGGCTTCGCCGACTACCTGGCCGCGCAGCGGTTCGCGGGCGACACGATGGCCGCGTCCGCGCCCGTGGGCGAGGCGGTGTCCGTGCTCACCGCGCACGCCGCCGCCGGTCGCGAGTGGACGGTCGTGGCGGTGCCCGGCGTGCAGGAGGGCTCGTGGCCGGACCTGCGGCTGCGCGGTTCGCTGCTCGGCGTGGAGCGGCTGGTCGACCTCGTCGCGGGCGTGCCGTCGGAGACGGTGTCCGCGATCGCGCCGCTGCTGGCCGAGGAACGGCGGCTGCTGCTCGTCGCCGCCAGCCGCGCCGAGCGGACGCTGCTGGTCAGCGCGGTGCGAGGCGAGGACGAGCAGCCGTCGCGGTTCCTCGACGAGATCGAGGAGCTGTCCACCGACGAACCCGAGCGGCGCACCCACACCCCCGAGCGCGGCCTGGTGCTCGCCGAGCTGGTCGGCGAGCTGCGCCGGGTCGTGTGCGACGACGACGAGCCCGCCGGGCGCAGGGAGCGCGCCGCGGCGCAGCTCGCCCGCCTCGCCGCCGAGGGCGTGCCCGGCGCGCACCCCGATTCCTGGTACGGCCTGCACGACGTGACCACCGACGATCCACTGTGGACCGAGGAGCACACGGTCAGCGTGTCGCCGTCCACGGTCGAGACGCTGGCCACCTGCCCGCTGCGGTGGGTCGTCGAGCGGCACGGCGGCCAGGACCCGGCGGAGCTGGCCTCGATCACCGGCACCCTCGTGCACGCGCTCGCCCAGGCCGCCGCCACCGGCGCCGACGAGAAGGAGCTGCGGGTCCGGCTCGACGAGGCGTGGGCCGCGGTGGACGCGGGCGCGCCCTGGTTCTCCCGCCGCGAGCGGCAGCGGGTGGAGCGGATGCTCGACACGTTCCTGGCCTGGCTCGCCTCCAGCCGCGACCAGCTCACCCAGGTCGCGGTCGAGGAGGAGATCTCGGTCGAGGTGCCGAAGCAGGACGGCGGCCCGTGGCTGCGCGTGCGGGGCCGCGTCGACCGGCTGGAGACCGACCGCGAGGGCCGCCCGGTCGTGGTCGACGTCAAGACCGGCCGGAACCCGGTCACGAAGAAGGAGGCCCAGGAGCACCCCCAGCTGGCCGTCTACCAGCTCGCCTCCGCGCTCGGCGGCTTCACCCACCTCGGCCTCGGCACCGACCCGGGCGGCGCGCGGCTGCTGTACGTGGCGAAGGAGAACAAGAAGACCGGCGCCACCGAGCTGGAGCAGTCGCCGCTGGACGAGCAGGGCGTCCGGGTCTGGCTGGAGGCCGTGCAGGTCGCCGCCGGGTCGTCTGTCGGGCCCGGGTACCGGGCCGCCGAGAACGCCGACTGCGACCGCTGCCCGGCGCGCACCACGTGCCCGATCCACGCCTCCGGCCGGCAGGTCAGCCAATGAGCGGTTGACCTGGGACTTCGCCCCGGCCCTGCGGGTCGCCGAAGCGTCCGCGGGCCGACAACGGAGAATGCCCGGTGTGGTGATGCCGGACGGGGTCGAGCGGGTGGGCGGGTCGGGAGCCCTCGCCAGTCCGTTCGAGGTCGCCGAGGCGCTCGGCCTGCCCAGGCCCACGCCCGAGCAGGCCGCCGTCATCGCCGCGCCCACCGCGCCCGCCCTCGTCGTGGCCGGCGCGGGCGCGGGCAAGACCGAGACGATGGCCGCCCGCGTCGTCTACCTGGTCGCCAACGGCTTCGTCACGCCCGACCGCGTCCTCGGCCTCACGTTCACCCGCAAGGCCGCCCGCCAGCTCTCCGACCGCGTCCGGGCCCGCCTGCGCCGCCTGGGCGGCTCCCCGCTGCTCGACCGGCTCGACCCGGGCGGCGAGCGCCGGGCCGCCGTCCTCACCGGCGAACCGGTGATCCTCACCTACCACGCCTACGCGGGCAGGCTCGTCGGCGAGCACGGGCTGCGGCTGCCCGTGGAACCCGGCGTGCGGCTGCTGACCGAGACCGCGGCGTGGCAGCTCGCGCACCGCGTCGTCTCCACCTGGACGGAGGACATCGACACCGACAAGGTGCCCGCCACCGTCACCGGCTACCTGCTGGCGCTGGCCGGCGAGCTGGGGGAGCACCTGGTGCGCCCGGAGGCCCTGCGCGAGCACGCCGACCGGCTGTGCGCGCTGGTCGAGAACGCGCCGAAGACCAAGCGGCAGGGCGACAACCTGCCGCAGTCGCTCCAGGCCGTCGTCGACGCCCAGCGGCTGCGGGCGAACCTCCTGCCGCTGCTGGAGGCGTACCAGGCGCGCAAGCGGCGCGAGGCGGCCATGGACTTCGCCGACCAGATGTCGCTGGCCGCGCGGCTGGCCGCCGAGTACCCCGAGGTGGCGCGGGGCGAGCGCGAGCGCTACGGCGCCGTGCTGCTCGACGAGTACCAGGACACCGGCCACGCCCAGCGCGTGCTGCTGCGGTCGCTGTTCGGGCGGGGCGAGCCGATGCCCGTGACGTCGGTCGGCGACCCGGCCCAGGCGATCTACGGCTGGCGCGGCGCGTCCGCCGCCAACCTGCCGCGGTTCGTCCACGACTTCCCGCCCGCCCGCGAGTACGGCCTGCTCACCAGCTTCCGCAACCCGCCCGAGGTGCTGGCCCTGGCCAACGCCGTGTCCGCGCCGCTGCGCGCCACGGGCCTGGACGTCGACGAGCTGCGCGCCCGCGACGGCGCCGGGCCGGGCGACGTCCGGGTGGCGTTGTTCGACAACGTCCGCGAGGAGCTGGACTGGGTCGCCGACACCGTCGCCGCCCAGTGGGAGCAGCACCTGGACAGCAGCGACGAGCCGCCGACCGCCGCCGTCCTGGTCCGCCGCCGCTCCGACATGGCCGCCATCGCCGCCGTCCTGCGCGACCGCGGCCTGCCCGTCGAGGTCGTCGGCCTGGGGGGGCTGCTCGACGAACCCGAGGTGCGCGACCTCACCAGCGCCCTGCGCGTCCTGGTCGACCCGCTCGCGGGCACGGCCGCCGCCCGCCTGCTCACCGGCTCGCGCTGGCGCCTCGCCGCGTACGACCTGGCCGCCCTGTGGAGCCGGGCGCGCGAACTGGCCGGGTCACCGACCCGCCAGGCCGTCGTGGACGACCCGCTGTCCGTCCTCGCCGACGCCCTGCCCGGCGAGCACTCCGAGCAGGCGGGTCTCGCCGACGCGCTGGACGACCCGGGCGACCCCACCGCCTACTCGGCGGAGGGCTACCGCCGCATCCGCCGGCTCGGCGCGGAGCTGTCCGCCCTGCGACGCCGCCTCGACCAGCCGCTGCCCGAGCTGGTCGCCGACGTCGAGCGCACCCTGCTGCTCGACATCGAGGCCATGGCCAGGCCCGGCGGCGTGGGCCGGGCCCACCTGGACGCGTTCGCCGACGTGGTCAACGACTTCGCCGCCGCCAGCCCGTCCGCGACGCTCCCCGCCCTGGTGGACTACCTCTACACCGCCGAGCAGGCCGAGGACGGCCTGGAGCCCGGCGAGGTGGAGGTCGCGCCGAACCGGGTGCAGGTGCTGACCATGCACTCCGCGAAGGGCCTGGAGTGGCACGTCGTCGCCGTGCCGCACGTGGTCAGGGACGTGTTCCCCGGCCGCAAGAAGTCGTCGAGCTGGCTGCGGTCGGTCACCGCGCTGCCCGCCGACCTGCGCGGTGACGCCGAGGACCTGCCGACGCTGCGCGTGCCGCCCGGGGCCGACCGCAAGGAGGTCGAGGAGGCCCTCGTCCGGCACGAGGAGGACTTCGACGCCCGCCGCCTGGTGGAGGAGCGCCGGCTGCTGTACGTGGCGCTCACCCGGTCCGAGCACAGCCTGCTCGTGTCCGGGCACTGGTGGGCCGAGTCGGGGGAGAAGCCCAAGGGACCGTCGCCGTTCCTCACCGAACTGCGCGAGGCCGTGCTGGCGGCCGAGCACCCGCCCGCCGACATCGCCCACTGGGCCCCGCGACCGGGGGAGGACGACCCCAACCCGCTCGCCTCGCAGACCAAGACCGCCCAGTGGCCCGCCGACCCCCTGGGCAGGCGGCGCGCGGCCGTGGCGGAGGGGGCGGAGCTGGTGCTGGCGGCGCTGGAGCGCCACCTCGCCGAGCCCGTGCCCGCCGCCGAGCCCGAATCCGCCGAGCCCGCCGAGCCCGAGCCCGTCCCGGACGAGCCCGAACCCGTCGAACCGGTGGACCTCGAACCGCCCCCGGACTTCGACTACGAACCACCCGAGGAGCCGGACGACGACGAGCCGCCGCTCCCCGAGCCGGACCAACCCGAGCCGGACCAACCCGAGCCGGACCAACCCGAGCCGGTGCCCGCCGAGCCCGCCGAACCGGCAGAGCCGGTCGAACAGGCCGTGCCGGAGGAGGACCCCGACGACCCCGAGGGCTGGGCCCGCGACGTCGACGTCCTCCTCGCCGAGCGCGCCGCCGCGGCCGACCGGCGGGAACGCGTCGTGCTGCCCGAGCACCTCTCGGTCAGCCAACTCGTCGAGCTCGCCGCCGACCCGGACCTGCTGGCCCGGCGCCTGCGCCGCCCCCTGCCGTTCCCGCCGAACCCGCTGGCCCGCCGCGGCACGGCGTTCCACACGTGGCTGGAACAGCGGTTCGGCGTGCGCCGCCTGTTCGACCTGGACGAGCTGCCCGGCGCGGCCGACGAGGACGCCTCGCCCGACGCGGACCTGACCCCGCTCCAGGAGGCCTTCCTGCGCAGCGAGTGGGGCGACCGGGCGCCGCACGACGTCGAGGTGCCGTTCGAGGCGGAGATCGAGGGCCTGTCGGTGCGCGGCCGCATGGACGCGGTGTTCGCCGACGAGGACGGCGGCTGGACCGTCGTGGACTGGAAGACGGGCCGGGTGCCGGACGCCGAGCGGCTGCCCGCGCTGTCCGTGCAGCTCGCGGCGTACCGGCTGGCGTGGGCGGCGCTGACGGGCACGCCCGTGGCGAAGGTGCGGGCGGCGTTCCACTACGTGCGGCACGAGCGCACGCTGCGCCCCGTGGACCTGCTGGACGCGGACGGCCTGCGCGACCTGGTCCGCTCGGTCCCGACCGGCTAGCTAGCTGTGCACCCGCGCCTCGGCGGGCACTTCCTTGAGCACCCGGTCGTAGAGCACTTCCAGCAGCCAGCGCCCGAACAGCGACGGCCCGAACTCGGTCGACCGGTCCTCCGGCGGCACCAGCAGCTCGGCCGTGCCCGCGTCGTCGACCGAGACGACGCCGATGCCGTAGTAGTCCAGCTCCATCAGCGGCCACGCCCGGTCGCCCTGCGGCGGCGGCAGGACCACCGAGCAGGGGGCGAGCGTCATCAGCGTGCCGCAGGACTGGAGCGCGTGGTCCACGGTGGACTCGCCCACCAGGACGCCGACGAGTTCGACGGCGGGCACCGGCAGCCGGTCGTGCGCGGCCGGCTCGAACCAGGACCGGAACCACGAGGGATCGGGCTGCGGGGGCCAGCCGTTCGCGCTGCGCCACTCGTGCACGTCGGCGCGGACCCGCACGACCGCGGACACCTGGTGACCCAGCACGGCGACGTCGGGAACGACGATGCCGCGCCAACCCAGAGCCGTCGCGGCGTGGTGGAGGAGCGGTTGCACTCGGGCATCCTAGAACTGGTTGCGGTTTCAATGACAGACCCTCGGCCGCGCTGGGTGTCGAACCCCGCACGGAGAGTCGTCAGCGGGTTGAGCGCGCCACGCGCAAGGCCCACAGGATCAGCGGGACCTGCAACGGGAGGCGGCCGTAGGCGATGGCGCGGGCCTTGGGCGACTTCGCCCGGTAGTCGTACGCCATCTTCACGTTCGCCGGGAACACCGCGGCGAAGAACACCGCGGCCAGCTTCGCGGCCGTTCCCCGCGTGCGGGGGGCCGCGACCGCCGCCGCCAACGCGACCTCCGCCACACCGGACGCGTACGTCCAGGTCCGGGGCTTGCCCGGCAGTCGGCGCGGCACGATCGAGTCGTACGGCCCCGGCTTGGCGAAGTGCGTGGCACCGGCCGCGCCCAGCAGCCCGGCCAGCGCCAGCGCCGACCGGGAACCGGAACGTGAGGTCTCCATGGGACCCACCCTGTCATGCCGGCCACCGACCGGCGTCCCCAGGGTTATCCTCCGCCCGTGAGCGGTGATCCAGAAGAACCCGAGCATCCCGAGCGGGCGGCCGTGGCCGCACTCGCCGACGACTTCGTGGCCGGGCTGCGCGAGTGGCTCTCCATCCCCTCGATCGGAGTGGACCCGGCCCACCACGGCGACGTCCACGCCTCCGCGCGGTGGCTGGCGGAGGCCCTGCGCCGGGACGGCTGGCCCGACGTGCGGGTCTGGGACTCCGGTCCCGCCCTGCCCGCCGTCCACGCCTGCTGGCCCGCCGAGGACCCCGCGGCGCCGACCGTGCTGGTCTACGGCCACCACGACGTGCAACCGGTCGACCCGGTCGAGCAGTGGCAACACCCGCCGTTCGACCCCACCCTCGTGGGGGAGGAGCTGTTCGGGCGCGGCGCGAGCGACGACAAGGGTCAGGTCGCCATGCACCTGCTCGGCGTGCGGGCGCACCTGGCCGCGACCGGCGCCGACCGGCCCGCCGTCACGCTCAAGCTGTTCGTCGAGGGCGAGGAGGAGTCCGGCTCGCCGCACCTGACCCGGCTGCTCGACGAGCACCGCGACGACCTCGCGTGCGACCTCGTCGTGTTCACCGACACACCCCTGTACTCGCGCGACGCGCCGACCGTGTGCACCGGCCAGCGCGGCGTGTACGGCGCCGAGGTCGTCCTCACCGGCGGCTCGTCCGACGTGCACTCCGGCCGGGCGGGCGGCAGCGTGCCCAACCCGGCCACCGCCGCGGCCCGGCTCGTCGCCGCCCTGCACGACGACGACGGCCGCGTCCGGCTGCGCGACTTCTACGCCGACGTGGTCGAACCCACCGACGCCGAGCGCGCCGACTACGCGGAACTGCCGTTCGACGAGGACGTGTGGCTGGCGAACTCCGGCGGCGCGCAGGCCCTGGCCGGCGAACCCGGCTGGTCCACCCTCGAACGCGTCTGGGTGCGCCCGACCGCCGAGGTCAACGGCATCAGCGGCGGGTACACGGGGCCCGGCCTGAAGACGATCGTGCCCGCGTCGGCCTCGGTGAAGCTGTCGTTCCGCCTGGTGCCCGACCAGCGGCCCGAGCGGGTCGCCGACGCCCTGCGCGAGTTCGTCGCCGCGCACACCCCGCCCGGCGTGCGCGCCGAGGTCGTCGCCCGGGGCGACGGCGTCCCGCCCTACGCCGTGGACGTCTCGCACCCCGCCGTGGGCGCGGTCCGCGAGGCCGTGGAGACCGCGTTCGACCAGCCCGTCAGGTTCAGCCGGACGGGCGGTTCCGGGCCGGCGGCCCTGCTGCACGGGTGGCTCGGCGTGCCCGTCGTGTACCTGGGGGCGACGTTGCCGGACGACCGCATCCACGCGCCGAACGAGCGCGTCGTCGTGCCGCTGCTGCTGCGCGGCGCCGAGGCCGCCGCGCACCTGTGGCGACTCCTCCCCGGGAGGCTGTCGTGATCAGCAGGTTCCACCCGGGCGAGTCGCTGGCCGACCTCCCCGGCCACTCGCTCGTCGGCGTCATCCGGATGCCGGACACGGTGCAGAGCCCCGTCCGGGCCATCCTGAAGCGGGTCGTCGGCGCGCTCGCGGCCTTGATGGCCGCCGTCCTCATCGTCTACTTCGACCGCGACGGCTACCGCGACGCCAACGGGGACGGCCTGTCCTTCCTCGATTGCGTCTACTACGCCACCGTCTCCCTCTCCACCACCGGCTACGGCGACATCGCGCCGGCCAGCTCGTCCGCCAGGCTCGTCAACGTCCTGGTGATCACGCCCCTGCGCGTGCTGTTCCTGATCGTCCTGGTCGGTACCACCCTCGAAGTGCTCACCGAGCGCTCCCGCCAGGCCCTGCGCATCCAGAAGTGGAGGACCAAGGTGCGTGACCACGTGGTGGTGATCGGCTACGGCACGAAGGGCCGGTCCGCGGTGAGCGCCCTCATGGGCGACGGCGTGGACCCCGGCCACATCGTCGTCGTCGACACCTCCCAGCAGGCCCTCGACGCGGCGTCCGCCATCGGCCTCGTCACCGTCCACGGCACCGGCACCAGCAACGACGTGCTGCGCGTCGCGGGCGTGCCGCGGTCCAGGGCGGTGGTCGTGGCCGCCAACCGCGACGACACCTCGGTCCTGGTCACCCTCACCGCCCGCGAGCTGGCGCCCAAGGCGCAGATCGTCGCCTCGGTGCGGGAGCGCGAGAACGAGCACCTGCTGCGCCAGTCCGGCGCCGACTCGGTCGTGGTGTCCAGCGAGACCGCCGGCCGCCTGCTCGGCATGGCCACCGCCACCCCGTCGGTCGTCGACATGGTCGAGGACCTCCTCACCCCCGACTCGGGCCTGGCCATCGCCGAGCGCGACGTCGAGCCCGCCGAGGTGGGCGGCTCGCCCCGCCACCTGCCGGACATCGTGCTCGGCGTGGTCCGCGACGGCACCCTCTACCGGGTCGACGCGCCCGAGGCGGACGCCGTGGAGGCGGGCGACCGGCTGCTCTACGTCAAGAAGGTGAGCGCGCCCAGGGAATCGTGAGCCCGGGGCGGGCGCGCGTGCCGGACCGGCACGCGCACCCGCGACCCCGCCCGGTGACGCGATCCGCCCCACCGCGCCGTCACGGGGACGCCGGCAACCGCACCTGGAAGACCGCGCCCACCCCGCCGCCCGAGGGGGCTCCCGCCGCGTGCGGGGGCAGGCAGACCAGCTCGCCGCCGTGCGCGCGCACCAGCGCCCGCGCGATGGCCAGCCCGAGACCGGAACCGCCGGACCGCCGGTCCCGCGCCTCGTCCAGCCGCACCAACCGGTCGAAGACGCGTTCCCGGTCGGCGGGCGCCACGCCCGGCCCGTCGTCCACCACGGTCAGCACGACCAGACCGTCCGCCGCGGACACCCGCAGGCGCACCCACCCGTCGAGCCCGGTGGCCTGCCGGGCGTTGTCGGTGAGGTTCGCCAGCACCTGCGCCAACCGCTGCGGGTCGCCGGACACGTGCGCCGGCCGGCCCTCCGCCGCGACGTCGAAGTCGGGGGCGAGCAGCCTGGTCCGCCCCACCTCGGCCTCGGCCAGGGCGAGCAGGTCGACCCGTTCCCGGTGCGGCTCCAGGCCCGCGTCGATGCGGGCCAGTGCCAGCAGGTCGTCGACCAGCCGCCCGGCCCGCCGCGACTCCCGCACCAGCAGCAGGTTCAGCCGTTCCCGCTCCTCGGCGCTGCCGGTCTGCATCAACGCCTCGGCCACCGCCTGCACCCCGGCGACGGGCGTCCGCAGCTCGTGCGCCGCGTCCGCCACGAACCGCTTCGTCCGCTCCTCCGACCCCTCCAGCGAGTCGAGCATGTCGTCGAACGCCGCCGCGGTGCGCCCGAGCTCGGTGTCCGCCCGGGTCGGGTTCAGCCGGTACCCCCGGTGTCCGCGCGCGATCGACCTGGCCAACGTCGTCACCGCGTCCAGCGGCGCCAGCGCCCGCCGCACCACCAGCACCATCGCCACCGCCGTCACGGCCAGGGCGCCGAACCCGACCAGCAGCAGCAACCGCCGCAACCGCGCCTGCGCCGCCGTGATCACCGACGAGCCGGCGTACAGGGTGATCCGGGAGCCGTCCGCCAGCTGCCGCTCGACGGAGTTCGCCACCTCCTCGTGGGGCGCCTGCCCGAACACCTCCCCGTCCGGCATCACCAGCCGGACCTCCACGCCCCGACCCTCCAGCCGGTCCGCCAGGTCCTTCCCGCGCACCCGCTGCTTCACCAGCTGCTGGGCGACCCGCGACTTCTCCAGCAGCGCGGTCTCCACGTCCCGCTGGGACTGGGCCGCGAACAGCGCGTCCACCACCAGCACGACCCCGACCAGGACCACCCCGAGCAGGCCGATCGCGGACAGCGTCACCCGGCGGCGCAGCGAGGCGGTCCGCAGGGTCACGTCCCGTCCACCCGCAGCACGTACCCGAGCCCGCGCACCGTGTGCAGGAGCCGGGGCCCGTGCTCCTCCAGCTTCCGCCGCAGCGCGCTCACGTGCACCTCGACCAGGTTGGGGTCGTAGTCCTCGTACCCCCACACCGCGGTGAGGATCTGGGTCTTGCCCACCACCCGCCCGCGCTGGGCGGCCAGGTAGCGCAGCAGCCGCAGCTCGGTGGCGGTCAGCTCGACCGGCGTGCCCCCGCGCAGCACGACCGCCGAGTCCGCGTCGACCACGAGGTCGCCGACCTGCGCCGTCGACGGCGTCCGCCCCAACCGCCGCAGCACCGCGCTGACCCGCGCCACCAGCTCGGCCAGCACGAACGGCTTCACCACGTAGTCGTCCGCGCCCCGGTCCAGCCCGCGCAGCCGGTCGCCCACCCCGTCCCGCGCGGACAGCATCACGACCCCGGCCCCGCTGGTCCGCCGGACGACCTCCAGCAGCGCGAAGCCGTCCCGACCGGGCAGCATCACGTCGAGCACCACCAGGTCGGGCCGGAACCGGGCCAGTTCCGCCTCCAGGTCCCGGCCGTCCGGCCGGACCCGCACCAGGTAGCCCGCGTCCCGCAGGGCGGAGCCCACCGCGGCCCCGATGGCCTCGGCGTCCTCGATCACCAGCACCCTGGCAGCAGTCGACACGGCACCATTCTGCGTCCCGCGGCCGTCGGGGCGGCGCGGTCACGCGGTCGCCGCGCCCCGAGCAGGGGAAAGGTGTCGAACATCCGTTCAGCGGTGGCCAATGACACGAGAGGACCCGGCGACCCTCACGACACCGCGCCGGCCCGTCTGCGACCATCCACCCGTGGCCGTTCCGCGAAGCCCCGCGAAGTGGGCGCTGGTCCTGCTGGTCGTGGGGCTGGCGGGCGTCGCGGCGGCGGGCGCGCTGTGGTGGCCGGACACCGCCGTGCGGGCGGAACGCGTCGAGGCGACGGTCACCGCCCCCGCGTCCTGCGGCGGCGCCGACGCCTACGACCGCGTCGAGTTCACGATCGGCGACGAGAAGCGCACGGCCAGGCTCGACGGCTGCGGCCACTCGCCGGACGAGAAGGTGGAGGTGGTCCTCCCGGTCGACCGGGAGGGCGGCGGGGAGGACGACCTCCTGGTCCAGGCCGCCGCCAGCACCCCCGTCGGCCTGCCCTTCGAGGACCGCCTCGCGGCGATGCTGCTGTGCCTGAGCGGCCTCGCGGGCGGGCTGTACGCCTACCTGCTGACCAGGCGTTCCCGGTCCGCGCCGGCTCAGCCGACGGCGGTCGCCGGGGCCGCGTAGGTGTTGCACGACGCCGTCGTGCCCGAGGCGAACCCGTTCGACGCCCACTCGGCCTGGTTGTCGGGGTTGCCGTGGGCGTTCTTCTCCGGCGCCTCCTCGACCGCGTACCCGAAGTCCTCCGCGGCCTCCGCCGCCAACCCCGGCCCGATCGACGCGGACGCCGCGCCCAGGAACAGCCCGGCGAAGCAGTTCGCCTGGAGCTCGATCCGCCGCGACATCTCCAGCCCGGCGGGCGTCCCCTCGCCCGCGTCGACGATCTTGCCGTCCGCGGCGCGCAGCATCCCGCTCAACGCCTGCACGTGGTGCCCGTACTCGTGCGCCAACGTCGCCAGGTGCGAGCCGGCCCGCTCACCGCCGCCGTTGTCGCGCAGCCGCTTCGTCGGCATGTAGATCGTCCTGTTGCGACCGCAGTAGTACGCCACGGCCTCGCTCTGCGCCGGCGCCGCGCCGCACGGTCCCTCCGCCAGGTCGGGCGAGGTGTCCAGGGCGGGCGGGTCGAACGGCAGGTTCGCCTGCTCCAGCACGGGCCGCCACGCCTGGTCCAGGCACGCGGCGCCCGCCTCGTAGTACGCGGACAGCTGGGCGTCCGACAGGCCGAACCCCGGCAGCGGGCAGGTCACGGGGGACAGCGCCACGGGCGTGACCAGCAGCGGGTGGTCGGCCAACCGGTGGACGGCGCGCGGCCGGGGTGCCTCCGCCGCCGTGCTCGCCGCCGCGGGCCCACCGGGTGCGGCCACCGCGCGGCCGGTGACCCGCCGCGACAACTCCACCTGCGTCACCAGGCCCAGGCCCAGCACGGACAACACGATCACCGAGAACACGCCGATGAGCACGATCGGGTTGTTCCTGGGCTCCTGGGAAGGGTGCACGGTCCTCCAGTCGGGTCAGCTCACCTCGGCTGCGCTGGCGACCCAAGTGTTGCACGCGCTCGTCTCGTTGTTCCTGAAGCCGTGGTTCACCCAGGCCGCGTTCCGCTCGGGCGCGCCGTGGTCCCGGGTGGGGTAGATCGGGTAGTCGCCGCGGTTGCCCGCGTCGGTCAGCGCCACCTGGATGACGTCACCGGGCACCGCGCCGTGCGACAGGGGAGCCAGCGTCATCCCGCCGAAGCAGGTCGCCTGGAGTTCCTTGCGCCGGTTCAGGTCGAGGCCCTCGGGGGTGTCCCAGCCGCCCTTCTCGTACTGGGCCTGGCTGGAGGCACGCAGGATGCCCGACAGCCACTGGACGTGGTGGCCGTACTCGTGCGCGAGCTGCCCGAGGTACTTGCCGGGGTGGTTGGGGTTCGCCGAACCCTGTTCGTTCGCGTAGTGGGCGGGCGTCCAGTAGATCGTGCCGTCGCAGTAGAGGGCGGTGCGGTCGGGCCCCATGGACCCGCACGTCGTGGTGATCTGGGAGGTCACCATGACCAGCTCGGCCGGCTGGTAGGGCAGGTTGGCCTTGGCGAACGAGGGCTTCCACATCGCCTCGATGCACGGCAGCGCGGCGCGCAGGAACTGGTCCTGCCCCGGCGCCGAGTAGTCCATGCCGGGCAGCGCGCAGCCGTCGATGTCGAACGCGCCGAGGCCCTCGGCGTGGATCGGGTTGTCGCCGAGCGCGATCACGGCCTTCGGACCGGCCTGGGACGTGCTGGTCGAGGTCGTCCGCGGGCTGCCCGACCTGCTGCTGGTCGCCGTCTCCCCGGTGGTCGTGGTGGTCGCCTCGGGCGAGTAGGTGTAGCTGGAGTACCCCGAGTAGCCGGAGTCCCCGGCCTGGTTCGAGTCGCGCGTCGCGGCGACCACGCCGACCGTGGCGATGGCCAGCACCACGATCCCGATCATCACCAGGGCCACCACGGGCCCCTTGTCCTTGCGACGCGGCGCCGGCGGGTAGGGCATCGGGGACGGGCCCCACCCCGGCGGCCCGGCGGGGGGCGGACCCCAGGGCGCGGGCGGCGGCTGCGGCGCGGCGGCGGGCGGGGGCGGCCCGGCGGCCTGACCCGGCCACGGCTGCTGCTGCCAGGGCGGCAGGGGGGCCTGAGGGACTTGAGGGGCCTGCGGCGGCGGCTGCTGGGCCGGCCACTGACGCGTCACCGGGGGCTGTCGGGGGTTCAGCGGCGCGGCTGCCGGAGGCGGCCCGACCGGCCGTGGCGGCGGCCAGCCACCCGGCGGTGGTGGTTGCGTCATCGCTGGTGGTCCCCCATGTCGCGGATGTCCGAACTAGCCCTGGAGCTTAGGCGAACTCCGCTATCCTCCGCGGCCGTGTTGAAAAACTGGGGAGCGGCCGCGATCTGCGCGATCGCGCTGTGCACGGGCACCGGTGCCGCGGTCGCGCAGCCGAGCAGCCCGGCCGGCCTGCCCGGGACGGTCAACGCGGACGTGCGCCTCAAGCTGGAGCGCGACGGCCGGCTGACCGTGACCGAGGTGGTCACCGTCCCCGAGGGGCGCACCGCGACCAGGCTGGTGCCCCTCCGCATCGCGGTCGGGGACGACCGCGAGCGCGTGTACGAGGTCGTCGGCGCTTCCGTCGAGGGGGAGGGCACGGCCCGAGCATCGGCCGAGGGGCTGACGATCGCACTCCGGGCGGGCATCTCGACCGTCGCGTACGAGGTGGTCGGCGCGGTCGCGAAGATCGGCGACACCCTGGAACTGCGCTGGCAGCCGGCCGGCGGCTGGGACGTGGCGCTCGACTCGGTGAAGGTCTCCGTGATCACGCCGGACGCGCCGCGCTCGGTGAACTGCCTGGCCGGCGAACCCGGCACCTCGACGCCCTGCACGACCGCCGACCTGGGCGACGGGCGCGGCGTGCGCGCGACGGAGATCGGCCTGGCCGCCGGCGAGCGGGTCGACGTGGCGGTCGGCCTCCAGGACGGCGCGGCGCCCCCCAACGCGCGGGTGGCGGAGACGTCGCGGTGGGCGTCGGCGTTCGCCCTGACCCCGGCGACCGGCGCGGGCCTGGCCGGCCTGGTCCTGCTGCTGCTGGGCGGCGTGGCGCTCCTCTGGTACCTGCGGGGGCGCGACGCGCGGGCGATGGCGGCCGACATCGGACCGGTGGACGTGCTGGTCGCGGACGGCGCGGGGCGGGTGGCGTTCGCCTCGCCCGACGGGGTGCTGCCCGGCCAGGTCGGCACGGTGGTCGACGAGCACGTGGACGTGGTCGACGTGACCGCGACGATCGTGGACCTCGCCGTGCGCAACTACCTGTGGATCGAGGAGGTCGGCGGGCTGGACTGGCGGTTCGTCCGGCGCAACCCGGCCGACCCGTCGCTGTCCGGCTACGAGCGGGCGGTGTACGCGGCGCTGCTGCCCGACGGGGTGGACGGCGTGCTGCTGTCGGAGCTGCGCGGCAGGCGGATCGACCTGTCCCGCGTGCGTGACGAGCTGTACGCCGACGTCGTGGCGAGGAACTGGTTCGCGCGGCGGCCGGACGCCGAGCGCAGCCTGTGGTGGTGGGCCGGGATCGGCGTGGGCGTGCTCGGCGCGGTGCTGACGGCGGTGCTGGTGCTGGTGGGCGCGGCGGCGCTGTTCGGGCTGGTGGTCGTGGTGGCGGGGGTGGCGCTGGCGCTCGGCGCGCGGTTCATGCCGGCGCGGACCGGGCGGGGCAGCGCCCTGCTGGAGCACGTGCGCGGCCTGCGCGGGTACCTGCGCACCGCGAACCCCGAGGACATCCCGGAGCGCGACCGGGAGATGGTGTTCTCGCGGTCGCTGCCGTACGCGGTGGTGCTGGGCGAGGTGGAGCGGTGGCTGGCGGCGTTCTCCGGGGCGCGGCCGGGGCTGTACTGGTTCGGCGAGGCGGAGCAGGGCCGGTTCGCCGACCGGTTCCCGGCGTTCCTGGGCGCGGTGGACGGGGTCCTGGCGCAGGCGGGGCACCTCCGCTCGCTGAAGGGCTGACCCTCACCCGGACGTGTCCCCGCGCCCGCCGGCCGGGCCTGCCCGGCCGGCCGCGGCGGGCGTGGCGGAGTGGCGCAGCCGCCGGGTGAGCCTTCGGCCGGGTGGTGGTGCGAACCCGTAGGCTGCTTCCATGGCGCTACCCGAACTGCACAGGTTCACGCTCCCCAACGGCCTGCGGGTGGTGTTCGCACCCGACCCCAGCGCCCCGGTCGTCGGGGTGAGCGTGCACTACGACGTGGGCTTCCGCTCCGAGCCCGAGGGGCGGACGGGGTTCGCCCACCTCTTCGAGCACCTCATGTTCCAGGGCAGCGAGAGCCTGGAGAAGCTCGCGCACTTCCGGCACGTGCAGTCCTCCGGCGGCACGTTCAACGGCTCGACCCACCCCGACTACACCGACTACTACCAGGTGCTGCCGTCGGCCGCCCTGGAGCGGGCGCTCTTCCTCGAAGCGGACCGGATGCGGGCGCCGAAGCTCACCGAGGAGAACCTGCGCAACCAGATCGACGTGGTGAAGGAGGAGATCCGGCTCAACGTCCTCAACCGGCCGTACGGCGGGTTCCCCTGGATCCTGCTGCCGCCGGTCCTGTTCCGGACCTTCCCGAACGCCCACAACGGCTACGGCGACTTCACCGACCTCGAAAACGCCACCGTGGACGACTGCGCCGCGTTCTTCGACACCTACTACGCGCCGGGCAACGCCGTGCTCACGGTGGCGGGCGACTTCGACGTGGAGACGGCGAAGGGGCTCGTCGAGAAGCACTTCGGCGACGTGCCCGCCCGTCCCGTGCCGGTCCGGCCGTCCTTCGCCGAGGCCGCCCCGAAGGGCGAGCTGCGCGCCGAGCACACCGACCAGCACGCCCCGATGCCCGCCATCGCCCTCGGCTACCGCATCCCCGACCCGGTGAACGACGTGACGGGCTACCTCACGTACCTGGTCCTGGCGGGGGTGCTGACCGACGGCGACGGGTCGCGGCTCCAGCAGCGGCTGGTGCACCGCGACGCGAGCGTCGTGGACGTCGGCGCCGGGTGCGGCCTGTTCGGGCCGCTGGAGGCGCGCGACCCCGACACGTTCAGCATCACCGCGATCCACTCGCCCGAGGTCACCTCCGCCCAGGTGATCGCCTCGGTGGACGAGGAGCTCCAGCGGCTGGCCGACGAGGGGCCGACGGCGCAGGAGCTGGCCAAGGTCACCGCGCGCTGGGTGTCGACCATGCACCGCGAGCACGACCGGCTGACCAGCCGGACCCTCGGGCTCGGGTCGGCCGAGCTGCTGTTCGGGCGGGCCGAGCTGCTGTACGAGCTGCCGGACAAGCTCGCGGGCATCACCACCGACGAGGTCGCCGCGGCGGCCAAGGCGCTGCGGCCGGACTCGCGCGCCGTCCTGATCCTCAACCCGGCCAACGGAGGTAACGAGTGAGCGCCCCGACCAAGCACCGCAGCGCCGAGGAGATCGGCCGTACGGAGCTCGGGCCTCGACCGTTCCCGGAGCTGGGCGAGCAGCGGGCGACCGCGGACCTGGACGTGGTCGACACGACGCTGGCCAACGGCCTGCGGGTGATCGCCGTGCGCCGGTCGTCCGTGCCGCTGGTCGAGCTGCGGGTGCGCATCCCGTTCGGCGACCCGGCGACCTCCGGCACCGGCTCCGCGCACGCGGCGCGGGCCGAGGTGCTCGCGAACACGGTGCTCACCGGCACCGCGACGCGCAGCCGGGTGGACGTGGACACCGAGCTGGCGCTCGTCGGCGGCGAGCTGGACGCGGTGGTGGACCCGGAGCGGCTGGCGTTCTCCGGCAACGCGCTGGTGTCCGGCCTCGACACGCTGCTCGACGTGCTGCGCGACGCGCTCACCGGCGCGACCTACCCGGACGAGGAGGTCGAGCGGGAGCGCGCGCGGCTCGTGGAGCGCATCCGGCTGGCGCGGTCGCAGCCGAACGTGATCGCGCGGGAGGCGTTGCAGCGCCACCTGTACGGCGACCACCCGTACGCCAAGGAGATGCCCGAGGCGGAGGAGGTCGCGGCGGTCACCCGCGGCGACGTGGAGGCGCTGCACGCGGCGGCCGTGCTGCCGCGCGGCTCGGTGCTGGTCGTCGTGGGCGACCTGGCGCCGGACGCGGCGGTGCGGGCGGTCGAGGGCGCGCTGGGCGGCTGGACCGGCGAGGGCACCGCGGTGTCGTTGTCGCCGCTGCCGGTCGTGCGCGGCGGCGACGTGGTGCTGGTGCACCGGCCGGGCGCCGTGCAGTCGCAGATCCGGCTGGCCGGGCGCGGCCTGGAGCGGACGGACGACCGGTACCCGGCGCTGCAACTGGCGAACCTGGTGTACGGCGGGTTCTTCTCCTCGCGGCTCGTGGAGAACATCCGCGAGGACAAGGGCTACACCTACAGCGCGCGGTCGCACCCGGAGTTCACGCCGGGCGGGGCGACGCTGATGGTGGACGCCGACACGGCGAGCGCGGTGACCGCGGCGGCGTTGCTGGAGACGCGCTACGAGCTGGCCAGGCTGGGGCTCGTGCCGCCGACGGAGTCCGAGGTGGACACCGCGCGCCGGTACGCCGTGGGTTCGCTGCTGACGGCGACGTCGTCGCAGGGCGGGTTGGCGTCGTTCCTGGTGAACCTCGCCGGCCTGGGCCTGGGCGTCGAGTGGTTCACCGGGCACCCGGACCGGTTGGCGACGGTCACCGTGGAGCAGGTCGCCGAGGTGGCCCTGGAGTTCTTCGCGCCGACCGCGTTCACCGGCGTGCTGGTGGGCGACGCGGACCTGCTGGCCCCGCAGCTGCGGGCGCTGGGCGGTGTGACCCTGCCGTGAGCTTCGAGCTGGTGGAGCTGCCGGCCCTGTCGCGGTTCACCGCGGACCGGAGCGAGCCGCTGCGCGGGGACGCGCGGCGCATCGCGCAGCTGTGGCCGAAGGCGCGCGTCATCACCGTGGACGCGCGGGGGCGGACGCAGGTGGCCGACCGGGGGACCCGCCTGGTCGACCACCCCGCCCAGGACTTCGGCGACGGCCCGCCGGACACGGCCGTCCTGCTCGGCGAGCAGGACGCGGTGGCGTACTGGGCCGTTCCGCTGACCGAGGACGAGACGGACGTGGCGGCGCCCGCGTCCGGGCGGGGGCGGGTGTGGTCCGCCCCCGAGTTGACCGACGACCCGCAGTGGCTGGACCTGCGCGCCGTCGGCGCGCTGCTCGACGACACGGGCGCGGGCCTGTTCACGACGGCGGTGGCGTTGTTCCACTGGCACCGGACGTCGCGGTTCTGCACGGTGTGCGGCGGGCCGACGGACTCGGCGAAGTCGGGCTGGGTGCGGGTGTGCGAGCGGTGCGGCCACGAGGAGTACCCGCGCACCGACGCCGCCGTGATCTGCCTGGTGCACGACGGCGCGGACCGGGTGCTGCTCGCGCGCGGCGCGGGCTGGCCCGAGGGCCGGTACTCGGTGCTGGCCGGGTTCGTCGAGGCCGGCGAGTCGCTGGAGGCGTGCGTGGCGCGGGAGGTCGAGGAGGAGGTGGGCGTCGTGGTGAACGGCACCCGCTACCTCGGCAGCCAGCCGTGGCCGTTCCCCAGGTCGTTGATGGTGGGCTTCGAGGCGGTCGCCGACCCGGCCGAGCCGCTGAGGTTGGCGGACGGCGAGATCGCCCAGGCGAAGTGGGTGAGCCGGGCGGACGTGCGGCAGGCGCTCGCCGAGCCGGGCAGCGTGCCGGACCTGCTGCTGGCGCCGGGCGCGTCGATCGCGTTCCGGATGATCCAGTCGTGGTCGCTCGTGGACGGCCGGTAGCCGGAAGGAGCGGGGCGCGGCACGGGTGGTGCGCCGCGCCCCGCTCCCGTCGCGGGCGGCGGCCCGACGCGCACCGCCGAACGCGCCCCGACGCGCGGCCGAGGGGATAACGTCGGTGTCCCGCGCGCCGTCGTGGCGTGCCGTGGTCCCACTCGCCCGGATAGGGGTTGCCGTGCACCGCAAGCTGACCGTGCGGGACCTGCGCGCCGGCAACCGGGCGCGGGTGCTGCGGGCGCTGTACTTCGACCGGCCGCGCAGTCGCCAGGAGCTGGCGGGCACCACGGGGTTGAGCCAGGCGTCGGTGAGCAACGTCGTCGGCGAGCTGATCTCCGACGGGCTGGTCGTGGAGGCCGGGCAGGTCGAGTCCGACGGCGGCCGGCCCCGGGTGCTGCTGCGGGTGAACCCGGCGTTCGCCGCGGTGGTCGGCGTCGACGTCGGCGAGACGCACGTGCTGGTCGAGGTGTTCGACCTGACGCTGCGGCGGCTGGCCGAGGCCACGCTGCCGATGGAGCCGGACGCCTACTCGGTCGACGAGGTGGCGCGGCGGGTGCTCGACGGGCTCGACCGGTGCCTGCGGGAGAGCGGTGTCGGGGACGTGCTCGGTGTCGGCATCGGCGTGCCGGGCGCGGTCGAGCACGGGCTGGTGCACGCGCAGACCGTCGGGTGGCGCGGGGTGGCGCTGGAGCGGTTGCTGCGCGACGGCACGGACCTGCCGCTGTTCCTGGACAACGGGGCGAACACGCTGGGGCAGGCCGAGGCGTGGTTCGGTGCGGGGCGCGGCACGGCCGACGCGGTGATCGCGCTGATCGGCTCGGGCGTCGGGGCCGGCGTGATCGCGGGCGGCGTGCTGTACCGGGGCTCGTCGGGCGGTGCGGGCGAGTGGGGGCACACGACCGTGGCGCTGGACGGCAGGCCGTGCCGGTGCGGGGCCCGGGGCTGCCTGGAGGCGTACATCGGCGCGTCGGGCGTGGTCGACCGCTACCGCGCGGTCCGGTCGGACGTCCCCGCCGAGCAGGAGGCGGCCCTCGCGGCCCTCGTGGCGGACCGCTCGCCGGTCGCGGCGGAGGTGCTCGCCGAGACCGCCCGGTACGCGGGGCTGGGCATCGCGAACCTGATCAACCTGTTCAACCCGTCCCGCGTGATCGTCGGCGGGTGGGCGGGGCTGCTGCTGGGCGCGCGCATCCTCGACGACGTGCGCGCGGAAGCCGCCCACCACGCCCTGCACCGGCCGTTCGAGCAGGCGTCGATCACCCTGTGCGAGCTGGGACCGGAGTCCGTCGCGCTCGGCGCGGCGACGCTGCCGGTGGCCGAGTTCCTGGCGGTGGGCGGCGTGCGCCGGAAGACCGCCACCCGCGTGCCCTAGCGGGGCGCCCCGGTCAGGGGGCGATGCGGTCAGGGGTCGGTGCGGTCAGGGGTCGATGCGGTCCAGGGCGGCGCCGTCCCAGGTGGTCCGGGTGCACGCGACGCCGCGGCCGTTCTTCGGGCGCAGCACGTCGTAGATGTGCATGCGGGGAATCCTGTCGGACACGCCCCACCCGCTGGGCCAGGTGATGACCCAGTCCATGTCGAGGTCGACGAGGAGCCCGAGCATGCGGGCGATGGTGGGGTCGTCGAGCCGTTCGAACGCCTCGTCCAGCAGCACCAGCCTCAGCGGGGAGAAGTCGCCGCTCACCGCGTCGTAGAACGAGGCCGCCGCGGCGAACAGGGTCACGTAGGAGATCAGGCGGGTCTCGCCGGACGACAGCTGCTTGAGCCTGCGCTCGCGCGGGCCGCCGTCGGGGGCGGTGTCGGCGACGGTCACCGTGAACTGGTGCCACGTCCGGTAGTCGAGGGCGCGGGACAGGACCTCGGCGTAGCCGCCGGTGTGGCTGTCGCGCTCGGCCTCGATGCGCTCGGTGAACACGCGGCGCAGGGTGGCGTCCTGCTCGGGGTCGCGCTCGGCGTAGGGGAGGCGGACCAGGGCGAGGGCGTCGCGGGTCGGCTCGTCGAGCGCCGCCGAGTGCTTCCAGGCGAGCTTGACGTGCACGCCCTGGCTGGAGCGGGCGCGGTCGAGGACGGCGTTCATGCGCTTGCACAGGTCCTCGGCGACGGCGATCTGGCCGCGCAGCCACTCGGCGAGGTCGCGGATCAGGTAGTCGGCGAAGATCCGCTGGTACTGGCCGTCCAGGTAGCCGCGCTGCTCGCCGAGCTTGGCGGTGACCCGGCGGGCGGCGGTGGCGACCGGGCGTGCGCCGTCCTCGCCGGAGACCATGACGGTGAGCAGGCCCGCGTGCTGGTCGGCGGTGATGTCGTGGCTGCCCGCGAGGGCCGTCTGCAACGCCTGGAGCCTGGTGATCACGGTGGTCTCGCTCGCGGCGCGCCGGTCGGTCGTGGCCAGGGCGGCGCGGACGGACGTGACGTCGGCGGGCACGTCGGGCAGCGCGGCGGCCAGCACACCGGGGGCGTGGACGACCGACGTGAGCCGCTCGGCGGCGTCGACCCGCGCGTCCCGGGCGGCGGCGAGCTGCTCGGCGGCGGTGTCGAGCCGGGCGGTGAGCGTCGCGGCCCGCTCGCGGGCGGACGCGACGTCCTCGCGGACGCGCTTGAGCTCGTCGCGCACGTCGCGCCGCGAGCGCTCCAGCCGCGCCAGCTGCCCGGCGACCTCGCGGGCCTCGCCGCCGATCGCCTCGGTCAGCTCGGCCAGCGCCGACGCCTGCGTCGCGTAGTCGAGGCACCGGGCCTCGGCGTCGGTCTCGGCGGCGACCCGGTCGTCCACGGCGGCGCGGTAGCGGTGGTTCGCGTCGGTCAGGTCGGCCACCGTGCCCGCGCACTGGCGGCGCAGCACGTCGCCCAGGCGGTCGGCCGTGCGCTGCGCCTCGGCGGCGGCGTGCTGGGCGTCGCGCAGGCCGTCGGTGGTCGCGGGGAGGCCGGCGTCGCCCGCCTGGCGGACGACCGCAGCGTGCGCGGCCTCGGTGCGGGCGCGGGTGGCCGCCAGCTCCTCGCGCAGCTCCCCGGCCCGGCGGGCGGCGCGGTCGGCCGACTCCTGGGCGGCCTGGAGCCTGCCGTGGCGGGCGACGAGCTCGCGGTCGGTCGGGAACGCGCCGAGGTGCTGCTCCCACCTGCCCACCAGGTCGTGCGCGGCGGCCAGTCCGGTCTCGGCGGTCCCGAGGTCGGCGCGCAGGTCGCCCAGCTCGTCCTCCAGCTCGACGACGCGCCTGCGGCGGGCGGCCTCGCGGGCGCCGGCGCCGATGAACTCGGCAGCGTCCTTGCGCCACCCGCCGTGCAGGACGCCCGCCTGCCAGCGGCCGTCGACGCCGACCGCGAACGGGCCGGAGGTCAGCGACACGGACGCCAGCAGGTCCGCGACCACGCCGGCGGGGACGGGCGAGCCGGGTTCGACGGCGGGCGCCAGGACGGTGGCCAGGGTCGGTTCGGCGGCCGGGTCGCCGGGCACCGCGTGCGTGTCCGGCAGCGCACTCGCGTCCGGCAGCGCGCGGGACGCCGGGGTGACCCAGGCGTCCAGGAGCCCGGAGGCCTCCAGGGCCGCTTCCAGGCCCGCCCGGTCCGCGGCGTCGAGGCCCTCGGCGAAGTCGACCAGGCGGTGGAACGGCGCGCCCGCGGCCGGGTCGCGGTCGGCGGCGGAGTGGCGGCCGGGGGCGGGCCGGTAGGTGGTGCCCGCGCGCAGCGCCGCCAGCTCGGCGTCCCGCTCGTCGATGGCGGCGGTGATCCGCGCCCTGCGGTCCGCCGCGCCGTGGGCCGCGGTCCTGGCCTCGGTCACCAGGGGGGTCACCCCGGCGCGGACGTCGGTGGCGAGGGTACGGGCGCCGGCCGGGTCGACCGTCGTCGGCAGGGCGAGGGGGCTGTCGGGCGCGTGGGTCGCCAGTGGACCGGCGGCGCACCAGGCGGCCACCTCGGACAGCCAGCTCCGCGCCACCCCGTCCAGCTCAGCGGCCTCCTGGTCGCGTCGGGCGGCGGCGTCGGCCGCGGCGCGGTGGGCGTCGCGCTCGGCCTGCGCCAGGGCGTCCAGGTCGCGCCGCGCCGCGTCCAGCTCCGCCGCCCGGGTCGCCAGCGCGAGGGCCAGGGCGCCGTGGCGGCGCGCCTCGGAGGCGATCTCCGCCGCGCTCGCGACCACCGGGTCCAGGGCGAGGTCGGTCGTCGGCGGCGGCACGCGGCGGTCCACGGGGAGCGGGTCGGCTTCGGGGTCCGGCTTGGCCCGCACGGACTCCGTCCGCACGGTGGCGTCCACCGAGGGCAGCCGCGGCACGTCGGGCACCGGCGTGCCCTCCAGGCCGGCCGCGCGGAGGTGCCGGCGCAGGGGTTCCACCAGGTCCTCCGCCGTGCCGAGGTCCTCGGCGAGGCGGCGCAGCAGGCGCAGCACGCCGTCGACCGCGCCGTCCTCCTGGGCGCGCTGCTTGCCCGCCACGTCCAGCGCGGTCACCGCCGACGAGCGCTTCTCCGCCACGAGCGTCTCGCGCGTCCGCAGGTCCTGGAGGTCGCGGAACGCGGGCAGCTCCTTCAGCGCGCCGATGGTTTCCTCGGCCCGCTGCTCGCCGGCCTCCAGCGAGGTCAGGGAGTGCTCGGCGGCGGCCCGTTCGGCGAGGGTCGACTCCAGCGCCGCCGACAGCTTCGCCGACGAGCGCTCCAGCTTGCGCACGCCCTCCTCGGCCGCGCCGAGCTTGTCGGCCGCCGCGCGCACGCCGCCCAGCGCGTAGTCCGAGTACGTCCTGAGGAACGTGCCCAGCGCGGCGTCGGCCGAGGTCAGGCGGGTGATGTTGGACCGGATCGACTCCAGGTCGTCGAACGACGTGGCCAGCTGCTCGACCATCGCCTGGTCGAGCGGCGGCAGGGCGTCGGACAGGATCTGCTCAAGCTGCCCCTCCAGGACCTTCAGGCCCACGTCGGGGTTGCGCAGCGTCCGCTGGAGGTGCAGCAGGTCGCCGTAGCGGGGGGCGGGCACGCCGTACACGGTCTCGGCGACCTTCGCCCGGAACGCCGCCTCCTCCAGCACGCAGTCCGCGCCGATCGCGTCGCGCAGCTGCGCCGGTCCCAGCGGGACGTCGTCGGGTCCGGCGAGCGCCAGGTCGTGGCCGACGCGGGCGGGCGTGATGAAGCGCCACGAGTCGGTGATGGCCTGCGACGTCTTGGACGCCTTCACGCCGACGCCGCACGTCAGGTACTCGCCGCCGCGTTCCAGCTCGACCCACGCGTAGCCGATGCGGTGCGGCCCGCCGGGGTGGTCGTCGAGCATGAGCCGGCGCAGCGACACGGTGTCGAAGCCCTTGGAGCCGATCTGCCGCAGGTCGCCGTCCAGGCACAGCGGCAGCAGCAGCTCCAGCGTGCGCGACTTGCCGGACCCGTTGGTGCCCTGGAAGATCGCGCGACCCCCGGAGAAGTCGAACACCTGCCGGGTGTACTGCCAGATGTTGACGATGCCGCCCCTGTGCAGCCGCCACCTAGTCACGCGCTCTCCTCGTCGAACAGCGACCAGCTCTCCACGACGGGCGCCGGTCGCTCGGTCTCACGGTCACGTTCCGGGTCGCCGTCGGGCACCGGGACCCACCGGTGCGCGGCGGCGTTGACGAGCCACCCGTCGTCGGACAGCACGGCCAACCCCATGCGGCGCAGCAGTTCCAGCACCTCCTCGACGAGCCGGTCGAGGTCGTCGGTGAACTGCTTGGACCACGCCGCCGGGTAGTCCTCCACGAGCCGCCCGCACACCTCGCGCAGCACCCGCACGTCCACGGCGTGCCGCCCGTCGGGGCGCGGCTCGGACTCCAGCAGCTCCGGCAGCGCGAGCAGCGCGATGCGCGCCGCGGTCGAGGTGCCGGGGAAGTACAGGTCGGTCAGGTAGTCCTCGGGGTCGGCGACCAGCACGCCCTCCGCGCGGCACTCGGTGAGCAGGCCGAACGACGCCTCCAGCAGCGCGCTCTCCTTGCGCTGGTTGCGGCGCAGCCAGTCGGCCTGCTCGGACGGCAGGTCGGCGTACAGCACGACGGGGTCCTCCACGAGCCTGCGCCGCACGGCGTGCTCGACGCCGCGCGGTCCGGGCCGGGCGGCGAGCGCCACCAGCTGCTCGGGCGACGTCGCCTCGGCCACCGGTCCGGTCAGCAGCCGGCCGAGCAGGTCGGTGTCCACGGTGATCAGCGCCTCGGCCTGCACGTCGACGGTGCCCTCGGTCTCGTGCAGCACGCCGAGGGACACGAGGTGGCGCAGCGCCGCCGTCAGCGCGCGCCGGTCCACGACGTCGTCGACGACCTCCACGCCGGCCTCGACGGCGGCGGCGCGGACGTCGGACACCAGCCGCGACAGCAGCACCTGCCGCCCGATGC
Organism: Saccharothrix longispora; assembly: GCF_031455225.1. Lineage (GTDB taxonomy): Bacteria > Actinomycetota > Actinomycetes > Mycobacteriales > Pseudonocardiaceae > Actinosynnema > Actinosynnema longispora. The sequence continues at coordinate 7,624,189 of NZ_JAVDSG010000001.1, forward strand.
CGGTGAGCACCGCGAGCGTCAGCGCCACGTAGGCGTAGCCGCGCGGGGACATGCCGGGCACGCCGCGCGAGTCGTCGGGGCCGGGACCGGTCTTGTGGAGCCGGGCGAACCGCCGTTCGACGACGAGCCGGTAGCCCAGGACGCGGGCGAACAGGTCCTGCAACGGGGCGCGGTGCCGGTAGACGAGGGTCAGCAGCTCGCCGTCGGGCCCGTCGGCGCGCAGCAGCGGCCGGCGCAGCAGGGTGCGGGCGCAGCGCACGACGGCGGCCGCGTCGATCTCGGAGAGGTCGTCGAACATCAGTCGAGCACCAGCGTGGAGTCGTGCAGGGTCAGGGTCCCCGCGGTGGACCTGATCCGCGTCGTGCGCCCCTCGGCGGGCGCGACGGTGACCGTCAGGCCGCGCACGGGATCGGTCGCCGACCCGGGGCCGTCGGCGCCGTCGCGCTGCGCCATGGCCAGGGTGAGCAGTTCGCACAGCACGCCCAGCGCCTCACCGGACAGCGTGGTCGTCGCGAGGCGGGGCGCGGCGGCGGACAGCTCGGCCACGGACGCGGCGCGCCGCTCGTCGGCCTCGCGCGCCTCGGCCAGCAGCGACTGCTCGGTCATCGGGTCGTCCAGGATCTTCGACGCCCGCCCGCGCGCGGCCCGGTCGCCGCGGCTGCGCACGCTCACCGGCACGTCCACCACGGGGCCGTCGCGCCACGGCGTCCGCTCGTCGTCCCGGTCGTGCTCGGGCGCGGGCGACACGTGCCGGGCAGAGTGCAGCCCGAACGCCGCCGCGTACAGCTCGTGGCCGCGCGACCGCGAGCCCGTGTCGAACCACAGGGCGAGCTTCAGCAGCTCGGCCCGCCTGCCCGGCAGCAGCCCGCCGCCCGACGTGGCGCGCTTCACGCTCGCCAGCAGCGACCCGATCGCCCGCGCGGTGGCCTCGCGCAGCGCCGTCACCTGGCTCGGACGGCCGGGCCGGTCGACGAACCAGTCGGTCAGCTCCTGCCAGTCCTCGGCGGACCGGCCGCGCGCCCGTTCGACGCGTTCGCCCAGGTCGGCGCGGCCCAGCAGGCCCAGCAGGCCCAGCAGGTCGTCCCGCGCGGCGCCGAGGCGGTGCAGGGCGTCGGCGATGGCGGGGGTGTGCCGCAGCACGTCCTCCACGACCATCTGGATGTACTCGACGAGCAGGTTGCGGAACCCGGAGATCTCCTCGGGCGCGAGGTGGTGCCGGGTCACGACCTGCCCCAGGTAGGCGTAGAAGTCGCGCACGGTGGCGGCCAGCTCGGCGTGCTGGAGGAACAGCGTGGTCACCTGCTCGGCGAGCACCTCGCGCGGCCGGCGGCCCTCGCTCGCCAACGCCTCCGCCAGGGTCTGCCCGAGCTGCCGGAGGCCGCGCTCGACGGCGGGCAGCAACTCCCGCGACACCTCGCGGGCGCCCTCCGGCACGCGCAGCAGCTCGTCGGCGTCGCGCTGCACGCGCACGGCGAGCTTGCCCACCTGGTAGCGGACGCTGCCGTGCTGGAACTCGGCGATGCTGGTGGCCACCACCTCGCGGCGGCCCTGCACCAGGTTGCCCCACTCGACGAGTTGCTTGAGGCGGCTGATGACGTTCTCGATGCGCGACTCGCCCGGCTCGACCCGGCCCTCCCGCTCCGCGCCGGCCAGCGCCCCGGCGACCTCGCCCGCGGACAGGTCGGCGAGCAGCGTGGACGCGAACAGCCGCATGATGGCCAGGTACGTGCGCTGGTGTTCGCGCGCGTCCAGGTACGCGTAGAGCTTCAGGCGGGCTGCTTCCACGGTGCGCCACCCTAATGCGGGGGTCCGACGGCGAGTCGGCACCTGGCGGCTCGGCGCGGACGCGCGCGGGCTACCGTGCCCCCTGTGAGTCTGGGGCGCGCGGTGGGGTTGTTGCTGGGTGTGGCCGCTGACGCGGTCCTCGGCGATCCCGAGGGGTACCACCCGGTGGCGGGGTTCGGGCGGGCGGCGAAGGCGCTGGAGCGGACGCTGTACCGGGACGCCCGGGCGGCGGGCGTCGCGCACACCGCCGCGCTGGTCGGCGGCACGGTCCTCGCCGGGGTCGCGGTCGAGCGGCTCGCCGGGCGCAACGAGGTCGTGCGGGCGCTGACCACGGCCGTCGCCACGTGGGCGGTGCTGGGCGGGTCGTCGCTGGCCGACGAGGGCACCGCGATGGGCCGCGAGCTGGACGGCGGCGACCTGGAGGCGGCCCGCCGCCGGCTGCCCAACCTGTGCGGGCGCGAACCGCACCGGCTCGACACGTTCGGCCTGGCCAAGGCGACCGTGGAGTCCGTGGCGGAGAACACGTCGGACGCGGTCGTGGCGCCCCTGTTCTGGGGCGCGGTCGCGGGCGTGCCCGGTCTGATCGGCTACCGGGCGGTGAACACCCTCGACGCGATGGTGGGCCACCGCAACGAGCGCTACCGCCGGTTCGGCTGGGCCGCGGCCCGGCTGGACGACGTGGCGAACCTGCTGCCGTCGCGGCTGGCGGCGCTGCTCACGGCGGCGGGCGCGCCGGTCGTCGGCGGTTCGGCGGGCGAGGCGTGGCGGACGTGGCGGCGGGACGCCTCGGCGCACCCCAGTCCCAACGCGGGCCAGGTGGAGGCGGCGTTCGCGGGCGCCCTGGAGATCCGGCTCGGCGGTCGCACGGTGTACGCGCACGGCGCGGAGGACCGCCCGGTGCTGGGGCACGGCCGCAGCCCGGACGCGGGTCACGTGACGCGGGCGGTGGAGCTGTCGCGGGTGGTCGGCGCGGCGGCGGCCGGGCTGACCGCGGTCATCGCGCTGGTGCGGCCTCGTCCTCGTCCTCGGCGAGCATCTCGGCGACGGACTTCCGCCTAGCGCGCGGTCGGTCCGCGGAGCCGGCGCCACCGCCCCCGGTGGCGAGCGCGCCGCCGGGGCGGACCTCGCGGACGGTGAAGTACAGCCAGCCGCCGAGGGCCATCACGCCGAACGCGATCCACTGGAGCGCGTAGGAGAAGTACGGCCCGGCGTCGAGCTTGGGCAGCGGCAGCGCCTCCTCCACGCCCGGCTGGCCCTCGGTGAGCTGGAAGTAGCCGGGCCGGATGGTCAGGCCCGCCGCGCGGCCCACCACGTCCGGGTTGATCGCGTACACCTGCCGGTGGCCGTCCTGGTCGAACGCGTCGCGGTCGTCCGACTCGCCCACCCGGGTCCACGCGGTCACCGTCACCACGCCGTCGGGCACGGGCTTCAGGTCGGGCACCCGGACGCCGCTCACCGGCCGCACGTACCCGCGGTCCACCAGCACGACCACGCCGTCGTCCAGCTCGAACGGCGTCAGCACCTCGAACGCCGCCTCGCCCTGCACGGTCCGCAGCCGCGCCACCGCCTGCCCCTCGGGCAGGTAGCGGCCGGTGAGCGTGACGCGCCGCCACTCCAGTTCGGCGTTGGACCTGTCGAGCAGGCCCGCGAGCGGCACCGGGTCCGTGCGCACGGAGGACGTGACCGCGTCGTTCTGCGCCTGGCGCTCGTCGTCGCGGCTGAACTGCCAGGGGGCGAGCAGCGTGAAGCACGCGCCCGCGAACACCCAGACGGCCAGCGTCAACGCCAGCCAGCCGGGCCGCAACAAGAAGCTGAACCGCACGTCACCACGGTAATCCCTACGCCGGTGTGACCCGCACCCGGTCGAAGCGGGCGGTGAACCCGGGCCCGTCCGGCGCCGCCGCCATCACGCCCGCCAGGGCTTCCACGCCGGACGGGAAGTACGCGAGGCGCAGCAGCGAGGTCGGTTCCCCGTCGCCCACGCCGTAGCGGAGGGTCACCGCGTCGCCCTCGCGGACGGCGCTGATCACGACCCGCTCGACCCGGCCGACGCCGACCACCGACCAGTCGGAGAAGTCCCTGGTCACGACGGTGCTGATCTGGAACTCGCCGTCGACCAGCTCCACGCCCGCCTTGATCCAGTTCCGGTCGTCGGCGTGCAGGGCGATGCCCGCCTGGTCGTACTGGGCGGCGTACTCGCCGGTGAAGGACGCGGTGAGGGTGAGGTCGCCGGTCACCGGCACGCCGAGGACGTGCGCCGAGTCCCGGTCGTACCCGTAGTGGGTGGTGCGCCACAGGTCCGTGCCGGGGTCGGCGGTGATGGTCAGGCCGTCCCGGTCGGTCCACGCGCGGGGCTCGTTGAGCCACCGCCAGTCGTCGCGGTCGAAGAGTGTGATCCCCATCTCGGCATCATGTCAGCGCACGGGCCGAGGCCAAGGCCCGCAGGGCGTAACCGCGGCCGAACAGGACGGCGTGGACGAGCAGCGGGAACAGCTGGTGCAGCGGCACGCGCTCGCGCCGACCGGGGGCCGGCGGGCTCACCTCGTGGTAGGCGGCGAGCACCCGGTCGAGGTGCGGGCAGCCGAACAGGTCGAGCATCGCGAGGTCGGTCTCCCGGTGGCCGCCGTGCGCGGCCGGGTCGATCAGCCACGCCCGCCCGTCGGCCGCCCAGTGCACGTTGCCGCTCCACAGGTCGCCGTGCAGCCGGGCCGGCGGTTCCCCTGGCGCCTCGACCCGCACCCGGTCGAACACCGCCGCCTCGTCGGCGGTCAGCGCGCCCGCGTCCGCGGCGAGGCGGGCGTAGCGGATGACGCGGTGCTCGTGGAACCAGTCGGGCCAGGTCGGCGACGGGGTGTTGCGCATCGGGGCGAGGCCGATCGAGGCGTCGGCCGGTCCGCCGGGCGGTGGAGCGCCGAACGCGGGCGCGCCGGTGGCGTGCAGCCGGGCCAGCGCCCGCCCGAACTCCTCGGCCGCCCCCGGTGACGGCCGGCCGGGTTCGACGTGGTCCACGCACAGCCAGTGGCCGTCGTGGCCGCGCACCCGCGGCACGGGCGGCCCGCCGGGTTCGGCGAGCCACTCCAGCGAGGCGGCCTCGGCGATCACCGCGGCCGGGTCGTCGTAACGCTTGACGACCACCCGGCCGCCGTCGGCGAGGTCCGCCTGCCACACCGCGCCCGAGAGCGGGCGCGACCCGGCGACGGGCGTGCCGGTGAGCCGGGTGGCGGCGTCGGCGGGGGTCACAGGTGCTCGCGGGTCCAGGCCAGCAGGCCGGGCACGGCGGCCTCCACCATCCGGATCACCAGGTCGAAGCCCTCCTCGTCCCCGTAGTACGGATCGGGCACGTCCACGCCGTCGGCGTCCGGGTCGAACGAGCGCAGCAGGCGCACCCGGTCCGGGTCGTCCACCAGGCGGCGCAGCGCGCGGGCGTGCCCGGAGTCCAGGGCGACCAGCAGGTCGGCACCCAGGTGGTCCTCGTCGACCTGGTCGGCGCTGTGCTCCGCGGGATAGCCGTTGTCGGTCAGCGACCTGGCCGCGCGCGGGTCGGCCGGGTCGCCCACGTGCCAGCCGCCGGTGCCCGCGCTGGTCACCTCCACGAGGTCACCCAGGCCGGCCCGGCGCAGGTGCTCGCGGAATATGATCGCGGCCACGGGGGAGCGGCAGATGTTGCCGGTGCAGATGAAGGCGATCGTCAAGGGCACGGCAGGTCAGTCTGCCAGTTGGGCGCTCCGGGTGAGGGCGCTGGACGCGGTGCCCGGCACGCACGACCATCGAACGTGACCGGCTCTCGTTGGGGGTCCGATGTCAGGGGTCGTGGTCGGTGTCGTCGTGCTGCTCGCCGCCGCGGTGGCGACCGGGGTCGTCGTCGTGCTCCGGCGGCGGTCGTGGCCCGAGACGCCCGCGTTCGCCCGCCCCCGGCCGGCCCACTCGCCCGGCGGGCTGACCGCAGACCCCAACGCGGGATTCTTCACCGACCGCGGTTTCCTGTTCCGGAAAAGGCATTTCTTCGTGGGAACGGGGTGCCCGCCGACCCTGGTGGTCGATTTCCCGTCACTCGACGTGTCGCAGCGGGAACAGCCCGTGCGCATTGCCCGTCAGGGCATTCGGGTGTGGTGGTGGTTCGCCGGCGAGTTCTACCGCGAGGCGGCCGGCCTGGGCGCGGACGACGTGGTGGCGTGGGTGCGCGAGCGGGATCGGCGGCAGCGGGCGAGGCAGGAGCGGGCCCGGTTGCTGTCCGCCGCCGAGGAGAGCCTGCGAAAGCGTGACAACGGGTAACGAACGGGCGGGGAATTCCGACGCCAATCCCGTAGGGAATCTTCGGGGGAAGGAGCGTGAATGACTCGCACATGTGTCGTGCGCCCGGTGCGGCAGGCCTATTCCCAGCGGTCGGCGCCGAGGCGCGACGGCGCGTCCGGGCGACCGGGGAAGGCCGGGGACCGGTGAACGAGCCGTCGCTGTGCCGGCTGTCCGCCTGCGAGGCGCCCTCGCTCGGGCACCTGCTCCTCAGCATCGTCGTCGTGTTCGTCGCCGTGGCCGCCTCCTTCGTGTAGGCCGCCGACCGCGTCGGTCCCGGCGTCCCGGTCTCAGCGTCCCGGTCTCAGCGGCCTCTCAGCCGCTCCGCGCGACGATCGCCCCGTGTCCACCGTGAAACCGCCGCCCACGCCGACCATGCCGGCGCTGGCCGCGGCGCTGCCCAGGGTCGAGGACGAGATCAGGACGCTGGCGACGTCGTCGTCGCTGCCCGTCGTGAACACCTTCACCGGCCGGATCACCGCCGCGGGCGGCAAGCGGCTGCGCTCCGTGCTGGTGCTGGCGGGGTCGCTGGCCGTGTCGGGCGCCGTCCCGGACAAGGCCGTCACGGCCGCCGCGTGCGTCGAGCTGCTGCACGCCGGGTCCCTGGTGCACGACGACCTGATGGACGGCGCGTCGGAGCGGCGCGGCGTGCGCACGGTCAACGCCGACTGGGGCACCGGCCCGGCGGTGCTGGTCGGCGACTTCCTGCTGGCCCGCGCGAGCCAGGCCGCGCTGGAGCGGATCTCGCCGTTCGCGGCGGGCAGGCTCGCGCAGGCGGTGGCGGACCTGGTGGAGGGCCAGGTCCTGGAGGTCCTGGACCAGCACGACCCCGACCGCGACCCGGACGCCGCGCTGCGCTCGATCGCGCTGAAGACCGGGGCCCTGTTCGAGGTGGCGGGCGTGCTGGCCGCGCACTGCGCCGACGCCGACGAGGCCACCACCGCCGCGCTCGGGCGCTACGGCGCGCTGTTCGGCCTGCTGTTCCAGATCCTCGACGACCTGCTCGACCTGGCGTCGACGTCGCAGCGCCTGGGCAAGCCGGTCGGCAACGACCTGCGCCAGGGCGTCTACACGTTCCCGCTCCTGCGCGCCCTCGACGACGACCGGCGCGACCTGCTGCGCCGCCGCGGGCGCGAGCTGTCCGACGCCGAGATCGCCGCCCTGCTGGCCGACCTGCGGCGCACCAGCATGGTCGCGGACACCCTGGCGCACTGCACGTCGCTGGCCGCCCGCGCCGTGCGCGAGCTGCCCGGTTCGCCGGGGTCCGAGGCGCTGGACATCCTGCGCGAGCTGCCGGGGGCCTACCTCGACTGGGCGGCCTCGCAGATCGCCTAGACTCGCGGCGATGACCAGCCAGGATTCCGGCCGGGCGCTGCTGCGCCACCACGGGGACGTCGACGCCGCGCCCGGGCTCGCGGACTTCGCGGTCAACGTGCGCGTGCCCCGCCCCCCGGAGTGGCTGCGCGACCGGCTGGTCGCCGCCCTCGACGACCTGGGCTCCTACCCGGGCGCCGACGCCGACCTGCGGGCCCGCGAGGCCGTCGCCGCCCGGCACGGCCGCTCGCCGGACGAGGTGCTGGTGCTCAACGGCGCCGCCGAGGGCTTCGCGCTGCTGCCGAACCTGCGCCCCGCCCTGGCGGCGGTGGTGCACCCGTCGTTCACCGAGCCCGAGGTGGTGCTGCGGGACGCGGGCGTGCCCGTGCGGCGGGTCGGGCTGTCGCCCGGGGACGGCTACCGGTTGCGGCCGGAGCTGGTGCCCGACGAGGCCGACCTGGTGGTGCTGGGAAACCCGACGAACCCGACGTCCGTGCTGCACCCGGCGGAGGTGGTCGCGGCGCTGGCCCGGCCGGGCCGGGTGCTGGTGGTGGACGAGGCGTTCGCCGACGCGATCCCCGGCGAGCCGGAGACGCTGTCCGGTCGCGCCGACCTCGGCGGGCTGCTGGTGCTGCGCAGCCTGACCAAGACGTGGGGCCTCGCGGGGCTGCGCGCGGGCTACTTCCTGGGCGCGCCGGAGCTGCTCAAGTGGCTCGCGGCGACGCGCCCGCCGTGGCCGGTGGGCAGCCTGGTGCTGGAGGCCGTCGCGGCGTGCTGCTCGCCCGAGGCGGTGGCCGAGGCCGACGCGCTGGCCTGGGAGGCTCGCGAGCACACGTCGCTGGCCGTGGCGCGGCTGGGCGACCTGGTGGTCGTGCCGCCGTCCGCGCCGTTCGTGCTGCTGCGCGTCCCCGACGGGCCGCGGGTGCGGCAGGCGTTGCGGGACAAGGGGATCGCGGTGCGGCGCGGCGACACGTTCCCGGGCCTGACGCCCGACCACGTGCGGGTCGCGGTGCGCTCGCCCGAGGAGTTCGCGCTGCTGGTGGACGCCCTGCGAGTGGTGCTGGGGGACGTGTGACGACCACGCTGGGGGACGTGCTGGGCGCGCTGGAGGCGGCCTACCCGCCCGCGACCGCCGAGTCGTGGGACGCGGTGGGCCTCGTCTGCGGCGACCGCGCCGAACCCGTGACCAGGGCGCTGTTCTGCGTCGACCCCGTCGAGTCCACTGTGGACGAGGCGCTGGAGGTGGGCGCGCAGCTGCTGGTGGCGCACCACCCACTGATGCTGCGCGGCGTGACCGGCGTCCCGGCCGACGACCCCAAGGGCGCGCTCGTGCACCGGCTCATCCGCGCCGGCGTCGCCCTCTACACCGCGCACACCAACGCCGACGCGGCCAACCCCGGCGTGTCCGACGCGCTCGCCCACGCCCTGGGCCTCACCGTGACCGGGCCGTTGACCGCCGCGCCCGCGCGGCCCCTGGACGCGCTCACCACCTACGTGCCGGTCGACCGCGCGGAGCAGGTGCTCGACGCCCTGCACGCCGCCGGCGCGGGCGCCGTGGGCGACTACCGCGACGCCGCGTGGACCGTCGAGGGCACCGGCCGGTTCCGGCCGGTGACCGGCGCGGACCCCGCGGTCGGCGCCGTCGGCCGGCTCGAACGGCTGCCCGAGACGCGCCTGGACGTGGTCCTCGACCGCCGCCGCCGGGCCGACGTCGTGCGCGCCCTGCGCGCCGCCCACCCGTACGAGGAAGTCGCCTTCACCCTCACCGAGGTCGCCGAGCTGCCCTCCGACACCGGCATCGGCCGCATCGGCGAACTGCCCGCCGCCGAACCGCTGGGCGCGTTCGCGCGGCGCGTCGCCGACGCCCTGCCCGCCACCGCCTGGGGCGTCCGCGCCGCGGGCGACCCGGACCGGCCGATCAGGCGCGTCGCGGTGTGCGGCGGCTCGGGCGACAGCTACCTGTCCGCCGCCGCCCGGGCGGGCGTCGACGCCTACGTCACGTCCGACCTGCGCCACCACCCCGCCGGCGAGCACCTCGCCGCCGGCGGTCCCGCGCTCGTCGACGTCGCGCACTGGGCCGGCGAGTGGCCGTGGTGCGGGCAGGCGGCCGACGTGGTGCGCACCGCCCTCGGCGGTACGGTCGAAGTCCTCGTCTCCACCCGCCGGACCGATCCGTGGACCGTCGGTGCGACGAGCCGAACAGGAGGATCTCTGTGAAAGCCGATCCCGCCGTGCAGCGCAGGCTGCTCGACCTGGCGCAGGTCGACGCGGAACTGGCGCGCGTCACCCACCGCCGCCGCACGCTGCCCGAGATCGCCGAGATCGCCGAAGCGGAGAAGCAGTTCCGCGCCAAGCAGGACGCGGTGACCACGATCGGGACGAGGCTCGGCGACCTGAACCGCGAGGTCAAGCGCCAGGAGACCGAGATCGACCAGGTCCGCGCCCGCGAGGAGCGCGACCGCAAGCTCCTCGCCGGCGGCTCGGTCGGCGCCAAGCAGCTCACCGACCTGGAGCACGAGCTGGCGACCCTCAACCGCCGCCGCGGCGCGCTGGAGGACGACCTGCTGGAGCTGATGGAGCGCCGCGAGGCCGTCGAGGCGGACAGCCGGCACGCCCAGGTGGAGCTGGACAAGGCGCAGGAGGCGCTGTCCGACGCGGCCCGCCGCCGGGACAGCGCACTCGCCGACCTGGAGTCCACCGAGGCCAAGCGCACCGCCGAGCGCACCAAGGTCACCGCCGGGTTCCCGGAACCGCTGCTCGCCCTCTACGACCGCGTGCGCGCCCACAAGGGCATCGGCGCCGCGCTGCTCCAGTCCCGCCGCTGCGGCGCGTGCCGCATCGAGCTGGACCGCAGCGCGATGTCCCGCGTCAAGGAGGCCGCGACCGACGAGGTCGTGCAGTGCGAGGAGTGCGACGCGATCATGGTCCGCACCGGGGAATCCGGTCTGTGAAGGTCGTCGTCGAAGCCGACGGCGGGTCGCGGGGCAACCCGGGGCCCGCCGGGTACGGGGCCGTCGTGCGCTCCGCGTCCGGCGAGGTCCTGGCGGAGCGGTCCGCCGGGATCGGCGTGGCCACCAACAACGTCGCCGAGTACCGGGGCCTGCTCGCGGGCCTGCGCGCGGCGGCCGAGGTGGGCGCGGCCGAGGTCGACGTGCGGATGGACTCGAAGCTCGTGGTCGAGCAGATGTCCGGCCGCTGGAAGGTCAAGCACCCGTCCATGCAGCCGCTCGTCGCGGAGGCGCGCGAGGTGGTGCGGGTGTTCGACCGGGTGACGTACACCTGGATACCGCGCGAGCGCAACAAGCACGCCGACCGGCTCGCCAACGAGGCCATGGACGAGCAGGCGGGCGTGCGCCGACCGGACGCCGCCCCGGCTCCCGTCGAGGACCCGGTCACCGAGCAGGCCCCGCCGTCGTCGTGGACCGGCGCGGTCGGCGAACCCACCCGCCTGTACCTGCTGCGGCACGGGCAGACCGCGCTGTCGGTGGACCGCCGCTACTCCGGGCGCGGCAACCCGCCGCTGACCGAGGTCGGCCGCGGGCAGGCGGAGGCGGCGGCCCGGCGGTTGGCGAAGGTCGGGGGCGTCGACGTCGTCGTGTCCTCGCCGCTGGGGCGCGCCGCGGAGACCGCGCGCGCCGTGGCGTCCGGGACCGGCGTCGAGCCGACCACCCACGACGGCCTGATCGAGACCGACTTCGGCGCGTGGGAGGGCCTGACGTTCACCGAGGCCGCCGAGCGCGACCCCGGCCTGCACCGGCGGTGGCTGGCCGACCCGTCCGTGCCCGCCCCCGGCGGCGAGAGCTTCGACCAGGTGCACCGGCGGGTGCGGCGCGCGCTGACCGACGTGATCGCCGCGCACGGCGGCGCGAACGTCGTGCTGGTCAGCCACGTCACCCCCATCAAGTCGCTGCTGCGGATGGGGCTCGACGCAGGGCCGTCCCTGCTGTTCCGGCTGCACCTGGACCTCGCGTCGCTGTCGGTCGTCGAGTTCTACCCGGACGGCAACGCGTCCGTGCGGCTCGTCAACGACACCTCGCACCTGGGGTAGCCGCGCGCCGGCCGGTCGGGCGCGCCCACGCCGGCGCCGGGCCTCCTCGACGGCGCGACGGCCTGGGTCCACGGCCCGGGACCGGTCGGTTATCCTGGGCGCGCGGATGAGTCGGCAGGGCGGTCGCGTCGACAGACGAACGTCTGTCGCCGAGGAAAGTCCGGACTCCACAGGGCAGGGTGGTTGTCAACGGCAACCAGGGGCGACCCTCGGGACAGTGCCACAGAGAACAGACCGCCCCGGCGCGAGCCGGGGTAAGGGTGAAACGGTGGTGTAAGAGACCACCAGCGCCCCCGGTGACGGGGGCGGCTAGGTAAACCCCACCCGGAGCAAGGCCAAGAGGGTGCCCCAGGGCACCTGCGCAGGCGTTCGAGGGCTGCCCGCCCGATGCCTGCGGGTAGGCCGCACGAGCCTGTCGGCGACGGCAGGCCGAGATGGATGGCCGCCGAACGGGACCGCCGCGAGGCGCCCGGGAACAGAATCCGGCTTACATGCCGACTCATCCGCGCCCGACCGGGCACTGCCCGGTCGGGCGTCCCCGGCAGGGCGGTCGCGTCGCGGACGTCCCCGCCCGGGGGTTCCCCGCCGTCGACCCCACCGGCGGATCGCCGACGACCCCGACCGCTGCGGACCACCGAACCGGGTCGACCGCCGATGTGCGGGCACCGGCCGGGGCACCGACCGGTCCACTGTGGAGCGACCCTGGTCGGGGCGGCCCGCGGGCGCACTCGTCCGCCTACCTGTCACCTGTGCGCCGACGGCGTTACAGGAGTGGCTCCGTTCGAGTGGACGTCGGGGTCGTCCGGTATCAACCCCCGACCGGGGCAGTCCTCCTCACGTGCCGCGGGCCCTGCCCCGTCGGCGCAGAAGGAGGAAACGCATGTCCACCACCAGACGACGGGGAGCAACGGTGCTCGCCCTGTCCGGGTTGCTGGGGGCGACGGCGCTGACCGGTGCCACGGCAGGCACCGCGTCCGCCGCCGACGAACTGCCCGTGTACGCCGTCCGCTCCGAAGGGCTGAACCAGGAGCAGGCGGCGGCGTTGCAGCGGGCGTTCGGCCTCAAGACCGTCGAGCGCACACCCGAGGGTGTCGTCACCTTCACCGACGAGGACCGCCACCTGCGCGTCCCCGGCATCGACCGCGGCGCGGGCCAGCCCGACGAGAGCGGCCAGGCGACGAACCAGACCCAGCTCGACCTCACGGGCATCCGCGGGCTCAGGGCCGTCCCGCTCGCCGACGCCGCCAAGCGCGTCGGCGAGACCCTGCGGGGGATCGGGCTGCTGCCCGCCGAGGCCGTGGCGAGCGCGTCGCACACGACCCTCGACATCACCGACACCAACGGCAACCCGGTGGTCAGCGCCCCGCTCGACACCACCGTGGCCTACGCCTTCACGCTCGGCGGCGTGCCGCTGGAGGGCCCCGGCTCGAAGGTCCGCGTCTCCCTCGACGGCACGGGCGCCGTCACGCAGCTCACCTACGCCGCCCGCACCGTCGCCGCCGACGGCGTCAAGCCCGTGCTGCCCCTCGACGACGGCCGCAAGAAGTGCGCCGACGCCCTGGCCGGCACCCCGCTCGGCTCGGTCGGCTACGCCTACCCGTCCGGCCCGCTCGGCGCGGGCACCACGCGCCTGGAGCCGTTCTTCCGCTGCCAGGGCGCCGACTCCGGCGAGTCCGCGCCGGTGCTCTACCTGCCGGCCGTGGTGGGCAGCCCCGACCCGGCTCCGGACCCGACCGTGCCGCCCCGCCAGCGCGCCGCCGGTGACGCGGGCGTCGCGGGCGACGTGGGCGCGCAGTGGACCACCCGGGTCGACGTCGGCAGCTCCGGCACCGGCACCTGCCAGTCCCTGTCCGGCATCCCGGCGGACATCACCGGCTTCAACACCCGCTTCACCAACGCGGGCGTCCCGGTGCAGTTCAGCTGGACCGGGGCGAACGCGTGGGAGCAGGACTTCAAGGACCCGGCGTTCGCGGGCGGCCAGGACCACGTGTACGCCGACGACGTCGACATGACCTACTACCACGGGCGGGGCGGCGCGTTCGGCCTGTCGTTCGCCGGGTGCAGCGCCGTCACCGACAGCACGCTGCGCAACACCGAGGCGCGCTGGGGCAACCGGGACGCCGAGTGGATGAGCCTCTACACCCCGAGCCTGCTCCAGAGCACGGCGAGCGGCCAGGCGTGGTGGCAGCGGTGGGGCCCGTCGTTCCGCGGGCTGCACCAGATCAACAGCTTCGAGACGGGCGTGGTGCAGAACAGCTCGTTCGGCTCGCGGTACGGCAACTACCTGCTGCGCAGGCCGTTCCTGAACTTCCTGCGGCCGATGAAGGTGCGCGTGGCGTGGGCTCAGGCGGCGATCGACACCCAGCCGTCGTGGGTGCGGTGGGCGACCATGGGGCCGATCGGGAACTCGTGGATCGCGAACTTCGACGACTACTTCTGGGGCAGGGGGTCGGTCGGGCCGGACACCCTGCCGACCGTGGGTTTCTGGAAGATCTCCGGTTCCAGCTGATCGACCCGCCCGTCGGACCGCCCTGCCCGAAGGCTCCCTCCCGCGCCTCCACCGGGGTGCGGGAGGGGGCCGCGCGTGGCGGGTCGACGCCGTTCGGGTGGTCCGCCGTATCAGGGGCGCCGGTCGCGGGTCTTCCCGGACGGAACGCGGACGACGCGCGTCCCGTCCGAGGGGGCGGCGGTGAGGGGTCCCTTCCGCACCTGGGGGTGGGAAGGGGCCCTTCCGGCTGTCCGCCGGTGGGCCGCGGCGCCCGAGCGGCGGGTCAGGGGATCAGGTCGTCCGGCGGTGCGGCCACCGGCGCGCCCCGGTCGACCGGGGCGTCGGCGTCGCCGGGCAGCGGTGCCCCGGCGGGGGGCTCGGCCGGCGCCCGCCGGGCGGGTCGGCCGGCCGGCATGCGGATCACCGGGCGGAACGCCTCGCCGTCGTTGTAGCGGCGCTCCAGCGCCGCCACGTACGCCGCGACGGCGGGGTTCACGATGTCGGCCAGGCTGCGCACGCCGGCCGTGCCCTCGTAGGCCGCCAGGTAGGTCGCGGCGGCCCTGGCGCGCTCCAGCACGTCCCGGTCGAAGTTGACCGTCCGCTGCACCCGCCGCCCGGTTTGGCGCCCAGTCCCGGTAACCTGATCACCGTCGGGAACCACCACCGCCACGGTGATCTCGTTCACCCCGGCGGCTGGTTCGGGCACGGCTTCCGATGGCTGGGCCATGAGCGAGCCTCCTCGGCGTCGTCACTCCGTCGGGTGCGAGCCGTTCGGACCTTTCACTGGGCCGGACGGGCCACACTGGGTTGGTCGGCGAACGAGGGGCCCGCAGTATTGCGTACGGTGCGTGACCAGGAAGTTCGCAGTCGAGTGAACTGTCTCAGCAATCGGGAGAATCAAGGGCCCCAGGTTCTCCACCGGCTTCCCCGGACTCATCATGTCTGTGGTCAGATTAGACGTAATCGACTCACAGGGGAACGCTTATTGATCTACCCACAGCCAGTCGACCGATACACCTAGTGACGAAGACGTGTTCTACTCGATAGCGCACGAACCGGACGGGCACCCCTCGGCCCGCCCGGCGACGTCCTGCGTACTCAGGAGTACGAGATGACCGCCATGACCCTGGTAACACTCGCCCAGCAGCAACCGCCCGCCCTGGGCACAGGCGGGGTTCGCCAGTGGATCCTCGACAACCTCGTCCCCCTGCTCCTGCTGACGGTGGCGCTCCTGCTGCTGTGGCTCGGCGGGGGCAAGGGCGACAACGCGGGTGTCATGCGCCGCCTCGGCGGCGTGATCATCGCGCTGGCGATCATCGGACTGGCCGTGACCACGAACGCGGGCGCGAACATCGGCTCGTGGATCGCGGGCCTGTTCACCGGCGGGTGACCCTTGCGGGTACGCACTGACGACGAGGTCTACCGGGTCGACGCCGTCTGGCTCGGCCCGCCCAAGGCGACCTTCCCGTGGCGGGCGCGCTACGTCGCGTGGGGGGTCGGGATCGTGGTCTTCCTCCTGGTGACGGCGCTCCAGCGACAGCTCGGCTTCGGGTTCGACTTCATCAACACCGGCTGGGGCTTCGTGATCACGATCGCCCTGACCAGGTTCATCTGCACGCGGATCAGCCACGAACGCCCGCTCTCGTCGGTGATGGCGATGTGGGTGCGTGAGCTGACCGCGCCGCGCGAGACGACCTCGGGCAGGGGCGGCGCCGCCAGCGCCGCCCGCATCCGGGTCAACCGGGAACGCCCCCGCAGGCGTGTCAAGTCGAAGAAGGGGGCGAAACGCGCCAGCGACGCCACCCGATCCCAGCAGCAGCCACGAACCCAGCAGCCCGGGCCAGATCGTCGTAAGAAGGAGGTGCGCGGTGTTCGGACGCCGGCGTGACCGTGACCGACGCTCCGCTGCGCACGTCGCCCAGCACGCCGCCGCCGCGCGCGACGACCGCAAGGTCTACAGCAAGCGGGGCCGTCGCCTGCCCGGCGAGCAGGCCGTCCCCAGCTACACCCCGTCGATCTCCGCGCGCAGCATCGACGGCCACCTGCTGCGCACCGGCCAGGAGGTCTACGCCTGGTACAAGCTCGCGCCGCAGCGGTGGTCGTTCCGCTCGGACTCACAGCGCCAGGACCTGATCGCCGCCATCGCGGGCCAGTACGCCGAGCTCCAGGGCCGTTGGATGCACCTGCGGGTGACGACCCGGCCGTACCCGATCCGGATGTGGGCCGAGGCGCACGTGCACAACGCCGTGCGCCGGCTCCCGGACACCCCCGGCACGCTGAGCTTCGACGACTACATGGTCGGCGAGCAGCAGCAGCTGATGGGCCGCTCGATGGCGGAGAAAGAGGTGTACCTGGGCGTCCAGGTGCAGACCCGCAACATGATGGACCGCGCGGTCGAACGCGCCGCCCCCGTGCTGCGCAAGGTCTTCCCGGACGCCGTGGACGCCGAGCTGGTCGCCATCGAGTCCGAGATCGACCACCTCGACCAGGTGATCGGCTCCGCGGGCCTGGAGGGCCGCCCGGCGACGGCCGAGGAGATGTCCTGGCTGATGCACCGGTCGTGCTCGCTGGGCCTGCCCGCACCGCGCAACCTGCCCGCCGTGCCCGGCGCGCCGTGGGAGCCGGAGGACCTGGCCTCCTTCACCGACGCCGCCGACTTCCACCAGGAGCCGTACGCGCCGACCGTCACGGTCCGCGGGCGCACCGGCTCCAACGCGGGCATCAAGCGGCACGTCGCCGTGCTCACCGTGGGTCTCATGCACGGCCTCCAGATCCCCGAGGTCGACGACCCGTGGGTGCAGCGGTCCGACCGCCTGCCCGCCGCCGTCGAGTGGTCGGCGCGCATCTACGTGCGGCGTCCCGAAGAGGTCTCCGGCGAGCTCCAGCGGCAGATGTCGAAGGTGCGCTCGCAGGTCCGGCACTACACCGACGAGCACGAGCTGGAGCCGCCGCAGTCGCTGGCCCGGCAGGCGTCCCGGGTGCTGGAGATCGACGACGAGATGACGTCGGGCTTCACCGCCCTGGGCACCCGGGTGCGCAGCTGGTGGCGGCTCGCGGTGTCCGGTCCGACGGAGCGCGAGGCGCTGCGGCTGGCCCAGGCGCTGCTCGACCTCTACAAGCCGAAGGTCGCCGTCGAGCACCCCGAGGCGCAGTACGCCATCGCCCGCGAGTTCATCCCCGGCGAGCCGCTGTCGTCCTCGGCGTACCTGCGCCGCGGCTCGGTGCTGTGGGCGGCCAGCGCGGTGCCCACGGCCACGGCCGAGGTGGGCGACCGGCGCGGCATCCTGCTGGGCGAGACGGTCACGGCGACCCGCCGCCCGGTGGCGTGGGACCCGTGGATGGCGCAGGAGTTGCGCGACTCGTCCGGCCTGACCGCGATGGTCGCGGGCCTCGGCGCCGGCAAGTCGTTCCTCGGCGGCGGCATCGTCTACAAGACGCTGCGCGCCGGGGCCCACTGGACGCTGCTCGACCCGTCCGGCCCGCTGGCCGCGCTGTGCGAGCTGCCCGAGCTGCGCCCGTACGCCCGGCCGATCAACCTGCTCAACGCCCAGGCGGGCATCCTCAACCCGTACCGCGTGGTGGCCGAGCCCATGCTCGATCACTTCATGGACGAGGAGGACCCGGAGCGGACGTGGCGGCGCGAGCGCGCGCTGGCCGCGGCCACCCGCCGCCGCCTCGTGCTCGACGTGCTCACCGGCCTGCTGCCCTACGAGGTCGCGCGGCTGCCGCAGACCCGGATCGTGCTGCTGCGCGCGGTCCGCACCGTCGGCGGCAGGCCCGACGCGCACCCCGGCCAGGTGTTCGAAGCGCTTCGCCGCGACTCGTCCGAGCACCACGAGCACGCCGTCGTCGTCGCCGACTTCCTCGACGAGATGCGGGAGCGCATGTCGCTGCTCATCCCCGAGCAGGACCTCGACCCTTACGACGAGGCGCGCGACGACCGGCTCACCGTGCTCACCATGGCGGGCCTGAACCTGCCGAAGGACGGCACGGGCCGCGAGCACTGGACGGATGCGGAGTCCCTCGGCGTGGAGATGCTCAACCTCGCCGCGTGGCTCACCCAGCGCTCGATCTACGAGCGGCCGAAGGACCTGCGCAAGGGCGTCTGGATCGACGAGGCGTTCTTCCTGTCCGAGGTGCCCACGGGCCGCGTGCTGATGAACCGCTTCGCCCGCGACTCCCGCAAGTGGAACGTCCGCGTGCTGCTGTCGTCCCAGATCCCGGCGGACTTCCTGCGCATCCAGGGCTTCGTGGCCCTGCTCGACTCGGTGTTCGTGGGCCGGCTGGACGACGACCAGGCGCAGGCCGACGCGCTGCGGCTGCTGAAGGTCCCGGTGGGCGCGGGCTACGAGCAGGTCGTGGCGTCCCTCGGACGTCGCCCCGGCGGTGTCCGCAACAGCACCGAGCGCGACCGCGCGCCCCGCCAGTTCATCTTCGGCGACGGAGCGGGCGGCGTCGAGCGCATCCGGGTCGACTTCTCCGGACCGCACCTGGAGCACCTGCGCAACTCGCTCGACACCACCCCGGACGCCCTGCGCCAGGGCGCGGAGTCCACCGAGGTCGAGGTCTCGCCCCCGCCGCCGGACCCGTTCGCCCACGCGGAGCAGCACCCCGACGACTACGACGACGAGCTGGCGGCCGACCTGGAAGTCGGCCTGGCCGACGAACTGGTCGAGTCGACCCACGGTGAGGGAGGAAACCGCCGCAACGGGCGGGAGGGCGCCGCATGAGCACCCTCCTGCTGGCGGCGCTGGTCGCCGTCGCGCTCTACGCGCGGCGGCGGTTCAGACGTGCCCGCGACGAGGGCACGCTCACGCACGGTCGCCCGCACCGCTGGCGCTCCCTCGGCGTGGTGGTGGGCATCATCGCCCTCCAGGTCGTCATCGGGGCCACGCCGGCGCAGGCCGCGCCCTGCGGCGAGGCGCCCAACCCGGAACGCCCCGGCTCGGGCATGGTCGGCGCGATCGACCCGCCCATCGGCAACGGCCTGCCGGACACCCCGTACCTGACCTACGGGTACGCGGGCATGGTGTGGCACACCTACCAGGAGAAGTGCTCCATCCCGAACGCCACCCCGGTGCTCGACACCTGGATGGGCAACGAGCTGTTCAACGTCGGCAAGAACATCGTCGGCGCCACGAACGCCCTGCACTACACGGTCGTCGGCCAGGGCCTGCTCCAGCCGCTGGACGAGGCGGTGCGGGACGGCGTCCAGAAGGTCTACGACAACGTCTACCTGCGCTGGTTCGGCCTGGTCGCGCTGATCCTCGCGGTGCTGATGTTCCGGCAGATCTGGCAGGGCGACCTCGCGTCGATCTCCAAGCGCGGCATGTGGGCGCTGGCCGCGATGTGGCTGGCGACCTCGACGCTGGCGCTGCCCCAGTTCTACGACCTGCTCGACAACACCCTCGTCACCAAGACGTCCGAGATCCAGGCGGGCTTCATCGACGTCGAGGAGGGTTCCGACACGCTCGACGTGCTGCCGTCGCGCCTGCACGACTCGGTGGTCTACCAGTCGTGGCTGCGCGGCGAGTTCGGCGCGCCCGAGGCGCCGCAGGCCGCCGAGTTCGGGCCGAAGCTGCTGGCCGCGCAGGCGTGGACGGTGCAGGAGCTGGCCGAGCACAAGGACGGCGACCAGACCGCCCTGGACGCCAAGAAGGCCGAGTTCGAGAACATCTACACCCAGCTCGGCCCCACCCAGGGCTACTTCACCGGTGACGACGGCGGTCGCACCGGCGCCGGGTTCCTGTCGCTGCTGCAAGCGGTCGCCTTCTCGCTGTTCCAGCTGTTCGCCAAGGCCGCCGTGCTGCTCGCGCAGCTGCTGCTGCGGGTGCTCACGCTCGCCGGGCCGCTCATCGGCCTGGTCGCCCTGATCCACCACGACCTGCTGCGCAAGGTCGCCCGCGCCGCCGCCGTGACCGTGTTCAACGTGCTGGTGCTGGCGGTGCTGGCGGGGACGCACGCCCTGCTGCTCCAGGCGATCTTCAACGCCACCGGCCTGACGCTGCTGACCAGGACGCTGCTGGGCCTGATGCTCACGCTCGTCTGCTTCATGGTGGGCAAGCCGATGCGCCGCATGTGGCAGATGGTCGAGATGTCCGTCGGCACGGCGGGCAACGCGCTGCCGATGCGCGGCGGCGTCCTGTCCCGGCTGCGCAAGAAGAAGGAAGGCCCCACGCCGCAGGACGAGTTCTGGGACACCGTGCGCGACACGGACCCGGACGGTCCCGAGGTGCCGCAGCGCGACCGGCGGCGGGTGCGGCCGGAGGCGGCCAACCCCGTCGTCGCCACCTCGCAGCGGCTCGACCGGGCCGGCAACAGCGTCGGCGAGGTCGGCATCGGGGTCGGCGGCGGCGGTGGCGGTGGGACGCCGGCGTTGCCGGCCGGCGGGTACGGCAACTCCGCGGCGCTGCCGTCCGGGCGGTCGCGGGTCGTGGACGCGCCGCCGGTGGCGGACCGCGGGTGGGACCGGGTGGACGACGCGGTGCTGGTGCCCTCACGGGTGGCGAACGGGTTCTCCCGCGTCGCGGACACCCCGGTGGTGCCCGGCCCGCGGCGGGCGGAGACGGAGGTCGTGGCGGGACGGCAGGTCCACGTGATCTACCGGCCCTCACGCGGGCTTGAGGTCAGGGACAGCTGATGCCGATCAGGACGAACCGCGGGCGCACCGCGGTCTACCGACGCCTGTGGGGGTGGCCGCTGCGGTCGCCCCGCCACCTCGCCACGGCGCTGATCCTGTTCTTCGCGCTGGTCGTCGTGGTCGGCTTCGTCATCCCCAACGCGCTCGGGCCGCGCTCCACCGCGAACCCCGCCGGCACGACGACGCCCGCGACCGGCGCCACGTCCCGCGGCAACCAGATCGGCGTGCTGCCGACGGTGACCACCTCGCCGCTGCCGACGAAGGCGCCCAGCCCCACGCCGGCGGGCACGTCGGTGCCGGTCGACCCGAACGCGCGGCTCGTCGCCGACGGGTGGATCGACGCCTACTCGGACTACCAGCCCGGCAAGACCACCAAGGAGCAGTGGCTCGACGGGCTCAAGGCGTTCACCGCGGACGAGCTGTTCCCCCGACTCCAGTCGGTCGAGCCCGCGAACGTGCCGGTGGTGATCGACCAGGCCGTCACGGCGGCGAAGTCGTTCCCCGACTCGGCGGAGTTCGAGGCGAAGCTGGAGAGCGGCAAGCTCGTCGTGACGGTGGCGAGGCTCCCCGAGGGTTGGCGCGTCCAGAAGTACACGAAGGTGGGCTGACATGCTCAAGATCGCGTTGGCTGTCGCGGCCGTGGTCGCCGTGGTCGCCGTCACGGTGACCAACGGCGTGTCCACCGTCATCAACGAGAACACCCCGACCGACGAGTCCGGGCAGATCCGCATGGCCAGCTGCAACGCCTCCCTCGGGCCGTGGGAGGGCGGCAGCCAGGAGAAGGGCGCGGCGGAGGCGGACCGGCTCACCGAGGAGCAGCGGACCACGGTCGCGAACATCATCAAGATCGGCCGCGAGCGGAAGCTGCCGCCGCTGGCCTGGCAGATCGCGATCCAGGCGGGCATGACCGAGTCGGGCCTGCGCAGCCTCGACTACGGCGACCGCGACTCGCTGGGCATCTTCCAGATGCGCCCGTCGATGGGCTGGGGCACGCCGGCCGAGGTGACGGACCCCCACTACGCGATCAACAAGTTCTACGACGTGCTGCTGGCCCTGCCGAACTGGGAGGAGCAGCGCCCCGGCGACTCGGCGCAGGACGTGGAGCGCTCCGCGTTCCCCGACCGCTACCACAACTGGGAGGCGATGGCGGCCTTCCTGATCGGCAAGGAGGGCGACGTCGTCGACCCGGCCGGGTGCGGCGAGGCCGTCGGCGACTTCCTGCTCGCGTCGAACGCGGCGGCCACCGCCATCGAGTTCACCAGGCAGCAGCTCGGCGAGCCGTACCTGTGGGGCGGCAACGGGCCCGACGCGTGGGACTGCTCGGGCATCCTGGTCAAGGCGTTCGGCGAGGCGGGCGTGAAGATCCCGCGCGTCGCCAACGACCAGTACATGGCGGGCGGGGCGCACCTGCCCGTGCGGGAGGCCAAGGCCGGTGACCTGATCTTCTGGGCCACGAACCCGGCGCAGCCCGTCACCGTGCACCACGTGGGCATGTACCTGGGCAACGACGAGTACATCCACGCGCCGCAGACCGGCGACGTGGTGAAGATCAGCAAGATCAACTGGGATTACCACGAGTTGATGCCACTGGCCGTCCGGCCGGGCGTGTAGGGAGGCACGACGGTGTTCAACCACGACCCCATCCAGCGCCACGCCGGGCCGCCCGCGTCGAGCACCCCGACGCGGGACTACCTGAACACGCGCCCGCCGGGGGTGGACGACGGCTACGCGGTGCTGCCGCGCTCGCTGGTCGAGGCCATGCCGCTGCCCTGGCAGCAGCAGATGGCGCACCTGCTGGCCGACTTCCACCGCACCTACGGCCACCTCAACTGGCCGCTGTACCGGGTGGTGCCGTCACGGCGGGAGCGGCTGGTCGACCTCGACGAGGAGCAGTTGGCCGAGGTGGGCGCGATCGTGGAGATCGACGCCGACGGCGAACTGGTGTACCGGGACCGCACGGGCAAGCTGATCACCGACCCCGAGCGCCAGACGGTGCTGGTGTCGGTCCTCGACCCGATCCCCGGCGAGTACGCCAACGCCAACCAGAGCACGCCGCCGCGCGGGTTCCCCCAGCCGCCCGCGGTGCCGCAGCCGGCGTACCCGCAGTCCGGGCCCCTGCCGGTCCAGCAGGCGCCCGGGAGGCAGGCGCCGCCGCGCTGGCCGTGAGCCGACGGCCCGCCGCCGACATGACATGCGTGCCCGCGCATGGAAACCTGGGATCATGGTCGCTGATCCGAACGCGTGGTACTACTGCCTGACCCACCGCACGGTCGAGCGCGGCGCGGGCTGCCGCGGCGCCGACCGGATGGGCCCGTACCCGGACGAGGCCGCGGCGCGGCGCGCGCTGGAGACGGCGCGCGAGCGGACGAAGGTCCAGGACGAGGCCGACGAGGAGTGGGACGAGCGCTGAACCCGGTCTAGGGTGCACGGCATGGTGGTGATCCGCACCGACCGCGTCCGCCCGGAGGGGGCCGAGTCCGACCCGGGGTTGGACTTCAGCGGCATCCGGACCGAGTTCGCGCTGCCCGACGGGTTCCCCGCGGCCGCGCTCGCCGAGGCCGAGCGGGCGGTGGCCGAGGGCGTCGACCCGGCCGGGCGCGAGGACGCGACGGCGCTGCCGCTCGTGACGATCGACCCGCCCGGCTCGAAGGACCTGGACCAGGCGCTGCTGCTGGAACGCGTCGGCGCGGGCTTCCGCGTGCACTACGCCATCGCCGACCTCGGCGCGTTCGTCGTGCTCGACGGCGCGCTGGACGCCGAGGTGCGCCGGCGCGGGCAGACGCTGTACCTGCCCGACGGCAACGTGCCGCTGCACCCGCCGGTGCTGTCCGAGGGCGCGGCGAGCCTGCTGCCCGGCCGGACCCGGCCCGCGGTGCTGTGGACGTTCGAGTGCGGCCCGGACGGCGAACCGACCGACGTGCGCGTGCGGCGGGCGTTCGTCCGGTCCACCGAGCAGTTCGACTACGAGGGCGTGCGGGCGTCGTTCGACGCGGGCACGCCCCACCCGTCGGTGGCGGCCCTGCCGGACTTCGGCCGGCTGCGCCGGGAGCGCGCCGCCGACCGCGGCGCCGTGGAGCTGCAACTGCCCGAGCAGGAGATCGCGCCCAACGGGGACGGCGACTGGAAGCTCGTGGTCCGGCCGCGCTCCGACGTGGAGGCGTGGAACGCGGAGATCTCACTGCTCACCGGGATGTCCGCCGCCGAGGTCATGCTGGACGCCGGGGTCGGCGTCCTGCGCACCCTGCCCGACGCGGACGACGGCGCGGTCGACGCGCTGCGGCGCTCCGCGCACGCCCTGGGCGTGCCGTGGCCGGCCGGCGTGACGCCGGCGAAGCTGCTCGCCGACCTCGACCCGGCCCGCCCCGAGGCGCTCGCCCTGTTCGTCGACGCCACCCGGCTGCTGCGCGGCGCGGGCTACACCGCGTTCGACGGGAAGATCCCGCAGGTCAGCACGCACGCCGGCTTGGCAGCCCCGTACGCGCACGTCACCGCGCCGCTGCGGCGGCTCGTGGACCGCTTCGCCACCGAGGTCTGCCTGGCGGTCACCGCCGGGCAGGAGGTGCCGGACCGGCTGCGCGCGGCGCTGCCGCTGCTGCCCGGCCTGATGGGCGGGTCGGACGCGCTGGCGTCCAAGGTGGACCGGGCCTGCCTGGACCAGGTCGAGGCGTGGGTCATGGCCGACCGGGTCGGCCAGGTGTTCGAGGCGGTCGTGCTGCGCGCGGACGACAACGGCGCGGACGTGTTCGTCGCGCAGCCGCCGGTGATGGGCCGCTGCGCGGGGGAGGGCCTGCGCGAAGGGGAACGCGTGCGGGTGACGCTGGTGGAGGCCGACCCCGGACGACGGAAGGTCGCGTTCGCCCGGTTGTGATGTGATGGCCGGGTGACTGACATTCGCGAGATCACCGTCGGGGTGCTGGGCGGTACCGGCGCGCAGGGCAAGGGCCTGGCCCTGCGGTGGGCCAAGGCGGGGCTGACGGTCGTCATCGGGTCGCGGGACGCCGGGCGCGCCGAGGCCGCCGCCGAGGAGGTGCGGACCGCCACCGGCGTCGGGCACGTCAGCGGCGCGGACAACGAGGGCTGCGCGTCGCAGGCGGACGTGGTGCTGGTCGCGGTGCCGTGGGACGGGCACGCCGACACCGTGGCGTCGCTGCGCGAGCAGCTCGCCGGCAAGGTCGTGATCGACTGCGTGAACCCGCTGGGCTTCGACAAGCAGGGGCCGTTCGCGCTGCCCGTGCCCGAGGGCAGCGCCGCCCAGCAGGCCGCCGCGCTGCTGCCGGACTCCCGCGTCACGGCCGCGTTCCACCACGTGTCCGCGGTGACGCTGGCCGACCTGTCGGTCGAGACCGTCGAGGGCGACGTGCTGGTGCTGGGCGACGACCGCGAGGCCACCGACCTGGTGCGGGCGCTCGCCGACGCCGTGCCGGGCTTCCGCGGCGTCTACGGCGGCCGGTTGCGCAACGCGCACCAGGTGGAGGCGTTCACCGCGAACCTCATCGCCATCAACCGCCGGTACAAGGCGCACGCCGGCCTGAGGATCACCGACATCTGATGCTGCCCGTCGACGACCTCGGCGAACCGGTGCCGCTGCCCGGCCCGCCCGCGCGGGTGGTCAGTCTCGTGCCGTCGCTCACCGAAGCCCTGGTGTCCGGAGCCGTCGACCCGGCCGCCCTGGTCGGCGCCACCGACTACTGCACGCACCCGGCCGGCCTGGACGTGGCGCGCGTCGGCGGCTCGAAGTACCCGGACGTGGACCGGGTGCTGGCGCTGCGCCCGGACCTGGTGGTGGCCAACGGCGAGGAGAACCGGCCGGAGGACGTCCAGCGGCTGCGCGCCGACGGCGTCCCGGTGTGGGTGACGGCGGCGCCCGCCACCGTGCCCGCCGCCCTCGGGTCGCTGCGCCGGCTGCTCGGCACGGCGTGGGACGTCGAACCCGGCTGGCTGGTGGAGGCCGAGCGGCTGTGGCGCGACGTCACGCCGCCGTGGGCGCGCGCCGTCGTGCCGGTGTGGCGCAAGCCCTGGGTGGTGCTGGGCCGCGACACGTTCGCGGGGGACGTGCTGCTGCGCCTGGGCGTGGTCAACGCGTTCGCCGACCACGCCGAGCGCTACCCGAGGCCGCCGCTGGCCGACCTCCAGGACGCCGAGCTGGTCGTGCTGCCCGACGAGCCCTACCTCTTCACCCCCGACGACGGGCCGCAGTTCTTCCCCGGCCTGCGCCCCGTGCACGTCTCCGGGCGACACCTGACCTGGTACGGGCCGTCCCTGGTGGAGGCGCGGGCCTCGCTGGCGGCGGCTCTCGGCCGGTAGGGGCCGCCCCGTCGTGCCCGACCCCTCGACGGGCACGACGGGGCGGCGGTCTCACCAGCGCTGCCAGGGCCCGTCGTTGCGCTCGAAGGTGCGCAGCCCGAACTCCTCGCTGTCGTCGAGCGCCCGGCCGGTGGCCTCGTTGACCAGCGTCACGGTGCCGTCGTCCCAGGCGAAGCGGAACCACGTCTGGAACGGCGTCTGGTTGCACGGGAAGGCGCGCAGCCCGAACTCGTCGCTGTCGTCCAGGCAGTTCCCGGTCGCCACGTTCCGCATCTCGGTCCCGCCGCCGTCCCAGGTGTGCACGTTCCACGCCTGGTGGTCGTTCAGGTAGACGGGCATGGGGCGCAGCCCGAACTCGCTGTCGTCGAGCGCCCGACCGGTGGCGGCGTTGTGGAACCGGTCGACGTAGTCGTCCTGCGGCGCGGCGGCGTTCGCGGCGGTGGCGGGTGCCAGCGCGGCGAGCGCGAGCGCGGCGGCGGTGAGGGTCTTTCGCATGGTGTCCTCCTCGGTGTCCCGGCCCGGCGGGCCGTGTGCCACCACCCTGCGGACCGGCCCCCGCGAGAACCCCGCGGAAACCCCGCGGGGCAGGTCGGGGCGCGGAATCACACGGCCGGTACCTCAGGACCGGCCTCGCGCGCACCGATGCACACGAGGTGGGGAGCGCACAGGCAGGACCGGCCTTCGGCGTGCTCGGGGTGGTCGAGGCGAGGGTCGGCGGCGAGCCGGTCGACATCGGCCACCCCCGCCGGCGCAGCGTCCTCGCGGCCCTGCTGGTCGACGTCAACCGGGTCGTGCCGGTGGACGAGCTGGTGGACCGGGTGTGGGGCGAGCACCCGCCGGCCCGCGCCCGGCACTCCCTCTACAGCCACCTGTCCGGGCTGCGCCGCGTCGTCGCGCCGGTCGGGGCCTCGCTGACCCGCCAGGCGGGCGGCTACGTGCTGACCGTCGACCCCGCCTCGGTCGACCTGCACCTGTTCCGGGAGCTGTGCGCGCGGTCCCGCGAGGGCGACCGGCCGCTGGCCGCCGCGGACCGGGCGCTGGCGCTGTGGCGGGGCCGGGCGTTCGAGGGCGCGGACACGCCGTGGTTCGCCGAGGTGGCGCGGCGGTTGGAGCAGGAGCGCCTCGCCGCCGAACTGCACCGCAACGACCTGCTGCTGCGCCTCGGCCTGCACGCCGACCGGCTCGCCGACCTCGTCGCCACCGCCGCCGCGCACCCGGTGGACGAGCGGGCCGCCGCCCAGGTGCTGCTCGCCCAGCACCGCTGCGGTCGCCGGGCCGAGGCGCTGGCGCACTACCGGTCGGTGCGCGACCGGCTGGTCGACGAGCTGGGCGTCGAGCCCGGTCCGCGGCTGCGCGAGCTGCACCGGCGCGTCCTCGCCGGCGAGCCGCTGCCGGAGCCCGACCGGCCGACCCCGCGCCAGCTGCCCGCCGCGCCGCCGCACTTCGTCGGCCGCGCCGTCGAACGGGCCGCGCTGGACCGGCACGCCACCGCGCTGGTGGTGATCGCCGGCACGGGCGGCGCGGGCAAGACCGCGCTGGCGCTGCGCTGGGCGCACGACAACGCCGACCGCTTCCCGGACGGCCTGCTGCACGCCGACCTGCGCGGCTTCGACCCGGCCTGCCCGCCCGTGCCGCCCGCGACCGTGCTGCGCGGGTTCCTCGAAGCGCTCGGGGTGCCCGCGCACGGCGTGCCGGCCGGCCCGGCGGAGGCGGGCGCGCTGTACCGCAGCCTGCTCGCCGGCCGCCGGGTGCTGGTGCTGCTCGACAACGCCGCCGACGCGGCCCAGGTCCTGCCGCTGCTGCCCGGTGGCACGTCCGGCCTGACCCTGGTGACCAGCCGGGACCGGATGACCGACCTGGTCGCCGCGCGGGGCGCCGACCACGTCGGCCTCGACGTGCTGACCGGCGGGGAGTCCGTCGCGCTGCTCGCCGAACGGCTGGGCCGCGACCGGGTCGACGCCGAACCCGCCGCCGTCGCCGAACTCGTGGAGCGCGCCGCCCGGCTGCCGCTGGCGCTGTCCGTCGTGGCCGCCCGCGCCGCCGTGAACCCCGGTTTCCCCCTGCGCGCCCTGGCCGACGAGCTGCGCCACGAGCACGACCGCCTGGACGCGCTGGACGCCGTGGCGGACGTGCGCGCCGTGTTCGCCTGCTCCTACCGCACGCTGGGCGCGGACGCCGCGCGGCTGTTCCGCCTGCTCGGCGGCCACCCCGGCGCGGACGTGGACGCGCACGCCGCCGCGTCCACCGCCGGCGTCCCGGTCGCGCGGGCCCGCGCGCTGCTGGCCGAGCTGAGCCGCCGGCACCTCGTCCACGAGCGCGCACCGCACCGCTACGGCACGCACGACCTGCTGCGCGCCTACGCGGCGGAGCTGGCCCGCGCGCACGACACCGGCGCCGAGCTGGTCGCGGCCCGGTCCCGGCTGGTCGACCACTACCTGCGCACCGGCTACGCCGCCGAGCGGAGGTTGGCGCCGCACTGGCCGCCGATCACCCTCCCGGCCGCGCGCGACGGCGTCGTGACCAGGGAGATCGGCAGCTACGACGAGGCCATGGCGTGGTTCGACGCCGAGCACACCGCCGTGCTGGGGGTCCTCGACGACGCGGTGCGCCACGGCTGGGACGCGCACGCCTGGCAGCTGCCGTGGGTCCTCACCTCCTACCTCAACCGGCGCGGCCGGTGGCGGGAGAAGGCCGACGCCCTGCGGACCGCGCTGGCCGCCGCCGACCGGCTGGGCGACCGGGACGCCCTCGCCGTCACCCACCACCTGCTCGGCCGCGCGGCCACCACCCTGGGTGAACGCGCCACCGCGCTCGACCACCTCGGCCGCGCGCTGGAGCTGCACCGGGAGCTGGGTGACGAGACCGGTCAGGCGATCGTCCACTTCTCGCTGGCCGCGGAGCACGAGCAGCGCCACGACCTGACCGCGGCGCGGACCCACGCCCGCCGGGCGCTGGAGCTCCACACCCGCACCGGCGACCGGACGTGGCAGGGCTTCGACCTGACCGCGTTGGGCTGGTACGCGGCCTGCCTGGGCGACCACGCCGGGGCACTGGCCCGCTGCCGCGAGGCGGTGGCGCTGATGGACGACCGCGACGGGCTCGCGCACTGCCACCAGATCATGGGCTGCGCCCACCACCACCTGGGCGACCACGAGGAGTCCGTGGCCCACCACGGGCGGGCCGTCGCGCTGTTCCGCCTGCTGGGCGACCGGTACCGCGAGGCGTGGGGCCTGGTCCTCACCGGCGACGCCCACCGCGCCGCGGGACGGGAGGACCGGGCGCGCGCGACGTGGAGCAGGGCGCTGGCCATCCTCGACGGCCTCGGGCACGACGACGGCGCGGCGATCCGCGAACGGCTGGCGCGGGTGCCGGCCGCCGCCGGTCGCTAGCGCGTCGCGGATCGCCGCCGCCCGGCGAGGGCCGGGGACCCGTCAGGCCCGGAACCGGTCGGTGGCGGCCAGCAGGGCGCGCAGGGTGCCCGGCTCGTCGAACGCGTGCCCCGCGTCCGGCACGACCACCAGCTCCGACCCGGGCCACGCCCGGTGCAGCTCCCACGCCGAGGTGGCGGGCGTGGCCACGTCGTAGCGGCCCTGCACGATCACGCCGGGGATGCCCGCGAGCCGTCCCGCGTCGCGCAGCAGCTGTCCCTCCTCCAGCCACCCGCCGTGCCGGAAGTAGTGGTTCTCGATGCGGGCGAACGCCAGCGCGTACCGGGGCTCGGCGAACGCCTCGACCAGTTCGGGCCGGGGGAGCAGCGTCACCGTGGAGCCCTCCCACACGCTCCACGCCACGGCCGCCGGCTCGTGCACGGCCGGGTCCGGGTCGTGGAGCAGCCGGGCGTAGGTGCCGATCACGTCGCCGTCCGGCGCGAAGCTCGCGACCCGCTCCCACAGCTCGGGGAACAGGAACCCGGCGCCGCCGCCGTAGTACCAGTCCAGTTCCTTGCGCCGCAGCGTGAAGATGCCGCGCAGCACCATCTCGGTGACCCGCTCCGGGTGCCGCTGGGCGTAGGCGAGCGCCAGCGTGGAGCCCCACGACCCGCCGAACACCTGCCACCGGTCGATCCCCAGGTGCTCCCGCAGCAGCTCCATGTCCGAGACCAGGTGCCACGTGGTGTTGGCGCTCAGGTCGCCGACCTCGCCGGCGTGCGGCGTGGAGCGCCCGCAGCCCCGCTGGTCGAACAGCACGATCCGGTAGGCCGCCGGGTCGAACACGCGCCGGTGCACGGGGGCGCACCCGCCGCCGGGGCCGCCGTGCAGGAACACCGCGGGCTTGCCGCGCGGGTTGCCGCAGGTCTCCCAGTACACGCGCTGGCCGTTGCCGACGTCGAGGACGCCCTGGTCGTAGGGCTCGATCTCCGGGTACATGCCGCCCACTCTGCCCGAGCGGGGTGACGAGTGGACCACCTCGCCGGAGGCGGGGGTGGACGACCGGGGCCGGAGGGGGTCGCCGCGGTCCCGCGACGACCCCCTCCGAATCACGCGATCAGTGGAAGGTGTGCTCCGGGCCGGGGAACCGGTGCCCGCGCACCTCGGCGGCGAACTGCTGCGCCGCCGACGTCATCACGCCCGCCAGGTCGGCGTAGCGCTTCACGAACCGGGGCCCCTTGCCGCGCCGCAGGCCCATCATGTCCTGCCACACCAGCACCTGGGCGTCGGTGTCCGGGCCCGCGCCGATGCCGACGGTCGGGATCACCAGGTCGTGCGTGATCTGCTTGGCGACCTCGGCCGTCACCATCTCCAGCACCACGGCGAACGCGCCGGCCTCCTGGACGGCGTGCGCGTCGGCCACGACCTGGTCGAACGCGTCGTCGCGGCCCTGGACCCGGTACCCGCCCAGCTGGTGCTCGCTCTGCGGCGTGAACCCGATGTGCGCCATGACCGGGATGCCGGCCGCCGTGATCGCCTTGACGTGCGGGGCGAAGTGCTCGCCGCCCTCCAGCTTCACGGCGTGCGCCCGGCCCTCCTTCATGAACCGGACCGCCGTCGCCACGGCCTGCTCCACGGACACCTGGTAGGAGCCGAACGGCAGGTCGGCCACGACCAGCGCCCGCTTGACCGAGCGCGTGACGCCGCGCACGAGCGGGATCAGCTCGTCCACCGTCACCGGCAGCGAGGTGTCGTAGCCGTAGACGTTGTTGGACGCGGAGTCGCCGACCAGCAGCACCGGGATGCCGGCCTCGTCGAACAGCTCCGCGGTGTACATGTCGTACGCGGTGAGCATGGGCCAGGGCTCGCCGCGCTCCTTCATCTCCCGCAGGTGGTGCACGCGCACCTTCCTGCCGGCCGGAGCGCCGGAAGCGCCGTTGCCGTAGGGCGCAGCCACCTCAGCAGCAGAGGTCATCGTCGACCGTCCTCCCTCGAAGCCCGCGCCGTCGCGGGTCCCCGGGTGTCGTTGCACGGTTTACCCGACCAGCGTCGCACCGTCCGGGGGGAAAGTGCGCGGAGTGCGAGTAGCTTCACACGCCATGGCGTGCCGCATCACGGAGCTGGTCCTCGACTGCACCGATCCCGAAGCCCAGGCGCGGTTCTGGTGCGCCGTGCTGGACTACGAGGTCCTGGGTCGCGAGGGCGACGCGGTGGAGATCGGCCGCCCTGGTGAGCACCCGACGATCGTCCTGGACCGGGTGCCCGAGCCGAAGCGGCAGAAGCTGCGCCTGCACCTCGACGTCAACGCCACCGACCGCGACCAGGACGCCGAGCTGGAACGCCTCGAAGCCCTCGGGGCGCGCCGCAAGGACATCGGCCAGGGCGAGGTCACCTGGTACGTCCTCGAAGACCCCGAGGGCAACGAGTTCTGCCTGCTCAGCCGTCGCGTGGAGCCGTGACGGCGAGCACCCCTACACCTGCACGGTCGGCAGCACGACCAGTTGCCGCAGGTTGACGTGCTTCGGCCGGCTCGTGGTGAAGCCGACGACGTCGGCGATGTCGGCCGCGGCCAGCGGCGGCACCGCGTCGCGCCACGTCGTCAGGTCCGCCGACACGTCCGGGTTGTCGATGTGATCGGGCAGTTCGCTGTGCACGAGACCGGGCTCGATGTTGGTCACGCGGACGCCCAGCGCGCCCAGTTCGGTGCGCAGGTTCGCCGACAGGTGCGTCACGGCCGCCTTGGTGGCCGTGTAGACGGCGTAGTTCGGGAACGTCTGGTGCGCGGCCACCGAGGAGATGTTCACCAGGTCGGCGGCGCCCTCGCGACCGGCCTCGACCAGGTCGGACGTGAACACCCTGGTGACGTTCAGCAGGCCCTTGAGGTTGGTGTCGATCATCCGGTCCCACTCGTCGTCGCGGCCCTCGGTCAGCGGGTTGCCCAGCATGACGCCCGCGTTGTTCACGACGAGGTCCACGCGCCCGAACCCGGCGTGGACGGCCTCGACCGCGCCGGACAGGTCCTTCGTGACGTCCGCCGCGACCGCAAGCGCCTGCCCGCCCTCGGCCCGGATCTTCTCCGCCAGGTCGGCGACGCGCTCGGCCCGCCGGGCCAGCAGCGCGACCCGCGCCCCGGAGCGGGCCAGGACCAGGGCGGTCTCGGCGCCGATGCCGCTGGCGGCACCGGTGACGACGGCAGTGCGGTTGTTCAGGTCGTAGGTCATGTCCACAACACTGGGGCCCGCGCGCCCCGGTACCCGAGGCCCCGGTCGACCACGGGTCGGCGGTGCCCCCGGTCCGGCTGTCCTGGGTCTGGCAGTACCCAGTCTCGGGACGCCGCGCGCGGCCATACTGGGAAGGTGAACCACGACCTCGGCGAATTCCTCCGCACCCGCCGGGCACGCGTGCGACCGGACGACGTCGGCCTGCCCGGTGGTGGGCGGCGGCGGGTGCCGGGCCTGCGCCGCGAGGAGCTGGCGCTCCTGGCGGGCGTGAGCGTGGACTACTACGTGCGCCTGGAGCAGGGCCGCACCCCGGCCGTGTCGGACGCCGTGCTCGACGCGGTCGCCCGCGTGCTGCGCCTGGACGAGACGGAGCGCGCCCACCTGCGCAACCTCGTCCGGCCGGCGCCCGCGAAGCGCCCCGCGCCGCAGCGGGTCCGGCCGGGCCTGCGCCGGCTGCTGGAGATGGTCGGCGACGTGCCCGCGTTCGTCATGGGTCGGCGTGCGGACATCCTGGCCTGGAACCCGCTGGCCGATGCGCTGTACGGCTTCGGCGGGCTGGGCGAGGAGGAGCGCAACTCGGCCCGGCACACGTTCCTGCGCCCGGAGGCCCGCACGTTCTACCGGGATTGGCCGACCGTGGCCGCCGACATGGTGGCGTTCCTGCGCCTGGACGCCGGCCGCTACCCCGACGACGCGCGGCTCGCGGCACTGGTCGGCGAGCTGTCGGTGAAGGACGAGACGTTCCGGACGCTGTGGGCGCAGCACAAGGTCATGGAGAAGACCCACGGCACGAAGCTGATCGCGCACCCCCTCGTGGGCGACCTGGACCTGGACTACGAGTCGCTGCGCCCGGCCGGTGACGCCGACTTCACGCTCGCGGTCTACACGGCGAAGGCCGGTTCGCCGACCGAGGAGCGGCTGAAGCTGCTGGCGAGCTGGGCGGCGTCACCCGACGCGGCGCTTGAGGGCGCGGAGGAACGCCGCTAGCGCCGGTCCCCGGAACTCCAGCACGTCGCCGTTCTTGGAGTCGCGGACCGCGTCGAGCCCGCCCCGGACCTCGACGCAGTCACCGCCGCTGTTCCCGCTGTGCGAGCTCTTCCGCCAGGTCATACCCCGACGCTATCAAGCAGGTCGGTGCGCGACACCGCCACGAGGTCGCGGAAAACGGCTTCGTAGTGGGAGATCCGGCTCTCCTCGTCCACCAGCAGCCCGTCGGTGAGCGTCTCCACGTACACCGTCTTGCCACGCTGCCCGGTGAGGATCACGAAGGGGAAGTACAGGGCGCTGGTCAGCCCCACCTCGTCCGGGATCACCCGGATGGTCACGTGCGGCAGCTCGGACAGCCTCTTCAGGTGCCGCAGCTGCTCGAACCGGGTCTCCGGTGACCCGACCGGCCGGCCCAGCACCTCCTGCCGGATCACCATCACGTACTCGACCGGGTTCGGACCGGTCAACCTGACCTGCCGGGCCAGCCGGGCCTGCACCAGGTGCTCGACCTCGTCGGGCGTCAGCGCGGGGTTGGTCCGGATGACCGCCCGTGCGTACGCCTCGGTCTGCGCGAGGCCGTGCACCAGGTCCGGCCGGTACAGCTCGATGCGCCGCGCGGTCTCCTCGGTGTCGAAGTACTTCCGCAGGCGGTCGGGGACGGCGGTGCCCCACGGCGTCTTGGGTCGCCGCCGTCGCGCCTCCTCGCCGAGGTGCAGCAGGTCCGCCCGCTCGGTCCTCCCCACCTCGAACAGGTCGAGCAGGACGACCAGTTCGGCCTGCCGGATCGAGTGGTCACCCCGCAGCAGCTTGCTGATCTTCGACGGCGAGCAGTCGAGGGCCGCCCGGATCTCGGCGGCGGTGACGCCCCTGTCCTGCATCAGTCGGCGGAGGCGATGGGCGAGGCCGACGCGGAAGTCGACCGGGCTCTGGCCGCTGGTCATGGCGCTCCTTGGCGTAGATCGCCGACAGTGTGCCGGAGCCGGCGAAGATCAAAGGTCACCTGATCAGGTATCTAGCCAATCCGACATGTCGGGTTTACGTTTCGGGTTGTGAATAGTGACGAGCGGGCAGAGCTGGCCTACTCCGCCCCGCGCCTGGTCGCCGTGGTCGAGCCCGGCGCGGACGAGCCGGCCGCGCGAGTCGTGGCCTGGTGCCTGGAGTTCGACGACAGCACCCAGGTGGTCTCGGAGGACGGCTCCCTCCGCATGGACCTGGACGGCCTCGACAGCGTCCGCCGCCTGTTCCGCGACGCCGACCTGGTCTGGGTCTAGGGGGCTGGAGGTAGGGGGCCAGGAGGGCTAGGAGCAGCGCGTGCCCTCGGCCGGCAGCTCCAGGTCGATCAGGTACCTGTCGCCCACCGGGTCCACGCACTCGTTGCCCTGGAGGTACACGGTGTGCTGGTTGCCCTCGAACGTGAGCAGCCCGCCGCCCAGCTCCTTCGCCAGGCTCACGCCGGCGTCGTACGGCGTGGCCGGGTCGCCGGTCGTGGAGATCACCAGCACGGGCGGCAGGCCGGTGACCGGCTTCGGCTCCTGCACGGTCGGCGGCACGGGCCAGAACGCGCACGCGTCCAGCGCGCCCGCCGCCGGTCGGCCGTCGTCCAGGAACGGGGCCGCCGCCTTGTACCTCCTGGCCACGTCGTCGAGCACGGCCCGGTCCGTGACGCGCGGCTCGTCGACGCACTTGATCGCCACGAACGCGTCGTTCAGCGTGCCGTACCGGCCCTGCTGGTCGCGGTCGAAGTAGCTGTCGGCCAGCAGCATCAGGACGTCGCCCCGGTTGTTCTTCAGCTCGGTGAGCCCGGTGTTGAGCGGCTCCCACAGCTCCTCGGAGTACATGGCCTGGATCGCGCCGGTGATCGCGTCGTTGTAGGACAGCTCGCGGTCCTCCACCGCCACCGGCCGCTCCGCCAGCGGCAGGGTCAGGTCGCGGAACGCCTGGTTCGCCTTGGCCGGGTCGGCGCCGAGCGCGCAGTCCTGCCGCTTCGCGCACCACGCGGCGAACGCGTCGAACGCCTTCTGGAACCCGGCGCCCTGCGCGATCAGCGACTCGACCTGGTTCTGCGTCGGGTCGACCGCGCCGTCGAGGACGAGCGCGCGCACGTTGCCCGGGAACGCCTGCGCGTAGCCCGCGCCGATGTGCGTGCCGTAGGAGTAGCCCAGGTAGGTCAGCTTCTCGTCGCCCAGGGCGGACCGCATCACGTCGAGGTCGCGCACGACGTCGCGGGTGCCGACGTTGGCCAGCAGGTCGGCGCCGCTGGTGGACGCGCACTTCTCCGCGTACCGCTTGTTCTCCTCCTCCGTCTGCGCGATGCCCGGCGGTGAGGTGTCCAGGTCGGTGTCGAGGCGCTCGACGTCGCGCTCGGCGTCGCTCAGGCACTTCACCTGCGGCTCGCTCGCGCCGACCCCGCGCGGGTCGAAGCCGACGAGGTCGAAGCGCTCGCCGAGGTCGGTCCGCTTGACCTGCGAGGCGAGGCCCGCGGCGGCGGACATGCCGGACGCGCCGGGACCGCCCGGGTTGATGACGAGCGAGCCGATCCGGTCGCCGTCGGCCTGCCGGCGCAGCAGCCCGAGCCGGATGGTCCTCCCGGTCGGCTGCGCGTAGTCGAGGGGCACCTCCAACCGCGCGCACTCCACGTCCGCGCGGTTGCGGAACTGCGAGGTCGTGGTGCCGGTCGTGGCGTACGGGCCGCAGTCCTCCCAGCCGAGCTGCTGGCCGTAGAAGCGCTCCAGGCCCGCGGGCACGGTCCCGGCGGGGCCTCTCCGCTCCAGCGTCGTCCCCGCCGTGGGTGAACCGGTCACCACGGACGTGCAGGAGGCGAGCAGCGGGATGGCCAGTACTAGCAGCAACGATCGGCGCACACCATCGATCGTATGTGTGATTCGTGGGCCACAACGGCCGCCACGGTCGCACGAGGTGAGCGAGAATGCCCCCATGCCACAGCTCCGACTCGCACTCGCCCAGGTCAACGCCTGTGTCGGCGACCTGGCGGGCAACTCCGAACTCGTCGTCGAGTGGTCCCGCAAGGCCGTCGAGGCCGGCGCCCACCTGGCGGTCTTCCCCGAGATGGTCCTGACCGGCTACCCCGTGGAGGACCTGGCCCTGCGCGTGTCGTTCGCGGAGGCCAGCAAGGACGCCCTGACCGGGCTCGCGGGCGCGCTGGACGACGCCGGGTGCGGCGGGCTGGCGGTGTTCGTCGGCTACCTGGACCGCGACGAGCGCGGCATGCGCAACGCCGCCGCCGTGCTGCACGGCGGCCGGGTCGTGGCGCGCCAGCACAAGCACCACCTGCCGAACTACGGCGTGTTCGACGAGCGCCGCTACTTCACGCCGGGCGACTCGCTGGACGTGGTGCGGGTGCACGGCGTCGAGGTCGGCATGGTGATCTGCGAGGACCTGTGGCAGGACGGCGGGCCGGTCGCCGCCCTCGGCGAGGCGGGCGTGGACCTGGTCGTGTCGCCGAACGCCTCGCCCTACGAGCGCAAGAAGGACGACGCCCGGCTGGAGCTGGTGACGCGCCGCGCGGTCGAGGCGAAGGCGCCGCTGGCGTACGTGAACCTGATCGGCGGGCAGGACGAGCTGGTGTTCGACGGCGACACGATGGTGGTCACCGCCGACGGCGCGCTGGTGACCCGCGCGCCGCAGTTCGTGGAGCACCTGGTGGTGCTGGACGTGGACGTGCCGGGCGGCGCGGAGCGGACCGAGGGCGCCTGCGGCGGGTTCACGGTCCGCCGGACCACGATCTCCGACGCCCCGCTCCCGGCCTACGAACCGCTGCCCGTCCCGCAGCCCGCCGAACCGCTCTCCGACGAGGCGGAGGTGTGGCACGCCCTCGTCACGGGCCTGCGCGACTACGTGCACAAGAACGGCTTCCGGTCGGTCGTGCTCGGGTTGTCGGGCGGCATCGACTCGGCCGTGGTGGCGGCGCTGGCCGTCGACGCGGTCGGCGGGGACAACGTGTACGGCGTGTCCATGCCGTCGGAGTACTCCTCGGACCACTCGAAGTCGGACGCCCACGACCTGGCGCGGCGCACCGGGTGCCACTACGAGGTGCGGCCGATCGAGGACATGGTGCGGGTGTTCGTCGACCAGCTGGGCCTGACCGGGCTGGCCGAGGAGAACGTGCAGGCGCGGTGCCGCGGCGTCACGCTGATGGGCCTGTCCAACCAGCACGGGCACCTGGTGCTGACGACCGGCAACAAGACCGAGCTGGCGGTCGGCTACTCGACCATCTACGGCGACGCCGTGGGCGGGTTCGCGCCGATCAAGGACGTCCTCAAGACCCTGGTCTGGGACCTGGCGCGGTGGCGCAACGCCGAGGCCGAGAAGCTGGGCGAGCAGGCGCCCATCCCGGAGAACTCGATCAGCAAGCCGCCGTCGGCGGAGCTGCGCCCGGGCCAGGTCGACACCGACTCGCTGCCCGACTACGACCTGCTCGACTCGGTGCTGGACGACTACGTCGAGGGTGACAAGGGCTACCGCGACCTCATCGCGATGGGGTTCGAGCACGAGCTGGTCGACAAGGTGCTGCGGATGGTCGACAAGGCCGAGTACAAGCGCCGCCAGTACCCGCCGGGCACCAAGATCACGTTCAAGGCGTTCGGCCGCGACCGCCGGTTGCCGATCACCAGCGGGTGGCGCGAGGGCTGACCGGGCACGGGGTGGCGGCGGGAACCCGCCGCCACCCCGCGCGCCCGACCGTCCCTATCCGCGGTCCGCGCGGGGCAGCAGCAGCGCCACCAGCGCGCCGACACCGCAGATCACGGCCGTGATCAGGAAGATCTCGTGGTACTCGGTGAGCAGCGCGTCGGTCAGCGCCCGCTCGTACACCGCGGCGGCGGCCCGGAACTCCTCCTCCGACATGCCGAACGGCAGCGGCGTGTCCAGGTCCGCCGTCAGCTCCCGGAACCGGTGCAGGCCCCACGCCGACAACCCGGCCACGCCGACCAGCATCCCGGTCATCCGCGCCACGACCACCGCCGCCGACGCCACGCCGTGCTGCGCGGGCGGCACGACCCGCAGCACCGCCGCCGACACCGGCGCGATCACCAGCCCCAGCCCGAACCCGGCCACCGCCAGGTCCCGCCCGATCACGAACGACGACACGTCCGCCGGCCACCGCGAGACGAACAGGTACGCCACCCCGGCGAGCAGCAGCCCGCCGGACGACACCCACCGGTCGCCGACCCGGCCCGCCAGCCACCCGCCGACCAGCGCGCCCACCGGCAGCGCGACCAGGAAGCGGGCCAGCATCGCCGCCGCCGCGCCCGAGTCCACCCGCAGCACGGTCTGCGCGAACAGCTCCACGTCCACCAGCGTCACCATCAGCGCCGCGCCGGCCGCCAGCGACACCCCGAGCGAGGCCAGGAACGGCCCCATCCGCACCCCGGCCGGGTCCAGCAGCCGCACCGGCGACCGCCGCTCCCACAGCACGAACGCGGCCAGCACGACCACCGCCGCGCCCAGCGCCGGCAGGCCCCACGAGGGCAGCACCGCGTGCTCGGGATCGGGGTTGTAGAGGCCCACCACGACCAGGCCGAGCGCCAGCGCCAGCAGCCCGCCGCCGACGAAGTCGACGCGCACCCCCGACCCCGGCACCTCCGAACCCGGCCCCGTGGGCCCCGTCGAGCGCGGCACCGTCCACTGCACCAGCGCCATCGCCGCCAGCGCCAGCGGCAGGTTGATCCAGAACACCCACCGCCAGCTCTGCGGCTCCAGCGACTCGAACACCGACCAGGCGTTGAACAGCGCCGCCACGCCCACGCCGTACAGGGTGCCGAGCACGCTGCCCAGCTCCTGCGCCGCGCCGACCACGCCCAGCGCCGACGCCCGCCGCTCCGCCGACCACAGGTCCGCCACCAGCGCCATCGTCACCGGCAGCAGCGCGCCACCGGCCAAGCCCTGCACCACGCGGCCCGCCACCAGCAGCGGCAGGTCGCCGGCCAGCGCCGTGACCGCCGACCCGACCGCGAACCCGACCAGGCACGCGTGCAGCACGAGCCGCCGGCCGAACCGGTCCGACAGCTGCCCCAGCAGCGGCATGCCCGCCACGTACCCGAGCAGGTAACCGGTCACCACCGGCGTGGCGCGCTC
Source organism: Saccharothrix longispora (assembly GCF_031455225.1). Lineage (GTDB taxonomy): Bacteria > Actinomycetota > Actinomycetes > Mycobacteriales > Pseudonocardiaceae > Actinosynnema > Actinosynnema longispora. The sequence continues at coordinate 7,663,727 of NZ_JAVDSG010000001.1, forward strand.
CAGCTTGTTCACCGGGATGCCCAGGTCGCGCACCATGTCGACGAGCACGCCGACCACCACGTACGCGTCCAGCGCGCCGAGCAGCACCGCGCCCGCGCCCGCCCCGATCGCCAGCCGCCGCGCCCCGGCGGGGGTCGTCACCGCGGTCACGCGGGCGGGGAGACGGTGAACGGCTTGTTGAAGTCGGACAGGTCGATGGTGACCTTCGCGCCCGCCGGCAGCTCGAACACCGCCCTGGTCAGCTTCTCCTCGCGGACCGAGAACGTCGACTTCACGTCCGAGTCGATGCCCGGCACCAGCCCGGCCGCGACGGCCTCCGGCACGGTCGCCTCGACCACGGTGGCCCCGTCATCCGAACCGGTGGTCTTCGCGTCCTTCGCGTCGGCCAGCACCTTGGCCACGCCCTTGTCGGGGTCCAGGATCAGCGTCGGGTCGTAGACCTGCCCGGCCAGCGCGGCGGGCAGCTTGGTGAACCCGCCCGTCGGCCCCTTGAAGTACAGGTCCTGCCCGACCAGCACGTACTCGACCTCGATGAGCTGGCCGAACTGGTCCACCTTCGCCCGCCCCTGCGACTCGCCGTCCGCGTTCAGGTCGCCCTCGGCGTCCTTCACCGGCACGTCCGGCAGCTCGCCGTCGACCGTGATCACGAAGTGCGTGCTGTCGACGGACCTCATGCCGGCCGACGCCTTCGACAGCACCTCCGGACCTGCAGGCAGGTCGGCGCCGCCGCCTCCGGACGACGTGCAGCCGACCGCCAGTGCGAGCACGAGCGAGCCGATCAGGGTGCGACGAGGGAGCATGGCGTGAATCGTAGGACCCCAGGCCGCCTCGCACGGCCGAACGCGCGCGCAACCCCGTGACCAGGTGTTCCGCCGAGCGCGGGGAACACCCGGAAATCCGGTCCGCGCGTTCCGGCGAGCCGGCAACGCGGGGTTCACCGTCCTTACCTAGGCTTCAGCCCATGAACCGCCAGCAGGAGTTCGTGCTCCGCACCCTAGAGGAACGCGACATCCGGTTCGTCCGGCTCTGGTTCACCGACGTGCTGGGCTTCCTCAAGTCCGTCGCGATCGCCCCCGCCGAGCTGGAGGGCGCCTTCAGCGAGGGCATCGGCTTCGACGGCTCCGCGATCGAGGGCTTCGCCCGGGTCTACGAGTCCGACATGGTCGCCAAGCCGGACCCGGCGACGTTCCAGGTGCTGCCCTGGCAGACCCCCGAGAAGAACCACTACTCGGCCCGGATGTTCTGCGACATCTCCATGCCGGACGGGTCCCCGTCGTGGGCCGACCCGCGGCACGTGCTGCGGCGCACCCTCGCCAGGGCCAGCGAGGCCGGGTTCACCTGCTACGTGCACCCGGAGATCGAGTTCTTCCTGCTCAAGAGCCTCCCGGACGACGGCCGCGAGCCCGTCCCGGCGGACAACGGCGGCTTCTTCGACCAGACCAGCCACGAGACCGCCACCCACTTCCGCCGCCACGCCATCGAGGCGCTGGAGGCGATGGGCATCTCCGTGGAGTTCAGCCACCACGAGGGCGCGCCCGGCCAGCAGGAGATCGACCTGCGCTACGCCGACGCCCTGACCATGGCCGACAACGTCATGACGTTCCGGTACGTGATCAAGGAGGTCGCGATCACCCAGGGGGTGCGCGCCTCGTTCATGCCGAAGCCGTTCAGCGACCAGCCCGGCAGCGGGATGCACACGCACGTGTCGTTGTTCGAGGGCGACCGCAACGCGTTCTACGACGCCGAGGACCCCTACCAGCTGTCCGACACCGGCAAGATGTTCGTCGCGGGCCTGCTCAAGCACGCCCGCGAGATCTCCGGCGTCACCAACCAGTGGGTCAACTCCTACAAGCGGCTGATCGTGGGCGGCGAGGCGCCGACGGCCGTGTGCTGGGGCCACGCCAACCGGTCCGCGCTGGTCCGCGTGCCCATGTACTCGCCCGGCAAGTCCTCGTCCCGGCGCGTGGAGATCCGCTCGCTCGACTCGGCGTGCAACCCGTACCTGGCGTACGCGGTGATCCTGGCCGCCGGCCTCAAGGGCATCGAGAAGGGCTACGAACTGCCCCCGCCCGCCGAGGACGACGTGTGGTCGCTCACCGACCGCGAGCGCCGCGCCGCCGGGTACGACAACCTGCCGCAGAACCTCGGCGAGGCGCTGACCGAGATGGAGAACTCCGAGCTGCTGCCCGAGGCGCTCGGCGAGCACGTCTACGACTTCTTCCTGCGCAACAAGCGGACCGAGTGGGACGCGTACCGCCGCAGCGTGACGCCCTACGAGCTCCGCACCCTGCTGCCGGTCCTGTGAGGGAGGCACCCGTGCGGGTGGTCCACACCGAGCACTCGGAGAAGCTAGGTTTGCAGACCGTGACCGAGATGCCCGCGCGTCCGGAAGGCCGGCCCACGTTCATCGCGTGCACGGTGGCCACCGCCGCCGAGCTGCCCGCGGTGAAGGTGCTGTCCAGCTCGTTCCTCGCGCACCACCCGCAGGCCCGGTTCCTGGCGCTGGTCGTGGACGCCCTGCCGGAGAACTCCGGACCCGGCCTCGTGACCCCGGCGGACCTGGGCGTGCCGGCGGCGGAGCTGGCCGAGCTGGCCACCGGCTGCACCGCCGCCCAGTTGTGCGGCCTGCTGCGCCCCAAGCTGCTCGAACAGCTCCTCGGGCAGGGCGTGCCGGTGCTGTACCTCGACCCGTGGGTGCACGTGCTGGCGCCGCTGACCGACGTGGTCGACGAGGCCGTCCGCCGCGGTCCGCTCGTGCTGCTGCCCAGGTCGCTGCGGCCCCTGCCGGACGACGGCCTGCGCCCGACGCCCGCCGAACTGCTGGAGAAGGGCGTCTTCGACCCCGGTTTCCTGCTGGTCGCGCCCGGCGCGCAGCCGTTCCTCCAGTCGTTGGGCGAGCAGCTGCGGCGCAACCCCGAGGCGACCAAGGCCGTCCTCGACACCGCGCCCGCCCTGGTCAACCTGCACGTGCTGCGCAACGCCACGGTCGGCCTGTCGGTGTGGAACGCGCCGCAGCGCGACCTGCACCGCAGGCCCGACGGCACCCTCACCACCATCGGCGAGCCGCTGCGCAGCGTGCACTTCGCGGGCTTCGACCCGCAGCGCCCGTGGCTGCTGTCGGCCGAGTTCGCCGACCGGCCCCGCGTGCTGCTGTCGGAACACCCGCAGCTCGCCGAGCTGTGCACCACCTACCGGGCCGAGCTGGTGCGCAAGGGCCACACACCGCAGCGGGTCCGCTACGGCTTCGGCCAGCTCCCGGACGGCACCCTGATCCCGGAGGCCCTCCGCGCCGCCTACCGCGAGGCCGCCCGCGCCCGCGAGGGTTCCGCGTTCAGCCCGACCGGCTGGGTGGCCGCCCCCGCCGACGCGGAGCCGATCACCGGCGACCTGACGTCACCGGTGGTCGCCGAACAGCCCTCGGCCGACGAGACCCCGGCCGACGAGACCCCGACCGAGGAAACCCCCGCGGACGGGACTCCTGCCGAGGAAACCGCCGAGCAGCCCCAGGGCCCCACCGAACCCGCCACTGAGCCCGTCGCCACTGAGCCCGTCGCCGCCGAGTCCGCCGACTCCGAGGTCGTCGTTCCCGAGGTCCGGGCCGAAACCCCCACCGACCCCACCCCCGCGACCGGAGCGCCCACGACCCTGGCACCGGCGGCGGGCGGCTCCACCGAGCGCCGGTCGTCCGGGATCACCCCGCCCCCCGCGTTCGGTGCGGACGGCGGTGCGGCGTTCGTGGCCTGGGCCTCCGAGCCCGAGACCGGCCTCGTCGGCAGCACGCGCTGGGCCGCCGCCCTCTGGCGGTCCGACCCGGCCCTGCGCGCCCAGTTCCCCGACCCGTTCGGCGCGGACGGCGCGGCGTTCCGCGACTGGTGCGCCGGTGTCGGCGTGGAGACCGGCCGGCTTCCGGTGTCCGCCGTACCCCGCGCGCACGCCGAAGCGGCCGTCCTGCACGACCAGCTCGGCGTCACCGTCCTCGGCACCGGCCCGGTCGCCGAACTCGTGCTCGCCGCCGCCCGCGCCTCCGGCCTGCCCACCTCCACCACCGCCGGCTACCCGGTCGTCGTGCGCGTCGGCACCACCCGCGTCGTCCCGGAGAGCAGGTTCGTCGTCGACTACGTCCTCGACGACGACCTGCACGGCGACGTGAACGAGGTGTGGGTCCCCTCCGAAACCACCCGCGCCGCCCTGGAACGCGCCGGCGGCCCGACCGTCCGCGTCCTGCCGCTCCCGGTCCTCGACGCCGACCCGCGCGAACCCGCATCACACGAAGGTGTCGTCTTCGGCGCACTCGCCGACCACTCCGTCGACCGCGCGGGCAACGTGCTCGGCGCCGTGTCGGCCTTCCTGACCGCCTTCCCCGACCGCGCGGACGTCGTGCTGCGCATCGAGGTCAGCCACGCCAAGAAGCACCCGGAGGCCGACGAGCGCCTGCGCCTCGCCACCGCCGCCGACCCGCGCATCCGGCTGGTCGACGACCTCGGCGACGTCGACTGCCTCGTGCTCCTGCACCGCGGCGGCGCGGACGACCGCATCGCCGGCACCCTGGCCCGGCACGCCGTCCGCGGCACGCCCGTCCTCACCTCCCGGCACGGTGCGGTCGCCGAGCTGTTCGACAAGAACGCCGCGATCTTCGTGCCGTGCCGCCAGGGCGTCGAACCCGACGTCCAGGCCGCTGCGAAGCTCATGCGCGCCCTCGCCGAGGACCTCGGCACCGCCATCGCCATCGGGGCCACGGGCCGGGAGCACGTCCTCGCCACCCGCGGCACCGCGCAGGTCGGGGAACTCCTGCGCGAACGCGTCGAGCATGCCTACCGGGGCTGGCGCGCTCGCCGCGCCAAGCCGGTACCGCCCGCCGACCCGCTCAAGGCGCTGCACTCCGCGAAGCACGCCCTGCTGCGCCAGCCGGACGTCGGTACCGCCAGCCGCACCCCCATGGCGCCGCAGCTGCGCAAGATGGTGCTGCGCGTGCTCGACCACTACGACAACCACATGCGCGACGTGCTCAACACCCTGGTCGACGGGGTGGAGCGCTCGGTGGCCGAGGTGGTCCGCCGGCAGGACGACATCACCGGCGGCGTCGGCCTGGGCGAGCTGGAGGTGCTGCGCGCCGAGATCGAGCAGCACGCCGAGAACCAGGGCCACCTCGCCGACCAGCTCCTCGGCGTGGACGACGGCGTGGTCCGGGTCCGCGCGGACATGGCCGGTCAAGGCCGCAGGCTGCGCGAGATCGAGGACGCCGTCGTCGCCGAGGCCGCCAAGCGCGCCAAGCAGGGCGACGCGCTCGCCCAGCGCATCGACAAGCTCGCCGTCGCGCTCGAACGCACCCTCGACCGGATCGACTCGCTGGAGTCGAAGGTCGTCGACGTGCTGCGGTCGCGCGACAACAAGCTGGAGCACGGGCTGCGCACCGCCAACCAGGCCCAGCAGACGGCGGACGCCCTGCGCCGCGTCGTCGTGCGCGAGCACGAGCGGCACAGCGACGCCGTGCCGCGCAGCTCGCTCGTCCTCACCGACGTGGGCCTGCTGCGCCTGCCGTCGGACGACGCGCTCATGCTGCCGATGCTGTCGAGCAACGGGGTGTGGGAGACCGAGCTGTCGGAGCTGATCGACTCCGTCGTCGAACCGGACGGCATCTTCGTCGACATCGGCGCCTACATCGGGTACCAGACCGTGCGCATGCTCAGCCGGTTCGGCTCGGGCGGAGCGGTCGTCGCGGTCGAGCCGTGCCCGTCCGCGCGGGCCCTGCTCCAGCACAACGTGACCGTCAACCTGCCCGAGCGCGTCGCGCAGCAGCTCGTCCTGGTCGACGCCGCCGCGTGGGAGAGCAGCGGCGAACTGGCGACCCAACCCGCGCTCACCGGAGGGGTGTCGGTGGCCCCCGTGCCGGACGACGCCCCCGAGGACCTCGCCAAGGTCCGCGCCACCCGGCTCGACAAGGAGCTGGAAGCCGTGCCGCTGCTCCAGGGCCGCAAACTCTCAGTCGTTCGTGTGGACGCGCCCGGCCGTGGTCACCGTGCGCTGGCCGGACTGGTGCGCCTGCTGCGCAGGGATCGCCCGCACGTGTTCCTCGACTTCTCGGCCACCGCGACGGAGGGCTTCGGCGACGATCCGGTCACGGTGCTCAAGGAGTTCCGCACCTGGGGCTACGACCTGGTGCCCGTGGCGACCCGCGAGCCGGCGTCGCCGGAGCAGATCGTGGCCGCGATGGAGGGCCTGCGGAGCATCCCGCTGTGGCTGCGACCGCGCCCCGTGCAGGCCAAGGCGCCCGGCCCGCAGGTGTCCGTCCCCCTCCGGCACCCCGCTGACCAGGCGATTTGACTTCCACCGAGGTCATGAGTAACTTTTACCGAGTCGCCAGCAAGACCCCCGGAACGAGCGGTTGACACCGCGAATCGGGCCGGGTAGAGTTCTGCGGCGTCGAGCTCCCAGAAGCGAATAAGCAGCGCAGAGCGCTGCCTCGGGTCTGGAAGTTAAGAACAAATTGAATGCGAAGCGGGATTCAACGCGGAGCGAGGAAGCCGGAACCGGCCGATTTGACACCGCGAAAACGAACCAGCTAAGCTTCAAACACAAGCGAAACACCGGAAACACAAAGCCCCGGAATGAACCGCGGTAAGACGCGGGACAAGATGGTGAGCGCGTGTTCTTTGAGAACTCAACAGCGTGCCGAATAGCCAGTAAATTTATGATCCTCGTCAAGAGGATTCCTTTGAGATTGTTACTGGACAACTGACATTACTTGTCAGTGTTGTTCGGAGCGATCGAACTCATTCCTTATTGGAGAGTTTGATCCTGGCTCAGGACGAACGCTGGCGGCGTGCTTAACACATGCAAGTCGAGCGGTAAGGCCCTTCGGGGTACACGAGCGGCGAACGGGTGAGTAACACGTGGGTAACCTGCCCTGTACTCTGGGATAAGCCTGGGAAACTAGGTCTAATACCGGATACGACCTGTCACCGCATGGTGGTGGGTGGAAAGTTCCGGCGGTATGGGATGGACCCGCGGCCTATCAGCTTGTTGGTGGGGTAATGGCCTACCAAGGCGACGACGGGTAGCCGGCCTGAGAGGGTGACCGGCCACACTGGGACTGAGACACGGCCCAGACTCCTACGGGAGGCAGCAGTGGGGAATATTGCACAATGGGCGAAAGCCTGATGCAGCGACGCCGCGTGAGGGATGACGGCCTTCGGGTTGTAAACCTCTTTCAGCAGGGACGAAGCGCAAGTGACGGTACCTGCAGAAGAAGCACCGGCTAACTACGTGCCAGCAGCCGCGGTAATACGTAGGGTGCGAGCGTTGTCCGGAATTATTGGGCGTAAAGAGCTCGTAGGCGGTTTGTTGCGTCGGCTGTGAAAACTTCACGCTTAACGTGGAGCCTGCAGTCGATACGGGCAGACTTGAGTTCGGCAGGGGAGACTGGAATTCCTGGTGTAGCGGTGAAATGCGCAGATATCAGGAGGAACACCGGTGGCGAAGGCGGGTCTCTGGGCCGATACTGACGCTGAGGAGCGAAAGCGTGGGGAGCGAACAGGATTAGATACCCTGGTAGTCCACGCCGTAAACGGTGGGTGCTAGGTGTGGGGGACTTCCACGTCCTCCGTGCCGCAGCTAACGCATTAAGCACCCCGCCTGGGGAGTACGGCCGCAAGGCTAAAACTCAAAGGAATTGACGGGGGCCCGCACAAGCGGCGGAGCATGTGGATTAATTCGATGCAACGCGAAGAACCTTACCTGGGCTTGACATGCACTGGAAACCAGTAGAGATATTGGCCCCCTTGTGGCCGGTGTACAGGTGGTGCATGGCTGTCGTCAGCTCGTGTCGTGAGATGTTGGGTTAAGTCCCGCAACGAGCGCAACCCTCGTTCCATGTTGCCAGCGCGTTATGGCGGGGACTCATGGGAGACTGCCGGGGTCAACTCGGAGGAAGGTGGGGATGACGTCAAGTCATCATGCCCCTTATGTCCAGGGCTTCACACATGCTACAATGGCCGGTACAGAGGGCTGCGAAGCCGTGAGGTGGAGCGAATCCCACAAAGCCGGTCTCAGTTCGGATCGGGGTCTGCAACTCGACCCCGTGAAGTCGGAGTCGCTAGTAATCGCAGATCAGCAACGCTGCGGTGAATACGTTCCCGGGCCTTGTACACACCGCCCGTCACGTCACGAAAGTCGGTAACACCCGAAGCCCGTGGCCCAACCCGTAAGGGGGGGAGCGGTCGAAGGTGGGACTGGCGATTGGGACGAAGTCGTAACAAGGTAGCCGTACCGGAAGGTGCGGCTGGATCACCTCCTTTCTAAGGAGCATCTGCGGGTTGCACTTGTGCAGCTCGGAGGCCACGCCGGCGGCGAGTGATCGTCGGGTGGAGCTCATATATGTGGATGCTGGCTAATGCAGTGCCTGGGTTGTCGACGGAGTTAGTACTGTCCGTGAGGGCGTGGAAGGGTCCGTCGAGGGTTCAAGGTTTCTGTTCGGTACGCTGTTGGGTCCTGAGAGAACACGTGAGTGTTTTCCTCAGCGAGAAACGACAGGGTTCTGCCCGTCTTCGAACCGCCGGGGTTGCCTGGCAGGCGTGGACAGTGTGGTGGGGCGTCTGGTTGTTCTTTGAGAACTGCACAGTGGATGCGAGCATCTTTGTGGCAAGTTATTAAGGGCATACGGTGGATGCCTTGGCACCAGGAGCCGATGAAGGACGTAGGAGACTGCGAAAAGCCTTGGGGAGCTGTCAACCGAGCTGAGATCCAAGGGTGTCCGAATGGGGAAACCCGGCCCCAGTCATGTGGGGTCACCCATACCTGAACACATAGGGTATGTGGAGGGAACGCGGGGAAGTGAAACATCTCAGTACCCGCAGGAAGAGAAAACAACCGTGATTCCGTGAGTAGTGGCGAGCGAAAGCGGATTAGGCTAAACCGTACTCGTGTGATACCCGGCAGGGGTTGCGTGTGCGGGGTCGTGGGACCTGTTGGTCGATTCTGCCGGATCGACGGAGAGTCATAAAATACCGTGGTTAGCGGAACGTGTCTGGAAAGCGCGGCCGTAGAGGGTGAGAGTCCCGTACGCGAAAACCCGGTATCTCTCTTGACGGTGTTCCCAAGTAGCAGCGTACTCGTGAAATTCGCTGTGAATCTGGCGGGACCACCCGCTAAGCCTGAATACTACCTGGTGACCGATAGCGGACTAGTACCGTGAGGGAAAGGTGAAAAGTACCCCGGGAGGGGAGTGAAATAGTACCTGAAACCGTGTGCCTACAATCCGTCGGAGCCTTTAGGGGTGACGGCGTGCCTTTTGAAGAATGAGCCTGCGAGTTAGTGCTGCGTGGCGAGGTTAACCCGTGTGGGGTAGCCGTAGCGAAAGCGAGTCCGAATAGGGCGCCCATAGTCGCGTGGTCTAGACCCGAAGCGGAGTGATCTAGCCATGGCCAGGGTGAAGCGTGGGTAAGACCGCGTGGAGGCCCGAACCCACCAGGGTTGAAAACCTGGGGGATGAGCTGTGGTTAGGGGTGAAAGGCCAATCAAACTCCGTGATAGCTGGTTCTCCCCGAAATGCATTTAGGTGCAGCGTCGTGTGTTTCGTGCCGGAGGTAGAGCACTGGATGGTCTAGGGGGCCCACAAGCTTACCGAAATCAACCAAACTCCGAATGCCGGTACGTGAGAGCGCGGCAGTGAGACTGCGGGGGATAAGCTTCGTAGTCGAGAGGGAAACAGCCCAGAACGCCGGCTAAGGCCCCTAAGTGTGTGCTAAGTGGGAAAGGATGTGGGGTCGCCCAGACAACCAGGAGGTTGGCTTAGAAGCAGCCACCCTTTAAAGAGTGCGTAATAGCTCACTGGTCAAGTGGTCCTGCGCCGACAATGTAGCGGGGCTCAAGCACACCGCCGAAGCCGTGTCATTCCGGTTATGCCGGGATGGGTAGGGGAGCGTCGTTCAGCCATTGAAGCGCCGGAGTGATCCAGGTGTGGAGGCTGGACGAGTGAGAATGCAGGCATGAGTAGCGAAAGCAGAGTGAGAAACTCTGCCGCCGGATGACCAAGGGTTCCTGGGCCAGGCTAATCCGCCCAGGGTAAGTCGGGACCTAAGGCGAGGCCGACAGGCGTAGTCGATGGACAACGGGTTGATATTCCCGTACCCGTGTGAACGCGCCCATGGCGAGGCTTGTGATACTAACCGCCCGAAGCCCGGGTCTGATTCTTCGGATGAGGACCCGACGTGGAGCGCGGGACCTGAACTTGTAGTAGTCAAGCGATGGGGTGACGCAGGAGGGTAGCTCCGCCAGTGAGTGGTAGTACTGGTGTAAGCGTGTAGGCCGTCTGGTAGGCAAATCCGCCAGGCACATAGGCTGAGACGTGATGCATAGCCGATTGAGGCGAAGTAGAGTGATCCCATGCTGCCGAGAAAAGCCTCTAGTGAGTGTTCATGCGGCCCGTACCCCAAACCGACACAGGTGGTCAGGTAGAGAATACCGAGGCGATCGGGCGAACTGTGGTTAAGGAACTCGGCAAAATGCCCCCGTAACTTCGGGAGAAGGGGGGCCGAGGGATTTGAAGCCCCTTGCGGGCTAGGATTTTTCGGCCGCAGAGACCAGCGAGAAGCGACTGTTTACTAAAAACACAGGTCCGTGCGAAGTCGCAAGACGATGTATACGGACTGACGCCTGCCCGGTGCTGGAACGTTAAGGGGACCGGTTAGTCTTTCGGGGCGAAGCTGAGAACTTAAGCGCCAGTAAACGGCGGTGGTAACTATAACCATCCTAAGGTAGCGAAATTCCTTGTCGGGTAAGTTCCGACCTGCACGAATGGCGTAACGACTTCTCGACTGTCTCAACCACAGGCCCGGCGAAATTGCACTACGAGTAAAGATGCTCGTTACGCGCGGCAGGACGGAAAGACCCCGGGACCTTTACTATAGCTTGGTATTGGTGTTCGGTTCGGCTTGTGTAGGATAGGTGGGAGACTGTGAAGCGGCCACGCCAGTGGTTGTGGAGTCGTCGTTGAAATACCACTCTGGTCGTACTGGATGTCTAACCTCGGTCCGTGATCCGGATCAGGGACAGTGCCTGGTGGGTAGTTTAACTGGGGCGGTTGCCTCCCAAAGAGTAACGGAGGCGCTCAAAGGTTCCCTCAGCCTGGTTGGCAATCAGGTGTCGAGTGCAAGTGCACAAGGGGGCTTGACTGTAAGACCGACAGGTCGAGCAGGGACGAAAGTCGGAACTAGTGATCCGGCCATGGCTTGTGGAAGCGTGGTCGCTCAACGGATAAAAGGTACCCCGGGGATAACAGGCTGATCTTGCCCAAGAGTCCATATCGACGGCATGGTTTGGCACCTCGATGTCGGCTCGTCGCATCCTGGGGCTGGAGTAGGTCCCAAGGGTTGGGCTGTTCGCCCATTAAAGCGGTACGCGAGCTGGGTTTAGAACGTCGTGAGACAGTTCGGTCCCTATCCGCCGCGCGCGTAGGATACTTGCGGAAGGCTGTCCCTAGTACGAGAGGACCGGGACGGACGGACCTCTGGTGTGCCAGTTGTCCTGCCAAGGGCATTGCTGGTTGGCTACGTTCGGAAGGGATAACCGCTGAAAGCATCTAAGCGGGAAGCTCGTTCCTAGATGAGGTATCCCACCCTTCGTGGGTTAAGGCCCCCAAGAGACCATTGGGTTGATAGGCCGGAGATGGAAGGCCGGTAACGGCTGGAGTTGACCGGTACTAATAGGCCGAGGACTTGCTCACAAACATGCTACGCATCCACTGTGCGGTTCTGAAAGAACCGAACCGGACCATCATGCCCTGTTGTGGGGTGTGGTGCCTACGGGTTGGTAATTTCATAGTGTTTCGGTGGTCATTGCGGTTGGGGAACACCCGGTCCCATTCCGAACCCGGTAGTTAAGCCTTCCAGCGCCGATGGTACTGCACTCGTGAGGGTGTGGGAGAGTAGGACGCCGCCGAACATTCTTTCCCTCAGGGGCACTCGGATATCCGAGTGCCCCTGAGGGCTTTTTGCGTTACCGTCGCGCCCGTGGCCGAGGTGACGAAGCACGACGATCTGGCGGAGTTCTGGGGACTCACCGGCGAGTTCTTCAACACGGACCCGGTGTTGCACACCGTTCCGATCGCCGCCGTGGCGCGCAGGTTGGACCACCCCGACCCGGACGACGACCCGCCGCTGCTGATGACGGTCCACGACGACGGTGTGCTGGTGGCCGCGGCCCTGCGCACACCGCCGTGGCCGTTGACGTTGAGCGGTGTGCCGGCCCGGTGGGCGGAGACGGTGGCGGACGCGTTGGCCGGCGACGTGGAGCTGCCGGGCGTGAACGGCCCGAGGGACGCGGTGGAGGCGTTCGTCGTGGCCTGGTCGGCGCGCACGGGCCAGGGCGCGCAGGAGCACATGGCCCAGCGGCTGTACCAGCTGGGCGACCTGGTGGTCCCGGAGGTGCCGGGACAGGCGCGGTTGGCGTCGGAGGACGACGTCGAGCTGTTGACGCGGTGGCGCACGGACTTCGCGGTCGAGGCCATGGGGGTGGTGCGCGGAGCGGAGGCCCAGGAGGAGTCGGCGCGCATCCTGCGGGCGAGCCTGGCGGCCGGCGCCGGGTACCTGGTCTGGTTCCACGACGACGCGCCGGTGTCGTGGGCGGGGGCGAACGCGCCGGCGTCGGGCATGTCCCGCATCGGCCCGGTCTACACGCCGCCGGAGCACCGCGGGCACGGCTACGGCGCGGCGGTCACGGCGGCCTGCGCGGCGTGGGCGCGGGAACGCGGCGCGCAGCACGTCGTGCTGTTCACGGATTTGGCGAACCCGACGTCGAACTCGATCTACCAGCGCATCGGGTTCCGCCCGGTCGTCGACGCGGCCGAGTTCGTGTTCACCCCGACCCCTTCCTGACGGGACGGCCCCCGGCGCGCCCCGCGCTCGACGGCGGCGAGCACCCGTTCCCCGGTGGTCGGGTCGTCGATGCAGATCCTCAGCGATTGCGCACCCAGGTGCGCCCGGCCCCGTTCGACGGAGGTCAGCACGTGGGTGCCGAGGTCCGAGGTGAAGCACACGCTCGCGGTGGATGCCGCCGAGATGGCGGAGATCACGGCGAGACCGGCGCAGACGACGGCGGCCGCCCACGTGAACCGGACCACGCCGATCAGCACTCCCAGAGGGCGGCGTCGGCCCTCCGGCCCTCGTCGCCGGCTAACAGGTCGTCCTGCGGGTTCTCCTCCACGGCGCGTCCCCCGTGTCGCCCGTCGACGTCATCGGGACACGATGCCATCGAGGACGTCGCGGGTCACGGGTCGGTTCCGGGCGTGCGAGGAGAACACCAGGGACGTGGTGGTGTCGCCGTAGCGCTGCGCCACTTCGACGAACTCCTCCAGCTCCACCATCGACCGGCAGAGCACGCGCAGCAGCCAGCAGTCGTCGCCGGTCACGTGGTCGGCGTCGCGCACCTGCGGCGCGGTCACCACGCGCTCGCGGAAGCGGGGGGTGTCGAGGCTGCGGACCCGCACCCGCACGATGGCCTCGATCGGCAGGCCGAGGCGCTGCGGGTCGACCACGGCCACGTACCCGGTGACGACGCCGGCCTGCTCCAGTCGCCGCACGCGCTCGGTCGTCGCGGGTGCGGACAGGGAGACCCGCTTGGCGAGCTCGGTGAACGTCATCCGACCGTCCCGCTGGAGCAGCTCCAACAACTTCCAGTCCAGGTCGTCCAGTTCCACCGTGGAATCGTAGGCGGGAAGGCGTGAACGCCTGGACTTCCGCCTGGGTCGGCGGGCTCGGCGGAGCGACGATTTCCCCATGACGAACACGCTCCGCTTCCCCGCCGCCGACCCGGCCGCGGCCGCCGCCTTCTTCGCCGCCCAGCTGGCCTTCGAGGCCGACCCGGACGACGTCGTCCGGGACCTGGAAGCGGGTGCGACCGCCGGGTTCCGGCTCGTGGAGACCCGCGGCCGCGCGGCGTTCGAGCGGGCGCGCATCCCCGGCGCGCTCAACCTGCCGCACTGGGAGGTCGACGGGGCCACCACCGCCGGCTGGGACCGTGGCCTGGTCTACGTCTGCTACTGCGAGAGCTCGATGTGCAACGCCGCCACCAAGGGCGCGTTGCGGCTCAGCGAACTGGGATTCCGGGTGAAGCGGCTCTCCGGTGGCATCGCGGCCTGGCAGGCGGCCGGGTACCCGGTGGAGGGCGACTCGGTGGAGGGCGACTCGGTGGAGGGCACGGGCCCGCCCGGGGTCGCCTGCGCCTGCTGACCCGTCCGCGCCCTGATCTACCCTCGGCGGCGTGACGCGACTGCTCGTGCTGCAACCCGACCGCGACGACCCGCCGGCCCGCCTCGGCGAGTGGCTGACCGCCGCCGGGGCGGTGCTGGACGTGCTGGACCCGGCCGAGCGGCCGGTGCCCGACACCCTGGACGGCTACCGGGGCCTGGTGTGCCTGGGCGGCGCGATGGGCGCCCTGGACGACGCCGAGCACCCGTGGCTGGCCGACGTGCGGCGGCTGCTGTCGCACGCGGTGTCGAAGCGGGTGCCGGTGCTGGCGATCTGCCTGGGCGCGCAGCTGCTGGCCGTGGCGACCGGCGGGCAGGTGCGGCGCGCGGAGCGGCCCGAGATCGGGGTGCGGCTGGTGGCGAAGCGGGACGTCGCGGGGCAGGACCCGCTGTTCGCGGACCTGCCGTGGACGCCGGACGTGCTCCAGTTCCACCTCGACGAGGTGTCGTCCCTGCCGCCGACGGCGACGCTGCTGGCGTCCTCGCCGGTGTGCGTGAACCAGGCGTTCCGGGTGGGGGACAACGCCTATGGCGTCCAGTTCCATATCGAGACGGCACCGAAGGACGTCTTGAAATGGGCGGAAGGGCACCCAGGTGGTCTCGCCGCGCTGCCGCAGTTGGCGGATCGGGAACGGCTCACTGCCGCGCACGAGGACATCCGTGAGGTGTGGCAGCCCTTCGCCGAACGATTCGTGCGTTTGGCGGGCGGAGAGCTGACGATCCAACGGAACCTCCCGCTGGTGTGACGAACCTCCGATGATGTGAGAGTTCACCCGTACGACAGGTAGCGTTCATCCACGACTGTGTCGGTTCAGCCGGAGGAATCAGCGTGGATGCCTCGCTCCTCGTCATCATCGTGGTCATCACGGCATTGGCCTTCGACTTCACCAACGGCTTCCACGACACCGCGAACGCGATGGCGACCTCCATCGCCACCGGGGCGCTGCGGCCGCGCACGGCCGTCGCGTTCTCCGCGGTGCTGAACCTGGTGGGGGCGTTGCTGTCGGTCGAGGTCGCCAAGACCATCTCCGGGGGGATCGTCGACGACGCGAGGATCACGCCCGCGATCGTGTTCGGCGGACTCGTCGGCGCGATCGTCTGGAACCTCGTGACCTGGTACGTCGGGTTGCCGTCCAGTTCGTCGCACGCCCTGTTCGGCGGGCTCATCGGCGCCACCTGGATCGCGTCCGGCGCGGACGCCGTGCACTTCGCGAAGGTCGTGGACAAGGTGATCGCCCCGGCGATCGCCGCGCCGCTGGTCGCGGGGATCGTGGCGCTGCTGGCGACCTACCTGACCTACCGGCTCAGCCGGGGCACGCGGCGCGCGGTGGGCGAGAAGGGCTTCAAGGCGGGGCAGATCGCCTCGGCCGCGCTGATGTCCCTCGCGCACGGCACGAACGACGCGCAGAAGACCATGGGCATCATCACGCTCACCCTGATCACCGCGGGCACCCTCGCACCCGGCGCGGAACCTCCCATGTGGGTGATCCTGAGCGCGGCCATCGCGATCGCGCTGGGCACCTACCTGGGCGGGTGGCGCATCACGCACACCCTGGGCAAGGGGCTGACCACGATCGAGGCGCCGCAGGGCTTCGCGGCGCAGACCAGCGCGGCGACCGTGATCATGGCGTCGTCGCACCTGGGCTTCGCGCTGTCCACCACGCACGTCGCGTCGGGCGGCATCATGGGCTCCGGTCTGGGGCGGCAGCGCGACGGCGTGCGGTGGAACGTGGCCGGGCGGATGGCGGCGGCGTGGGTGCTGACGCTGCCCGCCGCGGGCATCGTGGGCGCGGTGGCGGGCAAGGTCGCCTCGACGGGCACGGTGGGCGTGGTGGTGGTCGCGGTGGTGGGCGTGGCGGTGGCACTGGGCATCTGGCTGATGTCGCGGCGGGAGCCGGTGCGGCCGGAGCACGTCGTGGACGAGATCGCGGCGCAGGCCGAGACGCGCGAGGTGGCGGTGTGAAGATCGACTGGGCGGCGCTCGGCGCCGTGTTCGGCGTGAGCCTGGTGACGGTGCTGGGGCTGGTCGTGCTGTTCTCGCTGGGGCTCCGGGCCTGGTCGGCGCGGGAGACGGCGCGGGAGGGCGGCGGGTCCGCGGCGCTGCCCACGGCCGGCGCGGCGGCCTGCCTGCTGGCGTGCGTGACCGTGGTGTTGTTCGGGATCTACTTGATCGTGGCCGGCTGAGGGCTTCGCGGGGGCACTCGGCGGACTACGGTGTTCGTCGATGACCGATCCTGCCCGCACCCCCACGTCCCCCGCGCGGTTCGGCCTGACCGGGACGCGCAGCGCCGAGGAACTGCGCGCCGCCGGCTGGTGGGAGGACCGCCGGCCCACCGACGGCGCCGAGGCGATCCTGTTCGCCCTGTCCCGCAGCCCCGACCCGGACCTGGCGCTGCGCGGGGTGGACCGGTTGCGGGTGGCGCTGGGCGACGGGTGGCCGGAGCTCGACGGCGCGCTGCGGGACGGCGCCGTGCTGCGCGCCCGGCTGCTGGCGGTGCTGGGCACGTCCACGGCGCTGGCCGACTTCCTGGTCGCCAACCCGGACCGGTGGCACGGCCTGGCGGACCCCGAGCCGGTGGACGCCGGGGTGTTCGCCCCCGTCCTGGTCGCCGCGGTCGACGGGCTGACCGGGGCGGACGCGGTGCGGGCGCTGCGGCTGGAGTACCGGGCGCTGCTGTGCCGGATCGCCTCGGAGGACCTGGCGCACGTCGTGGAGCCGGACGAGCGCTACGTCGCCTACGACGAGGTGGCGGGGCTGCTGTCGGACCTGGCGGTGGCCGCGCTGCGGGCCGCGCTGGACGTGGCGGACCGGCAGGTGCCGCGTTCGTCGGACTGCGCGCTGGCCGTGATCGCGATGGGCAAGTGCGGCGCGCGGGAGTTGAACTACGTCAGCGACGTGGACGTGGTGTTCGTCGGCGAGGGCGACCTCGGCGTGGCGACCCGGCTGGCCGGCACGATGATGCAGGTCGCGGGGCAGGCGTGCTTCGAGGTGGACGCGGCGCTGCGGCCCGAGGGCAAGGCCGGTGCGCTCGTGCGCACGCTCGACGGGCACGCCTCGTACTACCGGCGGTGGGCGCGGACGTGGGAGTTCCAGGCGCTGCTCAAGGCCCGGCCGGTCGCCGGTGACGACGAGCTGGGGAGCCGGTACCTGGAGGTCGTTCGCCCGTTGGTGTGGAACGCGGCCGAGCGCGAGGACTTCGTGCCCGACGTGCAGGCGATGCGCCGCCGCGTCGAGGAGCACGTGCCGGTGGGGCTGGCCGACCGGGAGCTGAAGCTGGGCCGGGGCGGGCTGCGGGACGTCGAGTTCGCCGTGCAGCTGCTCCAGCTGGTGCACGGCCGCGCCGACGAGGAGCTGCGCATCCCGTCGACCACGGCGGCGCTGGAGCTGCTGGGGCGCGGCGGGTACGTGGGGCGCGCGGACGCGGCGGACTTCGGCCGCGCCTACCGGTTCCTGCGCACCCTGGAGCACCGGTTGCAGCTGCAGAAGATGCTGCGCACCCACCTGTTCCCGGCCGACGACGACACCGCGGCGCTGCGCCGGCTGGCGCGTGCCGCCGGGCTGCACGCCGAGGGCGGCACGTCGGCGGACCAGGTGCTGCTGACCGAGTTCCGCAAGCGCGCCAACCAGGTGCGCAGGCTGCACGAGAAGCTGTTCTACCGGCCGTTGTTGCAGGCCGTGGCGAACGTGCCGACGGAGGCGCTGCGGCTGACCACCGCGCAGGCCGCCGCCCGGTTGGCGGCCCTCGGCTACGCCGCGCCGGACGGCGCGCTCAAGCACATCGAGGCGTTGACCAGGGGCGTGTCGCGGCGGGCGCGCATCCAGGGCGCGCTGCTGCCCGTGCTGCTGGACCTGCTGGCCACCACGCCCGACCCGGACGGCGGGCTGCTGGCGTACCGCAGGGTGTCCGAGGCGCTCGCCGAAACCCCCTGGTACCTGCGGCTGCTGCGCGACGAGGGCACCGTGGTCGACCGGCTCGCCGCGCTGCTGGGCACGTCGAAGTTCGTGCCCGACCTGCTCGTGCGGGCGCCCGAGGTGCTGCGGCTGCTGGCCGACACCGACGCGCTCGTCGGCCGCGACCCGATGACCATCGGCAACCCGCTGCGCAGCACCGTGTCCCGGTACAGCGACCTGGAGCGGGCGGTGACCGCGGCCCGGTCGCTGCGCCGCCAGGAGCTGCTGCGGGTGGCGTCGGCGGACCTGCTGGGCCTCGTGCCGCTGCGCACGGTGTGCGTGTCGCTGTCCGAGGTGTGGGTGGCGGTGCTCCAGGCCGCGCTGGACGCGGTGGTGCGGTCGTCCGGTGAGCGGGTCGCGTCCATCGCCGTCATCGGCATGGGGCGCCTGGGCGGGCGCGAGCTGGGCTACTCGTCGGACGCGGACGTGCTGTTCGTGTGCGAGCCGGCGCCCGGCGTGGCCGACTCGGCGGCGGCGAAGTACGCGTCGACGGTGGTGGAGCAGGTGCGGCGGCTGCTGGCCGCGCCCAGCCAGGACCCGGCGTTGCAGGTGGACGCCGACCTGCGGCCCGAGGGCAGGCAGGGGCCGCTGGTGCGCACGCTCGACTCCTACCGGGCCTACTACGCGCAGTGGTCGGAGCTGTGGGAGGCGCAGGCGCTGCTGCGGGCCCGGTTCATCGCGGGCGACGCGGAGCTGGGCGAGCGGTTCATCGACCTGGTGAACCCGGTGCGGTACCCGGCGGGAGGGCTGGACGCGGCGGCCGTGCGGGAGATCCGGCGCATCAAGGCCCGCGTGGAGGCGGAGCGGCTGCCGCGCGGCGCCGACCCGTCCACGCACACCAAGCTCGGCCGCGGTGGTCTGGCGGACGTGGAGTGGACCGTGCAGCTGCTCCAGCTCCAGCACGCCCACGAGGTGCCCGCGCTGCGCACGCCCTCGACCGTGCGCGGTGTGAAGGCGGCCACCGAGGCGGGGTTGATCCAGGCCGACGACGCCTCGGCGCTGATGGAGTCGTGGACGACCGCCACCAGGGCGCGCAACGCGGTCGTGCTGGTCCGCGGCAAGCCCGGCGACCAGCTGCCCACCGCCGGGCGCGACCTGGCCGCCGTGGCGTGCGCCATGGGGCACCCGGACGACCCGGGCGAGTTCCTCGACTCGTACCGGCGCACGACGCGGCGGGCGCGGGCCGTGATCGAGCGCGTCTTCTACGGCTCCTGAGCGCTCCCGCGGCTCCCGAGTGGTGCGCTTCCCCGGAGGTCTGAACACTGGGGTGCGTGAAGGCGATCGCGCAGAACGAGTTCGGAGACGCCGACGTGCTGGTCCTCCAGGACCTGCCCGACCCGGCCATCGCCCTGGACCAGGTGCTGGTCGAGGTGCGCGCGGCGGGGGTGAACCCGGTGGACCTGCTGGTGCGGGCCGGGTACGTGGCGGCGTCGGTGCCCCACTACTTCCCGCTGGTGCCGGGCTGGGACGTGGCCGGCGTGGTGCGCGCCGTCGGGCCCGCCGTCGACGGGTTCGCCGTCGGTGACGAGGTGTTCGGCTACCAGCGCAAGGACCACGTGCAGCACGGCACGTACGCGGAGCTGGTCGCGGCCACCGAGCGGGGGTTGGCGCACAAGCCGCCGTCGCTGTCGTGGGAGCAGGCGGGCGGCCTCGCGCTGACCGGCCTGACCGCGCTCCAGTCGTTGCGCAAGGTCGGTGTCGGCGAGGGCGACGCGGTGCTCGTGCACGCCGCGGCAGGCGGGGTCGGGCACCTGGCGGTGCAGGTGGCGCGGCTGCTGGGCGCGTCGCGGGTGATCGGCACGGCGTCGCCGCGCAACCACGACTTCCTGCGATCGCTCGGCGCGGAGCCGGTGGCGTACGGGGACGCGCTGGTGGACAACGTGGCGGAGTTGGTCGGCGGGGACGGCCTGGTCGACGTGGCGTTCGACTGCGTCGGCGGCACGGCGCTGCACGATTCGACCGCGTTGGTGCGGGACAACTCCCGGATCGTGTCGATCGTCGACACGAACGTGTTGCAGCTGGGCGGGCGGTACGCCTACGCCAAGCCCGTGCGGGCGGATCTGGAGTGGCTGGCCGCCCGTGCCGGGGCGGGTGAGCTGGAGGTGTCGGTGCAGCAGGTGTTCCCGCTGGACCGGGCCGCCGACGCGCACCGGCTGCTGGAGGGCAGGCACGTGCGGGGCAAGGTCGTGCTGGTGGTGTGAGGGAAGGGCCCCTCGGGTGAGGGGCCCTCCGGTCAGTCGATCAGTCCTCGTCCCCGGTCGGGATCGAGGTGAGCAGCTCCACCACCCACTCCTCGGCGAGCGAGTCGGCGTCGTCCTCGTCCTGGACGAGCCGGTTGGACACCTTGATGCCCAGGCCGAGCACGTCGGCGGCGGCGATCGCCTCGATGGCCTCGGAGGCGGAGTCGAAGATGTTGGTGGAGAGCACCTGCGCGGTGGTTGCGACGTCATCAGACACGGCGCGACCCTAACCGCCCGGGTCGGGCGCGGCACGGTGGCCCCGCGGTGGACGGCGTGTCCCCCCGGCGTGGACGGCGTGTCGTCGGCGCGCTACCGACCGTCGATCAGGGGCCGCTCACCATTGACTATTCGTGTTCCGCATGTCAACACTGACGTCGTTTTACGGGGGAGATTCATGTTTCGCACGCGTGCGCCCGGACGAAGGACGTCATGGTCGACGGAAGCCACCACCGCAGGAAGAACAACACCGCCCTGAAGGTCGGCACGGTCGTGCTCGGCGTGCTGGTGCTGCTGGGCGCGGTCCAGGCGGTCACCGCCGGCACCATCGGCGTGGGCGCGCTGAGCGTGACGCTGCGCCAGACCACCTCCGCCGCGGCGCCGTCCACCACCCGCCCCGCCACGACCGACGACACGGCGGGCCTGGACGGCGCGGTGGGCGCCGCCGAGTCCTCCCCGTCGCCGGAGGCCCCCGCCGCCGGCGTGGAGGACAGGACCGCCGAGGGCTCCTGGCAGCAGGCGCGCGGCCTGCTCACCGTGGAGGTCACCAAGGTGGAGAACCGGGGCGGTGCGCTCCGGGTGTTCGTGACGGCCGTGAACGCCAGCACCGCGAAGATGGACCTGCCGGTGGCCTCCGTCGCGGTGGTCGACGACACCGGGCGCGACTACGGAGCGTCCCTGTCGACCAGCAAGTGGCCGGGGACGGTGGCGAAGAACAGCAGCGTCAACGGGTACCTGGACCTGGACCGGAAGGTGCCGGGTGCGGCGGGCGCGTTCTCGCTGACCTTCGCGGGCATCGTCGGTCAACTCGCCCCGACCGGCGGCTCCGTGACCGTGCCGGGCATCCCCGTCCCCCGGTGAGTGTCGCCCGGCCCGGGGGCGGACGTGTCGGTGACCCGGACTACGTAGGCCGGCGCCATCGCTTCGCGCACCTCGTCCAGCACCATCCGACGGACGGCAGCCGCTTCGTCCGCCGGGTAGCCGCGGGTGGTGAGCGGGACGCGGCGGTGGCCAGGGCCACGACACCGCGTTCCGCGTTCTCGTAGTGGACGCCGGTCAGGTGCTCGCCCCGGACCAGGGTGCCGGTCGGACAAGGCCGAAGGCCGGGTGACTGCAGCAGTCACCCGGCCTTCGGCTTGTGGAGGCTCTGGCCACCTCTCCGGCCCAGGCGGTCCGGAGACGGCCTGGGTGGGGCTTCAACCGGTGGAACGGCCGGTCGGAGCCCCGCGTCGATCACACGTCGTAGTACAGGGCGAACTCGTACGGGTTCGGGCGCAGGCGCAGGGGGTTGATCTCCTCCTCGCGCTTGAACGTGATCCAGGTGTCGATCACGTCCGGCGTGAAGACGCCGCCCTCCAGCAGGAAGTCGTGGTCCGCTTCGAGGCTGTCCAGGACCGCGTCGAGGGACGCCGGGACCTGCTTGACGTCGCGGGCCTCCTCGGGCGGCAGCTCGTAGAGGTCCTTGTCGATCGGGGCCGGCGGCTCCATCTTGTTCTTCACGCCGTCGAGGCCCGCCATGACCATGGCCGAGAAGGCCAGGTACGGGTTGCCCGACGAGTCGGGGCAGCGGAACTCGATGCGCTTGGCCTTCGGGTTGTTGCCGGTGATCGGGATGCGCACGCACGCCGAGCGGTTGCGCTGGCTGTAGACCAGGCTGACCGGGGCCTCGTAGCCGGGCACCAGGCGGTGGTACGAGTTCACCGTCGGGTTGGTGAAGGCCAGCAGCGACGGGGCGTGGTGCAGGATGCCGCCGATGTAGTGGCGCGCCGTGTCGGACAGGCCCGCGTAGCCGGACTCGTCGTGGAACAGCGGCTGGCCGTCCTTCCACAGCGACTGGTGGGTGTGCATGCCCGAGCCGTTGTCGCCGAACAGCGGCTTCGGCATGAACGTGACGGTCCTGCCGGCCTGCCACGCGGTGTTCTTGATGATGTACTTGAACAGCATCAGGTCGTCCGCGGCGTGCAGCAGCGTGTTGAACCTGTAGTTGATCTCGGCCTGGCCGCCGGTGCCCACCTCGTGGTGCGCGCGCTCGACGGTGAAGCCCTGGGCCTCCATGTTGAGGACCATCTTGTCGCGCAGGTCGGCGTAGTGGTCGGTCGGCGTGACCGGGAAGTAGCCGCCCTTGTACTTGACCTTGTAGCCGCGGTTGCCGCCCTCTTCCTCGCGGCCGGTGTTCCAGGCGCCGGAGATCGCGTCGATCTCGTGGAAGGAGGCGTTCGCGGTGGTGTCGAAGCGGATCGAGTCGAAGATGTAGAACTCGGCCTCGGCGCCGAAGTACGCGGTGTCCGCGATGCCCGACTCGGTGATGTACTGCTCGGCCTTGCGCGCGATGTTGCGCGGGTCGCGGCTGTACGCCTCACGGGTGAACGGGTCGTGCACGAAGAAGTTGACGATCAGCGTCTTCTCGATCCGGAACGGGTCGAGGCGCGCCGTGTACAGGTCCGGCAGCAGCAGCATGTCCGACTCGTGGATCGACTGGAAGCCGCGCACCGACGAGCCGTCGAACGCCAGGCCCTCGGCGATCGCGTCGGCGTCGAACGCCGAGGCCGGGAGCGTGAAGTGCTGCATCACGCCGGGCAGGTCGCTGAACCGGACGTCGACGAACTTCACGCCCTCGTCGGAGATGTACTTCAGGACCTCGTCGGGATTCTTGAACACCCTCGTCGACTCCTCTGCTGCGGTGGGGGCGTGGTTCTGCGCCGCTGCGTGCCGCGGCCGTGCCATCGTGGCGAAACTAAGACCGCGGTGTTGCCCGGCAGTCACCCTGGTGTTTCGCCAGTGTTAACGGGCGGCCCGGGCGGGGCAACCCGACCGTCGGTCCTCACCGGCTGAGCACGGGCTTACTCTGGTGGGGTGAGCAGGTGGACCGGTTCGTGGCTGTCAGGACCCCGCGCGGCGCTGGAGCCGGGCGCCGACTCCGGTGACGGCACCGGCCAGCGGTGGAAGGGCGAACGCCTCGGCCTGCCGCAGTCGGGACCGGGGTCGGTCGCCTCCACCGGACGACGCGCCTTCGCCATCCTGCTGGACTTCGTGCTGTCCGGGGGCGTGGCGGCGGTGTTCACCCAGCCCGAGCTGCCCAAGAACTGGAGCCTGCTGGCCTGGTTCACCATCACCATCGTCGCGGTCGGGTTCTTCGGCTTCACCCCCGGTCACGCGCTGTTCGGCCTCCGCGTCGCCCGCCTGGACGGCGCCGGGGTCGTGGGCCTGCCCCGCGCGGCGCTGCGGACGCTGCTCATCTTCCCGATCATCCCGGCCGTCGTGTGGGACGCGGACGGCAGGTGCCTGCACGACAAGGCCGCGGGCACGGTCGTCGTCCGCGTCCGCTAGCCACCGGAACGCCCGGCGCCGGCCACCGGATACCTCGGACCCGAACCGCGCCAGGCCCGGAAACACTTCAGGCCCGGTCGACGGACCGGGCCTGAAGTGCGTGAACGTGGTTCCGCGCGGGTCAGCGGCGGCGCATGGCGCGCTGCACGTTGCGCATCTTGGCGCCCTGCGGCAGCGGGCCCTTGGGCAGCGCGGCGCTCCGGCTGGCCAGCGCGGCCAGGCGGTTCTCGATCGTGTCGACCTGGGCGGTCGAGATGTTGCGCGGGAGCTTCATCAGGTGGCCCTGAAGCTTGCGCAGCGAGACCTGGCCCTCCTCCGAGCCGACGACGAGGTCGTAGATGGGGGTGTCGCCGACGACCCGCGCCACCCTCTTCTTCTCCTGCGCGAGCAGGCCCTTGACCCGGTGGGGGGCGCCCTCGGCGACCAGGATCACACCCGGCCGGCCCAGCACCCGGTGCACCATGTCGCCGCTGGTCGTGCCCGCCACGGCCTGGGTGACCCGCCACTTGCCGCGCAGGTTGTCCAGCGCCCACGCCGCCGCGCCCGGCTGGCCGTCGGCCTTCGCGTACACGTTGCGCTGCACCCGGCGGCCGAACACGATCACCGCCAGCAGCGCGCCCACCGCGATGCCCATGGGCAGCAGCACCCACTGCATGTCCCAGACGAGGCCGATCAGGAATGCCGCCGCCGTCGCGCCCAGCAGGCACAACAGCATCAGCGGCACGAGCGCCTTGTCCTCGCGGCGCTGCATCTTGAACGCCTCGAAGATCTGGCCGCGCCGCTGCTTCGAGGCCGCGCGTCGCGCCTTCGCCGCTTCCTTGGAGGCCGCCTTGGCGGCGGCCTTGTCCTGCTTACCAGCCATACCCACCAGGATACGGCGCGGCGCGTCGCCCCATGACGGGAGTACGCGCTGTGCTCTGCGAGGATGCACCGCATGGACCGGCTGCTGGAGGGACTGGACCCGGAACAGCGCGCCGCCGTGGAAGCCCCGCGCGGCCCGGTCTGCGTCCTCGCGGGCGCGGGCACCGGCAAGACCCGCACGATCACCCACCGCATCGCCCACCTGGTCCAACGGGGGCACGTCGCCGCGGGTCAGGTCCTCGCCGTCACGTTCACCGCGCGTGCCGCGGGCGAGATGCGGACCCGGCTGCGGGCGCTGGGCGTGCACGGCGCGCAGGCCCGCACGTTCCACGCGGCGTCGCTGCGCCAGCTCCGCTACTTCTGGCCCCGGGTCGTCGGCGGCGAGCAGTGGCAGCTCGTCGACCGCAACAAGCTGCGCCTGATCGCCCAGGCCGCCAACCGCGCCGGCGTGTCCACCGAGTCCGATTCGCTGCGCGACCTCGCCGGCGAGGTCGAGTGGGCCAAGGCGTCGCTCATTGCGCCCGAGGACTACCCGGCCGCCGCCGCCCGCACCAGCCGCGACACCCCGGTGGCCGCCGAGCTGGTCGTGCAGGTCTACCGCACCTACGAGCAGCTCAAGAACCAGGCGCAGCTGCTCGACTTCGACGACCTGCTGCTGCACACCGCCGCCGCGCTGGAGGAGCACGGCGAGGTCGCCGAGGAGTTCCGCGACCGCTACCGGTGCTTCGTGGTCGACGAGTACCAGGACGTGACGCCGCTCCAGCAGCGCGTGCTCGACGCGTGGCTCGGTCAGCGCGACGACCTGACCGTGGTCGGCGACGCCAACCAGACCATCTACTCCTTCGCCGGCGCCTCGCCCGCGCCGCTGCTGAACTTCCCGCGCCGCTTCCCCCACGCGGCCGTCGTCCGGCTCGAACGCGACTACCGGTCCACGCCGCAGGTCGTGGCGCTGGCCAACCAGGTCATCAGCTCGGCGCGCGGACGTCCCGCCGGCTCGCGGCTGAAGCTGATCGGGCAGCGCCCGGACGGGCCGCGGCCGTCGTTCACCGAGTTCGACGACGAGACGCTGGAGGCCGCCGCCGTCGCCCGGCGGACCAAGGAGCTGCTCGACGACGGCGTGCCGGCCAGCGAGATCGCCGTCCTCTACCGGGTGAACGCCCAGTCGGAGGTCTTCGAGCAGGCGCTGGCCGAGGTCGGCGTGCCCTACCAGGTGCGCGGCGGCGAGCGGTTCTTCCAGCGCGCCGAGGTGCGGCAGGCGGTGATCGCCCTGCGCCAGGCCGCGGGGCACGAACCGTCCGGCGAACTGCCCAAGGTCGTGCGCGAGGTGCTGGCCGGCATCGGCCTGACCGACGACCCGCCCGCCGGCGGTTCGGCCCGGGAGAAGTGGGAGTCGCTGCTGGCGCTCGTCGAGCTGGCCGAGGAGCTGGCGGGTTCGGTCGAGGGAGCCGACCTGCCGAAGTTCGTCGCCGAGCTGGAGATGCGCGCCGAGGCCCAGCACCCGCCGACCGTGGAGGGCGTGACGCTCGCGTCGCTGCACGCGGCGAAGGGCCTGGAGTGGGACGCCGTGTTCCTCGTCGGCCTCGTC